>LCEC01000016.1 GCA_000997475.1 Parcubacteria group bacterium GW2011_GWB1_42_6
TGCCAGCAGGCAGAGCCGGAATCCAGATTTTATCTTAATTTTCTGGATTCCCGCTTGGGGCGGGAATGACAAATCGGGTGTTTCGTAATTCAAGGCAATATTTAATTTTCAAACAAATCTTTCTTTGCGGAGTTTAGATATTGAAAATTAACCATTACGCTCCTCTCTTATTTTGCCTTTTTGAATAATCTTCAACAGCCTTGATATATTCTTTTTCTCCGAATTCCGGCCAAAGGACGGATGTGAAATAAAAATGAGAATTGGCGGTGAGCCACATCATAAAACCATTGGACCAATGAGGTTCTCCCCCTGTTCTGATAACCAGGTCAACGGGAGGAAGATTTTTTGTCCAGAGGCTGTTTTTTATCGTTTCTTCGTTTATATCTTCTTTTAAGGAAGATATTTTTTTAACAGCTTCAATCATTTCGTCTGTTCCGTTATAGGCAAGCAAGAAATTCAGCCGATATTTTTTATAATCTTTAGTAATGTTTGCAAGATTAATAACCGATTTCTTAAGCTTTGTCGGAAACAAAGATTCCCAACGGCCAAATGCTTCAACTCTCACTTTATTTTGATGGATAAATTCGCTTTGGCTTAATTTATTAAAATTAATTTCCAGAAGCTTGAACAAGAAATCAACTTCTTTCTTGCTTCTTTTTTGGATATTGTCTCTGGAGCATGCCCATATCGAAAGACAATAAACTTTGAAATCCAAGGTTGCCTTTAATATTCCATTAAAGTTTTCAGATCCTTTTTTATGCCCCAGAAAAGATGAAATTTTATTCTTTTTCGCCCAGCGCCTGTTTCCATCGGGAATAATGGCAATATGATTAGGAAGGTTTATCATAAATTGCCTTGAATTGCGAAACACCCGATTTGTCATTCCCGCCCCAAGCGGGAATCCAGAAAATTAAGATAAAATCTGGATTCCGGCTCTGCCTGCTGGCGGATTTGCGGATAAATACAGATATACGAATGGATTTAATTTAAATTTATCCGTATATTCGTAAGTGTCTGTAAATCTGTAATTAGTTGAATTTGTCTTCATGCGGACGATACTGAATCGCTTCGGCTATGTGATTGGCTTGAATATGATTTGATTCTGATAAATCCGCGATGGTTCTGCTTATTCTTAAGATTCGATGATAAGAACGAACGGAAAGGTGAAGATTATTAATAGCAGTTTTGAGAATATTTTGTCCCGTTGAATCAATTTGGCAATATTTTTTCAAATGCTTTCCGCTCATTTCCGAATTAGTCAGAATTTTTTCTTGATCGAATCTTTTTTCTTGAATTTTTCTTGCCTTAATAACCCGTTCTCTTATAATCCGGGAATCTTCCCCTGCTTGCTGGCCTGTCATCTTGTCAAATTGCATTGGCGGCACTTCTATGTGCAAGTCTATTCTATCAAGCAATGGTCCTGAAATTCGGCGTTTGTATTTGCTTATTTGTCCAGGAGAACAGACGCATCTCTTTATTTGATCGGTTAGATAGCCGCAAGGACAAGGATTCATTGCCGCTACAAGCATAAAGCGAGCCGGAAATTCAAGAGCCGAGCTGGCTCTGGCGACAGTAATTATCCCGTCTTCGAGAGGCTGACGCAAAGATTCAAGCACATCCCGGTGAAATTCGGGCAATTCATCCAGAAACAGGACTCCTCGATGGGCCAGAGTAATTTCTCCGGGTCTCGGATGATTGCCTCCTCCCACAAGCGCGGCCGAAGAGGCCGTGTGATGCGGGCTCCTGAAGGGGCGGTTGGTTACTATGGGTTCGGTTTGATTAAGCCGTCCGGCAACGCTGAAAATTTTAGTCACTTCAAGAGCTTCTTCAAAAGACAGGGGAGGTAAAATAGTAGTTATTGTTCGGGCTAAGAGAGTTTTTCCGGTGCCGGGAGGACCGCAAAAGAGGATATTGTGATGTCCGGCAGCGGCAATTTCCAAAGCCCTTTTAGCGTGTTCCTGCCCTCTTATTAAAGACATATCGAATTCCGATTCTATTTCCGTATTGAAGCTTTCTAAATCGGCTTTTGGTTCTGGCGGCAGGTCTGTTTTACCTTCCAAAAATAAAATCAACTCTTCGAGGGATTCTATTCCATAAATATCCAAATCTTTTACCAGAGCCGCTTCAATCGCATTGGTTTTTGGCAGGAATAAGGTTTTAAACCCCTTTTCTTTAGCCATAAGAGCGGCAGAAAGCGCTCCGTTAACCGGTCTTAATTTCCCTTCAAGAGATAATTCTCCTATAAATAACTTTGAATCAACATCCGGCACTCGAATTTGATCGGAAGCCAATAAAAAAGCGATGGCAATGGGCAAATCATATGAAGGTCCTTCTTTCCTGATGTCCGCCGGAGCAAGATTTACAATAACCCGGCGATTTGAATGATGAGGCGGCGAAGCTCCCGAGTTTTTTACGGCTGCCGAGACTCGCTCTTTAGCTTCGTTGACGGCGGCATCAGGCAAACCGACGATAGAAAACATATGAAGACCAGGAGCCATATCGACTTCCACTTCAATAGGAAGGCAAGAAAGGCCGACAATAGCGGCGGAAGAGACTTTGGAAGACATATTCCTAAAAATTTCCAATTTTCAATTCTCAATTTCCAATATTTCTGAATTTTTAGCTTATGCTTAAAATTCAGAATGTTTGGGATTTGGTCATTGGATTTTGGACGTTTTATTAGAAATTAGAAATTGGAACTTGGGAATTGGAGACCTTATTCGTATTATATTCTCAATCCCAATAAAAAACACCCTTTAAGGGGTGTTTTAACGGTTTTTTCGTATTTATTTGTTGCATTTCACGCAAATCTTGGCTTCCGGCATAGCTTCCAATCTCTTTTCATCTATCTCTTCTTGGCAATTCTCGCATCTGCCATAAGTTCCTTTCTCTATTCTTTCCAAAGCGGCTTTGATTTCAGCTAATTTTATTTCCAAGGCCTGTTCCATTGAAAGGTTGCTTTCGTAAGAAGCCACCTCAAAGGCTTCTTCGTCGGAACTTTGGGTGCCGTAATCGGGAAATTTGGCATCATAGTCATTTTTAACCAAGGGATCTTTTTTAGCTATGGATGACAATTCTTCTTCGAGTTTGTTTTTCCTTTCTTCAAGCTGTTTTTTGAATTTTTCTATTTTTTCTTTTTCCATGGATTTGATCTCCTTGTATTTATTTATTCTTCTATTCCATTCTATCTCTTTTCGCGCGGCAAGGCAACAAAAAAACCCTCAACAAGGGTTAAAAATGCGGGTTTTGCGCTTTTTGGCGTAATGAGGGGCATTGAAAGCCCAAATTTATATTACTTCTGGGGCCAATGCCCCTCAACCTCTCTCGATTATACCCTTTCAGGCGACCTTCCGGGCCTTTAATTTTTTATATTTGAGGCCCTTTTAGGCACGACAATAGAGAAAGGAAACCACTATTCGGTTCCGCTGACTGTTCCTGCTATCGCAGGCTTTGAAAAGAACTAATAAAAACTTATTAAAATATTTGGCAGTCAGCCGTGAACTATTTATAATTTACCAATTATTAGGCAGATGTGTCAATAAAGATATCCACAGAGTTAAAAATTCGAAGCGCGAAATCCGTCCCGCGGCGGCGGGACGGATTTCGGATTTCAAATTTCGGATTTTTCCATTCTCTCCATTACTTCAAAGCTTTTTGAATTGGGATGAAACATCAAGCATGTCGGGCTGACGCAGATTTGGTCGGCCGGTTCTATTTTTAAATTTGAATTTATCCGGCGCGATTGCCGCTCCCCCGCTTTTTTTTCCAGCCAATCTCCGAATTTGTTGGAAAGAAGAAATTCAAAAATTTTAACCAGGCCGGCGAAAAATTTTATCTCTTTTAATTTTTGCGATTCGCTTCCCGGCCAAGGATGCGCATTTAAAAAATTTTTAATCCAGCAATTTTGTTTTTGAAATTTTTTGAATATTTCATCGTCTCTTTCAATCAAAAGTTTTGCCCGTCCGTATTCCTGGGCCGAATAGAAATTTCTCGGTTTGGCTTTTTCTGAAATTTCCAAATATTCTTCCGAAACGAAACAGTTCAGGCAGAATCTGTTTTCGGTTTTTCCGGCCTTACGGCGCATTCCGAAAATTTCGCAAAGCGCCGTAATAAAAAGACGCGTTGACCAGATTCTGTCTTTCCGCGCGATAATCAATAAATCAAAATCGCTTTTGGGGGAACAATTGAAAAAATTCATTGATCCCGTCAAAACTATCGCTTTGAAAAAAGGCAGGAGAAAAAGCCATTTGATTTTTCTTTTGAGAACTTTCCATTTTTGCTGGCTTATTTTTATTTTTTTGATTCGCGAGGCGGTCGGATCTTCCTGATTGTTGGGAAATATCAAGCCGTTTTTTTGCCGGATCATATTTTTGACAATTCGCGATTTTTCAAGGATTTCGATCGTGTCAAAAAAAGATATCTTTCCGCTTTGGGCGGAAAGATATCTGTAAAGTTCAAGCTCTGCGAGCGGCCTTTCCAAAAGGCCGTAAAATTTTATTGTTTCAATGACTGCCTTTTCTTTCTCATTCATTTGATTAAAAAATTATTTGCCCGAAGATTCCAAAATTTTATCAATCGCCGCGTACATGCTTTGCTTGGATGTCGCGACAACCAAGAGATTATTGACTACGGCGTAATCGAGGGAAATATCGGAAGTCGGCAAATTGACATAGCGGATGGAAATTCCTTGATAAATATTATCTTGGAATTCCTTGTTGAGAGCAATATCTATTTGGTTGTTAAGAAATAATGAATCAAGCTCCTGCAGGATGGAATTTTCTTTGATTTTTATAGCTTGCATCAATTGCGAACCGTCCTGAAACGGATATTTGACGGCAATGGCCGCTCCCGCCCGGTTATGCGGCGCGAAAGGGGTTGAAGACGAAGATTGCTGGCTGTAAATAAAGAAGGAAAACTGTTCCGGATTGACAAAATCAATATCCGTGCTCGTTCCAATCGCGTTAAAAAACGTTATGTTGAAATAGTCCGTTATTTCTTTAAGGGTCAAAAAGCTGTTTTCGTTATTTTTGAAAATAACATGTGAAAAACCTTGGTTTCGCGAGGTGTTTGTCAAAATATTGATCGCTTGCTCTCTCGAGGCGTCTGTTGCCGGATAATCAAGAATTGAAATTTCCGTCCCATCCATTAAAAATAATGGATTTGGCTGCGGAACGGGTGTTGGAGTGGAAGTTTGGAAAGGAGCAGGCGTGGGAGTATTTTGAGCAGTCGGCCCTTCGCCTTGTTTCTGCCACCAATACCAACCGCCTGCCGCCAAGGTTAGGGCGATTAAAATCAAGCCGATAGCCAAAGCGAGTTTAAAGCCGGATGATGATTTGGCCGTGATTTTTTTAATTTCTTCTCCCGGCGGAACCAAAGGTTTGACGGGAGGAACGCTCGGTTTTTTTTCGGCTTCCGTTTTTACTTCCGGTTTGGAAGGCGCGGAAGGATGATTTTGCGCTATTGTCGGAGGAATAATCGGTTTTGGCGGAATCGGAGGCGCGGCAGTTTGAGGCTTGATTTGTTCTTTGAGCTGGGAAAGCGCAGGTTTGGGCGGCTCAATCGGAGTAATTTTCGCGGTTTCGGGGATTATGGGCTTAAGGGAAGGAATATCAATAGATGATTTGCTTTTTTGCTGGATCGGAAGATTGGGCGGAGCGGAAGCGCCTGGCGCGGGTTTCATCGAAAAAACCGGCGCGGGCGCTTGTTTGATTGAAAGATTTTTTTCGGACGCGTTTTGGCCTTGCGAAGCAAGGTCTTGTTTCATTGTCCTAACCAAAAGCGACGGGACATTGGATTGAATTCCTTTTTGCTCATCCGCTTTTGGAGCGCTGGCGCCAGGGCCGGATGGAGCGCTGGCCGAATTTTGTTTGATATCCATGATTTTTAGGAACCCGGCTTCTCCTGACTTTCGGGGCGCAATAAAATGAACCCTTTGGGCAGGACGCCTTGCACTATTTTAAAATTAAAACGCAAAATCAATTGGAAGCTTCTTTGAGAGAAAGATTTATTCTTCCTTGGTCGTCAATGTTTTTGACTTTTACCGGAATAATGTCTCCCACCTTTACTATATCATCAACTTTGCGCACGCGGTAGGGGGCAAGTTCGGAGATATGCACAAGCCCTTCCTGTCCCGGAAGAATTTCAACGAAAGCGCCGAAATTTATTATTCTGGTGACCCGGCCCTGAAAAACTTCCCCGATTTTTACTTCATGGGTGATGTTTTTAATCCATTCCAGAGCCTTTTGGGCGGATTCCTGATTTTCCGAAGTGATAAAAATCATGCCTGAATCTTCAATGTCAATTTTAACGCCGGTTTCATCAATGATTTGATTGATAATTTTGCCGCCCGGTCCGATGACCTCGCGAATTTTTTCCGGATTTATTTGGAAGATGATGATTCTGGGGGCGAACGGAGAAAGCGATTCGCGCGGCTGGTTGATAACGGCATTCATTTTTTGGAGAATGAAAGTTCTGGCTTCTTTGGCCTGTTGAAAAACTCGGCCGAGAATTTCCGGAGTGACTCCTTCGATCTTTACGTCCATCTGAATGGCGCAAATTCCGGTTAAAGTTCCGGCAACTTTGCAATCCATATCGCCGTAGTGGTCTTCGGGGCCTTGAATATCGGTTAGAATCTTGCAATTTTCCGGATTTTTTTCATCGGCGATCAATCCCATGGCGATGCCCGCCACGGCGGCAGAAGATCCGCAGACCGAGGCCATTGAAGACGATCCGTTTGAAGACAAAATTTCCGAAACCAAGCGAATGGTGTATGGAAATTCTTCTTCGGGCGGAATCAGCATTGAAAGCGCTCTTTCGGCCAAAGCGCCGTGGCCGATTTCTCTTCTGCCCGGGCCTCGGAAGGGCCCCGTTTCGCCCACGGAAAAAGGCGGAAAATTATAGTGATGCAAAAATCTTTTTTTGTATTCCGCTTCCAGTCCGTCGATGATTTGTTTTTCGCTGGGCGCGCCCAGAGTGACGGTGGAAAGAGCTTGAGTCGCTCCCCTGCTAAACAGCGCCGAGCCGTGAGTGCGCGGAAGGATTCCCGCTTCGCAAGTTATTTCTCTCACTTCGTTTAATTTTCTTTCATCGGGCCTCAAATCTTTTTCCAGGATATTTTTATGGACGATTCTGTCGGTTTCTTTTTCAACAATATCGGCGGCTAAAAATATTTTTTCCTGGATATTTTCCGTTTCGGTTTCTTTGACCATTTTGATGAGCGAATCGTTGATTTGGCGGAGTTCGCCGACTTGGGTTGATTTATCTTTTATGTAAATGGCCGGCTCCAGTTTTCCGGCAATGAATTCCTCAACTTTCTTTTTGAAGGCCGGATCGGCTTCTTTCAGTTCCACCGCGGCTTTTTTCGGACTAACCGAATCAATGACTTCTTTCTGAAATTCTATGAGTTCCCGATACGCGTCTTGGCCGATTTTTATCGCTTCAACCATTTCTTCTTCGGAAGTTTCTTTGGCGCCGGCTTCCAACATATTCACTTTATCTTCGGTGCCCGAGACCACGATTTCCAGGGAACTTATTTCTCTTTCCGAATAAGTGGGATTGACCACATATTGGCCGTCCATTTTGCTCACTCTAACTGCGGCGATTGGTCCTTGCCAAGGAATATCGGAAATTGAAAGCGCGAGGGAGGCGGCCGTGATTCCCAAAACATCCGGATCGTTTTCTTTGTCAAAAGACAAAACGGAGACAACGATTTGAATGTCTCTCCTTATCCTTTGATCAAAACGCGGCCGAAGAGTCCGGTCGATTAATCGGCCGCTCAAAATCGCTTCATCCTGCGGACGGCCTTCTCTTTTTATGAATCGGCTGCCTTTAATTTTTCCGGCGGCATAGAGTTTTTCCTCAAATTCCACCGAAAGAGGCATATAATTGCAATCGGCTTTATCTCTTTTGCCCATAACGGCGGTGGCCAAAACCACCGAATCGCCATAACTCAAAAGAACGGATCCCGAGGCCTGTTGGGCCAAACGTCCGATTTCGATTTTGAGAGGGCGTCCTTTAAAATCAAAAGAAAATATTTTCTTTTCCATTTATTTGAGCTCCGGACAGAAACTCGAGATTCAAAGAGTCAGAAAAAGAAACAAAAGCGCAACCATATTTCTGTAATTGTATTCTTGTTTCCTTTCCTCTCTTGAAAAACGGCGTTTGCCCGAAGCCGGTTAAAATTTTTATTTTTTGAATTTTTAATTTTGTAAATAAATCTCAATGTTTAAAAATTAAAGAATTAAAAATTAGAAATTATTTTATCAAATATCTCTTCATATCCTGGCTTAAATCCACAAAATCATCCACTTCTTCGCGCAAAATTCCCGAAGCGCTGCGTCCAAAAGCGATCAATTCCACTTGGCAGCCGCTTTTGATTTTGAGATATTCAACCAAAGGAACAAAATCTCCGTCGCCGGTTACTAATACAATCGCATCAAGCTTTCCGCTTAATTTAATCGCGTCCACCGCCAGTCCCACGTCCCAATCTCCTTTTTTCATTCCGCCCGGAAAAATCTGCAAGTCTTTTACCTTCATTTCTATGCCCACTTTGCTCAAGGCTTCAAAAAAAGCGTTTTCTTCGCCGCCTTCGGTTTTAATGGAATAAGCGAGGGCGCGGATCAGCTGGCGGCCGGCAACGGCGGTTTTTAAAACTTCTTTAAAATTAACTTTGGCTTGGTATAAATTTTTGGCGGAGTGGTAGAGATTCGGCACATCGATAAATACTCCCACTCTTTGGTCTTTATGCTTTGTGATCATAAATTATAATGCGAAATATGCGAATCTAATGCCAACCTACGAACTGCGAACAAATGCAGAAGAATCTAATCGGATTTCGCAGTTTGCATAGTTAGCATTAAGTTCGTAGGTTCGCATCGTGATAAAATTACAAATCTAACCCAAGAGGCGGTGCCTGCTTGGGGTGTTTCGCTTATCTTTTTATTTCGAGTTTGTTAATGAGACCTTCATATCGCTTGTCATCTTCTTTTTGGAGATAATCGAGCAATTTTTTGCGTTTGGCCACCATCTTGAGAAGCCCGTATCGGGAATGATTGTCTTTGCGGTGGGTTTTGAGATGCTGGGTGAGGCGTTTTATCTGCTCGGTTAAAATTCCGGCTTGCACTTCCGTTGAACCTGTATCGGTGTCGTGAATCTTGAATCCTTCAATGATTTTTGTTTTTTTGCTTTTTTTGGTTGCCATAAGTTTTTATGCGGCGAAGGCGGAATTTGATCCATTGTCGACCGGATCAAACCCGAATATACATATTAAAACTGACAAATTAAACATAACATAAATCCGTTTAAAATGCAAACCCCCACACCTAATCGGCATTGTTTTCCATTTAAAGAATCCTTCGGGGATAAAACAAGCTATTCAGAGTAAACTTATTTGTTATTAAAAATAAATTCAAATATGTCGATTAGGTGTGGGGGCAAACCCGCGGACAATTATAATGCAGACCTAAGAAATTTATGCCAACCTGCCGCGTCCTTCGTAGCTTTAAGCGAAGGAGGGCGGACATGCGAAAGCCAGAAAACACTCGTCATTGCGAGGAGCCCCGCAGCAACGGGGCGACGAAGCAATCCCGTGGAATAAAGATAATCTCACTTAGCAGGCTCCTCCCCTTAGCATAAGGGGAGGTTGGGAGGGGTTATTACATTTATGATTTCATCATTATTTGCTTTTTATGTCGCACATTGATATAATAAAAACAGGAAAATTCGAAATCCGAAGCACGGAATCCAAAACGCATTTATACGCTCGTTATTGAAATAACTCTCCCAGCCCCCTCTTATATAAGAGGGGGAAATTCTAAATATCACCGAGCGTTCCCTCTCTTAATATAAGAGAAGGTTAGGTCGTTCAGACTCTGAAGAGTCTTCCCATTCGGGTCTGAGACCCTCAGGGTCGAATGACAGACTCGAACGAGGTGAGTTATAATTTTTGCAAATAGTGTATGAATATAGAATCTTTGGTTCAAAATTATCTTGAATATTTGGAGATAGAGCGGGGCCGGTCGAGAAAAACGACCGAAAATTATCGTCACTATTTGGATCGTTTTTTAAAATGGGCCAAGGTGAATTCGCCAAACCAAATAGATGCCGATCTGGTGAGGCAATATCGTTTATATCTGAATCGGCTCAATGAAAATAATAATCCTTTAAAAAAGATCACGCAAAACTACCATATAATAGCTTTGCGCAATTTTTTGAGGTATTTGGCCAAACAGGATATTAAAACCCTGGCGGCGGAAAAAATAGAATTGGCCAAGCAGGCGCCGCGCGAAGTGGAGTTTTTGGAAGCTGATGAATTGGAAAGATTGCTCAAGTCGCCCGCCGGGAGCGGCCCGCGGGATTTGCGGGATCGGGCGATTCTGGAACTTTTGTTTTCCACCGGCTTGCGCGTGAGCGAACTTTGCGGGCTTAACCGCGATTCACTCAACCTGGACCGAGGGGAATTTTCCGTTCGGGGAAAAGGAGAAAAAATCAGGGTCGTGTTTTTATCGGACACTGCCCGCTCGGCGCTTAAAAATTATTTGGCGGGAAGAAAAGACGTTGAATCCGCGCTTTTCGCGCGAATTCCCAAAGGCAACGAGAAGGCGCAGGCCAAATACGATAATTTGCGCTTGACCGCGCGCAGCGTGCAAAGGATAATAAAGAGGTATTCGGTGATTGCCGGCATCACGCGGAAAGTGACGCCGCACACTTTGCGTCACAGCTTCGCCACCGATCTTTTGAATTCCGGCGCGGATATCCGATCGGTGCAAGCGATGCTCGGCCACTCCTCTATCACCACCACCCAGGTTTATACGCACGTGACCGACAGGCAACTGAAAGAAATTCATAGGAATTTTCATGGGAAGAAGAGGAAATAATTTTCATTCCCGCTGAAGGCGGGAATCGAGCCGCTTTTTTGGCGGCAAAAAAGCGGCGGAAAAAACCGCGCCCTATTCCAAATTTTAAGAAAATCTAGATTTGCTCGGCTAAAATCATTTCGGTAAACTCGTCGCTACGCTCCTCCCCTCAATGATTTCTTAACGCCTCGCTCATCTGATTTTCTGATAAAATTTCTCGTATGGGCGGCTTGGCAGAAAGATTAAATACTTGCCCCCGTAGCTCAATGGATAGAGCAGGACCCTTCTAAGGTCAAGATGTAGGTTCGATTCCTACCGGGGGCACAGAATCAATTTTTAGTTGAAATATATTCGTAATTGGCTTGCATTTATTCGTAATTAGTGAGGAAATATGCAAAATCAAGAGCTTCATCGCATCGCTTCCACGGCGATAATAGTCAATAAAGAAGGAAATTTTTTGGTTACGCAAAGAAGTTTGCAGAAAAAGGCTTTTCCGGGGAAATGGACTGTGCCGGGCGGAGGATTGGAAACTGATGATTACGCGAATACGAAAAAAACGACCAAGGATCATTGGTATTTCGCGATTGAAAGCTCTTTGCGGCGGGAGATCAAAGAAGAAGTTAATTTGGAAGTCGGGCCGTTAAACTATTTATTGGATTTGGCCTTCATCCGCCCCGATGGAGTGCCGGTTGTGATTTTGAGCTTTTGGGCGAAATACAAGCCGGGAAAAATAAAGCTGGATGAAGATTCGATTGATTATAAATGGGCTGATTTGAAAGAAATAAAAAAACTTGATATGGTTGAGGGGCTTTATGAAGAGATTAAGATGGTGGATAAGATTTTGAAGAAGAAATCTTTTTCCTTCCCCCTTCTAAAGGGGGATTAAGGGGGATTTTATAAATAGTTTCATCCGTATGCCCGAATTTCATTTAAAATACGGCGAGAATCTTAAAAGCTTAAGCCGCGGATTAAGATCGAATCTCACCGATGCAGAAAGAAAGTTATGGTTTAAGCTGAGAAATGGCCAAATAAAAGGATATCTATTCAATCGCCAAAAGCCAATCGGAAAATATGTGGTTGATTTCTATTGCCGCAAAGCAAGGCTTGTTATTGAAATCGATGGCGGAGAACATTACGAAGACGCAAATATTTTGGCGGATAAAATAAGAGATGAAGAATTTAAAAAAACAGGACTGAAAGTTTTGAGGTTCACGAATATTGATGTGATGAAAAATATTGAAAATGCAGCGGAAAGAATTTCAAAGGAACTGGAATAATTATTATAAAATCCACCCTAACCCTCCTTTAAAAGGAGGGAATATCCGCGCCGGTAGCTCAGTTGGTAGAGCAACGCCCTCTTAAGGCGATGGTCGTGGGTTCGATCCCCTCCCGGCGCACAATCCAGATTGTCATTCCCGTGCAAACGGGAATCCAGTCCGTCCTGGGCGGATCAGAGCCTGGATCCCCGCTTTTGCGGGGATGACAGAATAAGATGCGAGGATGAAGGATGATTCAAACAACTTTTTGCGAAGTTGTTTTAGAGTGTCTTTATAATTGGTATGTATTTTATGTCGGGAAAGAAGACGCCCACGGCTTTTTCATAAGAAAAATTGACAGAAAAAAACTTTGGAATAAACCCGGCGAGCTGATTTTCGAAGTCAATCCGAAAAAATAAAACAAAATCCCTCAATAATGAGGGATTTTGTTTTATAAAAAACACTCGATTTTTTATCGGGTGCGGACGCGGAACAGGAAACAAAGAAAATTGAATATTCTTTCCCGGATGCCGATCGGAAATTTTCCTCCGATGGGAATTTTGGCGTGTTTTTTGCGAAGGCGTTCTTGCTGCTGAATTTTCTGCTGAATTTTTCTTTGCGTTTTCTGACTAATTTCAAAAGCTTCCCTGGGAAGAATTTCAGACTTCATGGCTTTCTCCTCTCTAAAAAGAACTTTTTACCTGAAGATATCTCTATAGCTTTTTTTTACTCCCTCCCCCAAATCGGTCTTCCTTCTCTCCATATCCCACATCACATGATTGAAAAGCTGTTTATTGAAAATCGCTTGGCCGGTTTGGGAAGGAATCTCGGGTGATTTTATTTCATATTCATAAAAAAGAATCGCTCCCCAGATAAGGAAAAACAAAGCCACGGGCGCCAGAATATAAAGAGGGGGCGTCTTTTCAAATATTTCCAAAGGCGCTTTGGAAATAATCTTTTTTATTTTGCCGATTGCTTTTAAATCTAATTTCATGCGCTTGAAAATTATTTTTGATAAACGGAAACATTTAAGACGGCGTTAATGTCTCCGGCGCCAAAAGAAGCGCTTATGTCTTTTAAGTCTATCGTTCCCGCTTCATCCATCCGATTGATTTCAATCAAAGCCACATCGTTGTAAAAGGGATTGTTTTCCAGGCAAATCAGATATCTAAGAAAATTTTCAAAACCGCTCCAAAGAGATATTTTTAAATTAAGCGGCTCGTCTTTTTTAGCCGGCTGTCCCGTCTTGGCCGAAGCCGGAACTGTTTTTTTGCCCAAAATTTGGATATTCTGCCGAACTCCGGTTTGCGCGGCTATGTCTTCCAGAGATTTTATGAAATTCAGCTGCGTTTCTTCGGTCAATAAAGAAGGTTCTTTCCGGAATGTTTGAAAGGAATTTTCATAATCTTTTCTTAAAGATTCTATGTTTTTCCAGTTGGCGAAAAAATTCTCCGCTTCTTGTTTTTTCAGAACCATCGTTTGCCCGTCTTGGCGGACTTTTTCGAGCAAGATGAAACAAAAAGAAGTTAAAACAATCACCGCGATCAAAAAAACTGTTAGAGAAATCCAAATCTTCTTTTTGGCGGACCATTCGTTCATTTTTTCAGTACTTCGGGGTTAAAACCGAAGCTTAAATTAAAATCAATGTTTGATTGTTTGACGAGATTGGAAAGAGGGCTTTCGATGTCGCTGAAATGGGGCGAACTTTCCAGGCTGTCTTTGAATTTGATTATTTGTTCTCTGTCGGAAACGAAACCGGCCAAAACTATTTTATTGCTTTCGTCTATCCGCAAAGATTTAAATCTGACGCCCGCGGGCACGAGCGGAAGCAACTGTTCAAAAAGCAAAGAATAATTTTTGTGTTCTTTTTGGATACTTCTGACTTTTTCAAGTTCTGAATTGAATTCCTGGGCCAGTTTTTTGTAAGAGCTCAAATCTTGGCCTTGGCTGCCTGTTTGAGCCACGCGATACGAAGTCTCGGCGGTTTTAGACTCGATTGAAATCAGAACGTAGATGAAAAGCAACATTAAAACAAAGCCGCCCAAAATCGCGCAAAAAGAGGCCGCGTAAAAAACAAGCCAGCGGTTTATTTTTTCCAAATATATTTGTTTTTTTTGCCCTGGAGGCAAAAGATTCAGTTTTATCATTATTCCAAAGCCAGCCCCAAAGCTGTCGCGTATGAGCTTAATTCTTCTTCGGGGATTTTAATGACGCTGTTGATTAATTCCACATTGGCCAAGGGATTGCCGATTTCGGCCGGCATTTCCAACTCTCTGGAGAGAAACAGCGCGAGTCCCGAAAGATTCGCTCCCCCGCCGCAGATCATGATCTTATCTATTTTTTCTTTCCGCGAAGCGGAGCATCGGTCGGTGTAATAATCCAGGCATTCTTTGATTTTGGCGATGAGTTCGGCAAAATGCAGCCGCGCGGTTTGAAAAATCCGGCTTTTAGGATCCAAATCGTCCAATCCTTTTTCCATTTTTATTTTTTTCGCTTCTTCAAAAGAGATATTGAGCGAATCGGCCAGCGCCGCCGTGAAAGAAATATTGGAAAAAGAAATGCTGGTGGTGAAAAAAATTGATTTATTGGAAGCGATGGCCAAGGACGTTTTTTTGGCTCCGATGTCTATGACCAGAAAAGCTCCGCTTTCGCCTTTTTTTATCAAAGTTCGGGCGGTGGCGATTGATTCTATTTCAAAAGCCATCGGTTTCAATCCGGCTTTTATTAAAACATCAAGATAAGGATCAACGGTTTTTTTGGGAAGCGCGCCGACAATGACGTCAAAATGGTCGGGTTCTCGGCCGATAATCTGCCAATCGTAATAAATTTCTTCCTGCGAAAGAGGGATATGGGCTTCTATTTCCCATTTGATGGCTTCAGCCATTTCTTTTTTTTCCATGGCGGGCATGCGGATCACTTCGACAAACGATTCGGTTTCGGGCAATGACGCCGCGCAATAAGGGGTTTTTATCGTTTCGCCTTTTACCTCTTTTACCGCTTCTTTTATTGTTTCCACTAATTTTTCCTCGTTTTTTATTTCCCCTTCTTCAATCAGTCCTTTGGCTATTTCTTTTCTGCCGAAAGACGAAAGCGCGTATCCTTTTTTTGTTTTTTTGAGTTGGGCGATTTTAATCGAAATATCGCTCAAGTCGATTCCGAATTGAGTTATTTTTGGATTTAAAAAAGATATGGTCGAAAATTTCATCATTTTTCTATATTTTACCACAGAGAGCCTTTTTTTTGAAAATTTATCCCGCGCCCAATCTCCAAATATTGGGATTAGGCGCGAAAATTCACTCCACTTCTTTCCAGCTTTCAATCGCCCAGCCGGCTCCGGAACCGGAAGAAAATTTGGCCGAAGCGAGGCCCGATTCATAAATAATTTGGGCGCCGTTGGAAAGAGTTATTTGATAGCCGGTTACTTCTTTGAGTATGGCATTATTGGATATATTCACGTTTCCCCTGGAAGCGTAAAAAATCACCGTGTTGGCGTTGTTGCCTATGGTGATGGCGGTGCCGGTTTTATTGGAAAGAAAAAGAAGATAGGTTCCGGCGCCGTTGCCGTAAAAAACCGAATTATTGGTTATATTAATGCTTCCGTCGGCGAGAACTATCCCGCTAAGGCTGCCGTAATTGCCGCCCAGTCTTAATTTTGCTCCGTTGGAAATAACGATATTGCCCGTCACGTAAACCGTTCCGGTGATTGTGAGATCGGCATTGTTGGAGACATTCAAATCGCCATCTATTTTTTTGGGTCCAAGCGAAGCGATTGCTCCGTTGGTAATCGTATAATTTTCCGAAATTGTTCCGCCGGCTTGGGCCCAACTTTTCCAATCCGAAATATTAGCGTCTGAAATCGGCATTTCTTCCACTCCGGGATCCTGGCTTCCCGGATATTGAGTTCCCAAAACCGTTGATCCGGAAATACTCTGGTAATAGGCGTCTCCGCTGATCGAACAGCCGGTTATGGTATTGGCGTGCGCGTTGCCGCCCACCGCTACGGAAGAAAGGCTGTTGAAATTTCCTCCCAGCCAAGCCTTAAAACCAAAATCGCCGCCGGCCGAATACCACTGGGGAGTTGAGGCGTTCCAATTAGGGCTATATTGGCCTTCTCCGCCGGCGTAGGAATCAGAGGAATCTTTAGCCCAAATAAGATAATCGTTTGAATCGGTGGACGAATCAATCGCGATCCAATATTTTGTTCCGGCTTGAAGCATGGGCGGCGCGCTCAAAGAAATATTGATCCAATCAAAAGAAGATTGGCTTATTTGGCCGGTCTGGAGCGTGCCGGAAGCGCCCGAAGCGACCAAATTTCTCGATGGTTTCCCTCCATTGTCGGTGAGAACGCGAATCGTTCTATTCGGAGGAGAACCGAACTTTTTCAAATTAAGCGAAATTCTTGTGAGCCTTTCGGTTGAACTTGGGGTAAACGATTGGGCGGCGTCAATCGCGGAACCGCTTTGGCCAAAAATGAAATCGGAATCATTGATAATGCTTTCTTGATTGACATTGGCCGGACTGCTCGCCACCCAGGCGTCGCCGGTTATAATTGCGCCCGAGCCGCCTTGAACCGGTCCGTTTGAATGGACGCTTCCCGTAACGAGGCTGTTATTGCTCATGCTTAATCCCCCTTCGCCCACCTGCACTCCGTAATAAAAAGAAACGGAGTCGGCGCTCACGTTGAGGGCGACTTCCAGATTTCTGAAACGATTGCTTTCTTCGCCTTCGGTCCTGATGATTTTTTTGCCGTTATCGTCCGTGACGCTGATTTCAACATTGCCCGAACCCACCGAAATGGAATTGGAAGCTTCGTAATTTTTATTTTTAATGATTCTGTAGAGAGTGTCTTGGATGCCCGATTCCGCCGCGTAATAAGCTTGGGCTGATTTGACCGCATTTTTGGCTATTTTGTTTTCGTTGATCGCCAGCATTCCCAAACTGCTAATTATAATCAGTGAGATGGAAATAACGATAGTCGCGGCTAAAATTACGGCGAATCCTCCGTTTTTTTTGTTCATACGGTTGGCGCGGAAAGAAGATTTAAGCTTGTTATTCATTGATTTTGGCCGAATTAATCAATTTAATTCCGCTTTGAGGGCCGCTTATTCCCCAAACGCTTGATTTGGATTCCATTTCCAGAATAATTCGCACCGAAGGCGAAGTGGTTGAATTTTCCATTTTTTCAAAAGTCAAATTAGTCAGAACAACTTGATTATTGGTGATAGCCGCCGCCGCGGCGCTTTCTCTTTTTACGCATAAAGCTTCTTGGCACTGAAAAAAGTCAACAAACGCGCTTGTCTCGTCGGGCAAGGATGAATTTTTTTGTTCAAGGCTGATTTGCCCCGGATTAGTTTCAAACGCGCAAGTCGGATCATAAAGACTTTGAGATTTTTTTATTTCAAAAATCATTGTTTCCATGGCTCGGGCGGCATTGTGAATAAGCTCCCGGTCGGCTTTGGCTTTAGCTCCGATTCTGATCGTCCAAATCGCCATGGCGATGACGGACGCGAGAACTATCGTTCCCACACCGACATAAACAACCATCTCAATAAGAGTGAAGCCGTTTTTCTTTTTTAAAATTTTAATTATCATTTTTTGGCCTTGTTCCGTCCAAGATAAGGTTGAAGTTATTTTTACGGTGTCTGGATCAATATTGCCGTTTGAGGCGATATTGTCGTTAATGTCGCGATAAACGTTTTCAAAAATCACCGTTCTCGCAAAACCGTCAATATTTTCGCTGCCGGCGGCAAATATCCATTTTGGGGGGCTGCCGGATTTAATCGGGTGGTAAGGCAGGCCGGCGGCGAGTCCCGCCAAAAAATTCCAGTCTTCATCTTTGATTGCTTTGACTGCTTCAATCGACTCGGAAGCCAAATTGACGGCTGAAAGATTCTTTTTATTCGCTTCGGTGGATTTGAGAGACAGATAACCGAATCCGGCCAAAGCGGATAAAACGATTCCGATGATGGCCACCGCTACCAGGATTTCAATGATTCCCGCGCCGTTTTGAAATTGAATTTGTCTTTTCATCTTATTGGATTTCGGGAGCTTGCGCCCAAGGCGATGTTCCTTGAATCAAAGTTCCGTCATTTTCAAAGTTTAAAATATTTTGTCCATCCAAATGAATATTGAGAGATTTGGAATTGTGTCTTTGGTCGCGATGGACGCAAAAAAGGGTTTCGGTTTCAGTGATGCTGTGGGAATGAATTTTGATTTTTTGGATTTCCCCGCCGATTGTCAAATTTCCTTCCCATAAAAAGCTCGTTTTGGCCGGATTGAGTTGATCTTGGTAATTGATGTTTTGGCTGAAACCGTCCGGAGGCGAGGAAAAATTCAAAACCGACGAAGATCGGGTGTCTTGCGAGAAAAGAATATGAACATGGCGCGAATCTTTAATTCTTTGGGTATCGGCGCCGCCGGCCGCGGCCAAACCTATTGTTCCGGAGTTTTCGATAAATATTCTTCTAAACTGCGTTGAATCCTGATTTGACTCGACTTGTATGTAGCCGTTGTTGGGAGTGGATCCCGAGAGCCGGTCAAAAATTATATCATCTCCTCCGCTTAAATTTATTTGACTAATGACCAATTGTTGATTCAGCTGATTATTTTCATTGCCGGGATCGAACGGATTGAAAGAATCGCCTCCAAAAGACGTAAAACCGGTTGCCGTGAAATGAACTCCGAATTTGCTCGCGCCTTCGGAAGCCAAGGTTTTATTCCGAGCGGCTTTAATAGCGCCGATTATTTCCTGCGAGGCCGCTTCAAGCCGGCTTTTTTTCTCAAACATATTAAAACCGGCGAAAGTCATTGAAACCAGCAGAAAAATAAAGAAAAGAACAGTCAGAATTTCAATCAGAGAAAATCCCGTTTGTTTTAAATGGATTTTTTTTATCATCAATTACATTCCTTCCATGATTGAATACATCGGCGTGAGCATGGAGATGGCAAAAAATCCCACCACTGCGCCGATAATAACCATAAGAATCGGTTCTATTATGGAAGATAAATTTTTGGTTGTGTTGTTTATTTCTTCCTCGTAAAATTCCGCGAGAGTTATGAGAATCTGATCGGTAGTTCCCGTTTCTTCGCCCACTTCAACCATCTGCTCCACGATCGGCGGATAAAGATCGGGATAATTTTTAAGCGATTGGCTCAAAGCCTGGCCTTTTTGGACTTCTTGGGCTGATTTTTCAAGCGAGATTCGGAATTGTTCGTTGGAAAGAGTTCCCGAGACTATCCCGATCCCTTGGACAATCGGCACTCCGCTTTTAATGAGCACTCCCAAAGTTCGCGCCATGCGGGCGGAATTCATTTTTTTTGAAATGGGGCCGAAAACGGGTATTTTAAGAATAAATGAATCAAAGAATGTTTTAAAAGAGGAAGTCTTGAGCAAATATTTAACGCTTGCGGCAACGGCCGCGACAATCATAAGCCCAATCAGCCAATGTTGGCTCATAAAATCGCTTAATCCGATAATAAATCGGGTTGAAAGAGGAAGCTCCGTTTTTAATTCTTTAAAAACTTGCGTGAGTTTGGGAACTACCAAAACCATCATCAGAGCTCCGATTCCTATCATTGCCGCGATAATCACTCCGGGATAAATCATGGCATTTTTTGCTTTTGATCTTAACTCGTAATCTTTTTTCATCTGATCGGCCGAAACCTTGAGAACTTCTTCCAGATTGCCGCTCGCCTCTCCCACTTTGACCATATTGATAAAAATTTCGGGAAAAACTTTTTTATGTTTGCTCAAAGAGTCGGCCAGAGTGAGGCCTTTTCTTATATCAGTATTCAATTCTTTAAGAACTTTGGCGAATTTTTGGTTTTTAGTTTGTTGGCTCAAGGCCTCGATAGACCTTGTCAAAGGAATTCCGGCGCCGGTCATAACGGCCAAATGCTGCGCGAACATCATCTTTTCCATCAAAGAAATTCCCGTTATTTTATAAAAAAAATCGGAAAACCGAAATTTTTTTCTGTCCGATTGCCGCGCTGATTTTGCCGAAGTCAAAATATACCCTTCGCTTCTTAGTGCCCGGGCCAGTTCCGATTCGGAAACGGCTTCCTGTGATCCTGATTTTAATTGACCGCTTATTGATCTGGCGGTGTAGGAAAAGGTAGACAAAGTATCACCCTGCGGAATTACAGATAAATACGGATATTACGGATTTAATTCTATCCGTATCATCCGTAAAGATTTGTAATTCCGTAGGATTCTATTCGCTGGTTGCTCTCAAAACTTCTTCGAGCGATGTGATTCCTTTGGCGGCTTTAATAAAGCCGTCTTCAAGCATAGTGATCATTCCTTCGGATCGCGCCTGTTTCTCTATTTGGTCCGAGGTCGCTTGTTTGACTATCATTTCTTTGAGAGTTTCGGTGATTTCGACTATTTCGTGGATGCCGATTCGGTCTTTATAACCGTCGGGGCAATCGGGAGTGGGTTTGGGCCGGAAAAAATCAATATCTTCAATTTTGTCGTCTTTGGGAATTATTTTTTCCCGCTTCATCGCTTCCAAAACTTTTTCCAGGTTGATTTGTTTCGAAAGTTCTTCCATTTCGGCTTTGTCCAGACGGTATTTTTCTTTGCTCTCGGGGTTGAGGCATCTCACCAGTCTTTGGGCTTCAATGCAATTGATTGTTGAAGCGATTAAAAACGGTTCGGCTTTCATGTCTATCAATCGAGGAAGCGATCCGGCGGCGGAATTGGTGTGCAAAGTGGAAAGCACCAAATGTCCCGTCAAAGAAGCGTTGATTGCCAATGACGCGGTTTCATTGTCGCGAATTTCTCCCACCATAATAATGTCCGGGTCTTGCCGCAGAAGCGAACGGAGGCCGGAAGCGAAAGTGAGGCCGATTTTGGGGCTCACTTGAGTTTGATTGATGCGCGGCATTCGGTATTCGATCGGGTCTTCCACGGTGGAAATATTCACGTCGGGCGTGTTTAAAATGTCCATCAATGTGTAAAGCGTGGTGGTTTTGCCGCAGCCGGTGGGGCCTGTCACAAGGATGAGTCCCGTGGGCTTGTTGATTTGGCGGTGAATGATTTCCAAATCTCTTCCCCAAAAGCCGAGTTTTTCCAAAGACAACCCTTTTGATCCTTCGGGCAAAAGACGCATCACGACTTTTTCGCCGTCAAAAACAGGCAAAATTGAAACGCGGAAAGAGATTTTGTATTCATTGGTTTCAATCTTAAATCGGCCGTCCTGGGGCAAGCGGTGTTCGTCGAGTTTTAAATTGGAAAGCACTTTTATTCTGGCCACCACTCCCGGCGCGATTTGTTTGGGAAGAGTCATTGTTTCGTGAAGAATTCCGTCCACTCTGTAGCGCACGATCAATTCTTTTTCCATCGGTTCTATATGGATGTCGGAAGCTTTTTGCAAAATGGCGTGTTTGACCAAAGTGTCCACTATTTTTATCACTGGCAAATCTTGAGCGGCTTTTTCCAATTCTTCTTTGGGCAAATCTTCGGATTGAACCGCGCTTTCGGTGACGATGGGCATAATATCGGACGCTTCTTTGCCGATGATTTCTCCAAATTCAGCTTTTAACGATTTTTGATATTGGCGGAGAATGTTTTTGATGCTGGCGGCGGAAGTGAGCCGGGGCAATATTTTCAGATTGGCTTTTTTGCGTATAAACTCAATGGTTTGCAAATCGTCAGGATCCAGCATGGCAACCTCAAGATTCCTTCCGTTTTTTCGGAAAGCCACGATATTTTGTTTTCTGGCGATGGGTTCGGGAATTATCTGAAGAATTTCCGGAGCGATTTTTTCGTCTTCCAGATTAACGAAAGGAATTCCCAGAATATAAGCCTTGAGTTTGGTGAGTTCTTCTTCTTTGGCTACCCCCGATTTTACCAAAATATCTTCAAGCCTTTGCCCGCTTTTTTGCGCTTCTTTCTCCGCCTTTTCGAGCTGGCTTTTATTGGCCAAGGAGCTGTCTAATAAAAACGCTTTGAGTTGAGAAGGATCGACTTTCATTAATATCCTACGGATTTACAGATCTTTACGGATATACGGATGGGATTCAAATTAAATCCGTAATATCCGTATTTATCCGTAATTCCGTAGGGTTCTGTTTATTTGATGTTTTCTTTCACTTTGTCTATGACTTCTTTAAGATCATAATTGGCTTTTACCAAGTATGTGTTGGCGCCAAGCACCAAAGCTTTTTCTATATCCTGCGAGCTTTCCAAATTGGTGAGCACAATCACCGGAATTGATTTGGTTGAATCGTCTTTTTTCAATTCATCAAGCACTTCGAACCCGTCCATTTTTGGCAGAATTAAATCGAGCAGAATTAAATCGGGCTTGATTTCTTTGGCCAGATTCAGGCCGATTTCGCCGTCAAGAGCGTTCTTGACGGTATAGCCCTCCTGCTCAAGAGCCAGGCTTAATGTTTTTTGGAGAGTGGGTTCGTCTTCAACAAACAGTATTGTTTTCATAATAATTATTATGCGGAATATGCGAATCTTATGCCGACTTACGGACATGCGAACAAGAATTCATTTCGCATTTCCGTAGGTTGGCATAAAGTCCGTAGGTCCGTATTATAATTTTTTTAAAGGCTGTACACCGGCAGCGTGAAATAAAAAGTTGTTCCTTCTCCTAATTTTGACTCAAACCAGATTTTTCCCTTGCTTTCTTCAACAACCGATCGGGCGATGAATAAACCCAGCCCTGTTCCAACCGTTTGGTGTTTCATCACGTTGTCCGAGCGGAAAAATTTTTGAAAGACATGTTTTTGCTGGTCTTGCGGAATGCCCACGCCCGAATCTTGAATACTCACTTTTACGCATTTACCCGCGATTTCCGCCTTGATTTTTACTTCTCCTTTTCCTTTGGTGTATTTGATCGCGTTATCGATCAAATTTTGAATGACCAAAGCGACTTTTTCCGTGTCGGAATAAACATTGGGCAGAGTTTCTGAAGCTTCCAACGTTATGTTCACGTTGCTGGCTTTGGAAAGCGGCATAAAATCATTGATCGTTTTTTGAATCAAAACGTAAAGATTGGTTTGGCGAGGACGCAAAACCACTTTGCCCATTTCAATCCGCGAAACATCCAAAAGGTCGTTGACCAGTTTTATCATTCTTTCATTGCTTTCTTTTATGAGCGTGATGTAATTCATCTGCTCCGGAGCGAGTTGCCCCAACCGCCCTTCCATCAAAAGATTCAATGTCCAGCGCATGGCCGAAAGAGGCGTTCTCAACTGATGCGAAGCCACGCCCACGAATTCCGTTTTCATTTTGTTGGCTTGAGCGAGCTTGTCGAAACTTTGGGTGATGGTGTGGCCGATGATTAAAATTACCAGCGTTACTCCGATAACCATTAAAGCGACAATTTCGGGTTCCGTGTATCGGCGGGCGATAAAATAGGTGCTCACCATCGCCACCATATTGATTAAACCCATCAAAAAGAAAACAAAGCTCGGGCATTCCAGGGCCGGCAGATTATATTCTTTGCATTCGGCAAAAATCCTATGGAAGATTTGAAACCTTGATAAGAACCTGATCATTTTGTTTTTTTGAGTTTACTATTTTTTTATCAATTCAATTATACCACAGAATCGATCAGTCAAAAATAGCAATGTCAACAGCTTGAAGAAAATAAAAATTTTAGGTAAAATATATTAAATGCGGGGTGTAGTATAACGGCAGTACGTCCCGATTTTCCGGAGAATTGTGTAACGGCTAGCACGCGTGCTTTGGGAGCACGTAGTCCGGGTTCGAATCCCGGTTCTCCGACATCACTGGTGGGCGGGATG
>LCEC01000017.1:0-20295 GCA_000997475.1 Parcubacteria group bacterium GW2011_GWB1_42_6
TTTATGAAGCTGCCGAAATGTTAAACTAACGCGCTTGTCGCCTATTTTTGCTATAGCAAAAATAGGCGACAAGAAGAAAAATTTATTATATTTCATTGCGTCAGTAATTTTACCCCGCAGCTCTGCTGCGGATGGGTATTCATTTCATAAAGTTTATTTTAATGAAGCGCCGTGTAAAGTGCGCGATAAAAATTGACCGAATGGTTTTATTGTTATATAATTAAAATGTCCAAAATAAGCTCATTTTGAGCTTATTTGATGGGAGTGGTTCTTAAAAATCAATCCAAAAAGGAGGTTTGTCATGGCGGCGATAAAATATGCTGTCACAGGCGAACAAAATGAATCGTTCTATGCCAAAAAATTTGAGCTGGAAAGGCAGTGGCGCCAAAGAGCATTAGATCCCGAAGCTATCTTGCTTGCGTTGCAAACTCTGATAGAGAGTAAAAAGCTTGTGTTGGCGCAGCAGGAGCAGAGTGAAAATTTGGAATTCAGAGATTGGATTAATAAAATTCTTGATCGCGAACGCCAATATCATCTGGCTTTCTTCGGCCGAGAGTTTGATTTAACGGAGTTTGAACGAAAACTCCGTTTCTGCGGCCGAAGGAAAATCAAGGCGTGGCAAAGTCTCGGCCATGAGCCGCATTTTTTGCCCGATGTATCTCTGATGCCGGGCGATGAATATCCGGGTTGGAGAATCAAGCCGGAGCAACGGTTTTACCAGATGCTCGTCAAAGGAAAAATTTTTCGCAATATCGACGGGCAATTGAACAAGGTACTCCGGGCCGGTCTTGATGGTATTTCCGTTTTGATCGATATCCGCCCTAAGCCGGCTTACGATGATGGTCGGCAGATGTATGGAAAAGATAATCTACTGGGCAAAATTATTGAGCAACTTCGGAAAGAGCGAAAGATTGTCCAGTATGATTCTGGTTTGCAGTCTTCGAGATTCGGAGTTTCAGCTGATGAGTGGGAAGAGAAAATCAAGCCTGCTCTGGCTGGGAAGATGGCTCTCGACATAAATCGGCTTCGTCTGGAAACTGTTGAGGAGAGCAATATCATTCCTCAACTCTATCCCGATTCGCGCAAAAATGATGGCTCAACCAATACGTCGGTGTGGTATGAGCAATATTTTGTCGGTTGCGGCCACCGCTTCAGCGGCGGCAGCTCCGGCAATGGCGTTCTGGCGGATGTCTTCTGTAGTTCGTCCGACGATCACTGGGGCGGCAGGTCGTTCCGTCCCCTGGCAGTATTGTGACTTGAATTTTGAATTTTTGAAGCTTAAAGCCCGGGAAAATTTCTCGGGCTTTCTTTTATTTGCCCTATTCTCGCATACTTTCTATTATGCAAGAATAGGAGCGGGGCGGTTTTTCAACGGCTCATCCCGATTGTCGGGATGAGCCGTTGGCATTTTTAACGCCAATTTACTAAGATTGATTTTTGGGGTAAGATAACTATAATGCGAACCTTGAATTTCATGCCAAATATGTTTTACCCTTCCATAGCTTTATAATGAATCCAGACATTCAATGTCAAAATCCCGGACATTGAATGTCTGGATTCCCTAATTTCATATCTGTTCGTATCTTGTTATGCTAATCGGCCATAAGAAAATTTGGGATTTTTTAATAAAAAGCGCCCGACAGGAAAGGCTGGCGCACGCTTATCTTTTTTTCGGTCCGGCGGAGATCGGCAAAAAAACTTTGGCGCTGGAATTCGCCAAGCGGCTTCTTTGCCAAAATAAGAAAAACGATTTGCCATGCCAAAACTGCCAAAGCTGCCGCGATATTGAGAAAAACAGCCATCCCGATGTTTTTGCGTTGGCGCCGCGGCAAGAAGAAAAAAAAGGCGTTTTGAAAACTTATGAAATAGGGATTGGAGAGATAAATTCTTTGCGACATCAATTGAGCCTTTCGCCTTATTGCTCCTTGCTGAAAATCGCCATCATTGATGATTCGGACAAGATGACCAACGAGGCGGTGAATTCTCTTTTAAAAACTCTGGAGGAGCCGAGCGCCAAGAGTCTGATTTTTTTAATAACTTCGCGAAAACAGGCGATTCTGCCCACTATTTTTTCCCGCTGCCAGGCAATCGGTTTTTCTTCGGTGGCACAGGAAGAAATAATCGCCGGACTGAAACATTTGGATTTTGGCGATTCGATTTCCGCCAAGGCGGCCAAACTTTGCGCCGGCCGGCCGGGACGGGCATTGAAAATCTGCCGGAATCGGGAAATTCTGGAGAACCGCGAAAGGAATTTTGAAATTTTCAGCCGTATTTTAAAAACCGATTTGGTCGGAAAAATGGAGCTGGCCGGAGAGATGTCTCAAAATATTCCCCAGGCGCGGGAAACTCTTTCAGAATGGCTTTTATTTATGCGCGATGGTTTGCTGGCTAATCTCGGGTGCGGCGATCTGGCTTTGGGCAAGAACGAATCATGCGAAAAATTAATAAATTCGCAAGTTTGCGCCGTTTCCAGGCAGATTCAGAAAACCAAAAATATTTTGGGCAATTCAAGTTTCGATTCGAAATTGGCGCTTGAAGTGATGATGATGAAAATATGAATTAATTTTCAATTATCAATTTACAACTTTCAATCAATATTTAATTTACAATTCTTTAATTTTCAAACTAATACTTCTCCAGCGGAATTTGAAAATTGGATTATTGAAAATTGAAAATTAAATTTGTGCATAATAAATCTATTTATTCTTTCGCTTTTCCAATAATCTTTTTTGCCGCTTTGGCCGCGTTTTCTTTGTCTTGCGGTTTTTCGCGGGACGGCGGAATTTTTAAGACTTTCAATCGCGGCGAAACATGGGAACATAAAATAAAAGCGGCCAATAATCAAACCATTTCCACCGCCAATGTCTTGCGGATTGAAATTGACCCCGGCGATTCAAAAATAATTTATTTGGGAACCAAAGGAAATAGTCTTATAAAAACCATGGATGGCGGAGAACTTTGGTATTCGGCCTCCGCCGGCAATCTCGACAAGCGGGCGGATATTTTTGACATCGCGATTGATCCCAAAAACAGCGCTAATGTTTTCTTGGCCGGCTATCAAAACGGCCTCGGAATGTTTTTGCGTTCAAATGACGCGGGAAAGAATTGGGAACAAACCTATCAGACGGCCCGGGAACTTTATGCCGTTTTGACCGTTGAAATTGATCCTTTTGAATCGTCGGCAGTCTATATGGGAACAGCCGAGGGGGGATTTTTCAGCAGTTCCGATTATGGAAAGAATTGGAAAGCGATCAAATGGTTTGACGACGCGGTCAGCGATCTTAAAATCAATCCGATTGATCCGCGGATTATGTACTTGAGTACGTTTAATAGCGGAGTTTTTAAATCGAACGACAAAGGACAAACCTGGCAAAAATTGGAAGAATCGGACGGTTTTTGGGAATCTAAAGATATTGAAACCTTGGTAATGGATAAAAATAATCCCGACACCCTTTATACCGGCTCGAGAAGAGGTTTTTTAAAAAGTTACAATGGCGGGCAAACCTGGCAAAAATTGAATATTATAATTCCTCCGGAAAGCTTGACGGTGCAGGCGATCGCTTTGGATCTGCTCAATCCTTCTTTTATTTATTACGCCGCCGGAAACGTCGTTTACCGTTCGCAAGATTACGGCCAAACTTGGGCCTATAATTCAATTCAGACCGGCGGCCTGATTAATGTCTTGACTATTGATCACAAAGACTCCAATATTCTTTATGCGGGGATTTCCAGAGAGCCGACATTCGGGTTGGGATACTAAATAAAAAATTCGAAGCACGAAATCCGAAATACGAAACAAATCATAAATTCAAAATATCAAATTCTAAAGAGAATGCATTTGTTTGGAATTTGGAGAATTGAAATTTAAAATTTATTTCGGATTTCGATATTCGGATTTCGAATTTATTTATAATTTTATGCCTAATTACAAAGACAGCATAAACAAAATTAAGCCGGGTCTTGAAAAAGCCGTGGCTTTTTTCAAGGAAGAACTTGGTTCGTTGCGCACCGGCCGCGCCACTCCGGCTTTGGTTGAAACGGTGGAAGTGGAGTGTTACGGCACTCGCACTCCTTTGAGGCAATTGGCCGTAATCACGGCACCCGAACCGCGGATGCTTATGATTCAGCCATGGGATAAAAATTCAATCAAGGAAATAGAAAAAGCCATTTCTTCTTCCCGGTCGGGATTATCAGTATCCGTGAACGGGGATTTTATCAGAATTAATATTCCTTCTTTGAATGAAGAAACCCGCAAGGAATTGGTAAAAAATTTAAAGGACAAAATGGAAGAAGCCAAAGCTTCTATTCGCGCTTTCAGAGAACAAGCTTGGAAAGAAATTCAGGAGGGCGAAAGAGCCGGCTTGATAAGAGAAGATGATAAGTTCCGCGGCAAAGATGAATTGCAGAAAACAATTGACGGCTACAATGATAAACTGGCTCAAATGGGGGAAGCGAAAGAAAAAGAGATAATGACGGTATAGAATCCAAGAAAACAATTTTCATAAGTATTTTTTTATCGCGTATGATTCTCACTATTGCCGTTTTCATTGCAATTATCGGTGTTTTGGTTTTTGTCCATGAACTTGGGCATTTTTTGGCCGCTAAGCGCGCCGGGGCAAAAGTCGAGGAATTCGGTTTTGGTTTCCCGCCAAGAATTCTGGGAATCAAAAAAGGGGAAACGGTTTATTCTTTAAATCTGATTCCTTTGGGCGGATTCGTTAAGATTATGGGAGAGGACGGGCAAGATAGGAGCAATTCTCTCTCTTTTTCTTCAAAAACAATCGGCCAGAGGGCTGTAATTTTGGCGGCTGGCGTCTCGATGAATTTTCTTTTGGCTATTATTTTGATTGTATCCGGCTTGGTAGCCGGGTTGCCGGCTACGGTGTCAGACGAGGAAATTGTAAAAAATCCTAAAATTCAAATCGCTCAAATAAGTCCGGGTTCGCCGGCGGAAGCAGCCGGGCTTGCGATAGGCGACACGATAATAAAAGTTTCGGGTCCCGAAGATCAAATTTCCGATATTTCCAAAGTCGGCCAAGTGCAGGATTTTGCTCAAAAATACGCCGGCCAAGAAATTTTAATGACAATAAAAAGCAGCGATAAAACGCGCGAGGTTTTATTGACTCCGCGCCAAAATCCGCCGCCCGAAGAAGGCCGAATGGGTGTTGTTCTGGCCAGAACCGCGATTGTTTCTTATCCTTGGTATGAAGCGATCTATAAAGGGGTAATTTATACTTTGAATTTGATTTGGATAATTTTAGCCGCTTTGGGATCAATACTTTGGGGAATTTTTTCCAATGGCCAAGTGGCGAGCGACGTAACCGGACCGGTGGGAATTTTTTCAATCACCGGACAGGCGGCTCATATGGGAGTTGTTTATATTATTCAGCTCGCGGCGTTGCTTTCGATCAATCTTGGAATTATAAATATTCTTCCTTTCCCGGCTCTTGATGGCGGAAGGCTGTTTTTTTTATTGATAGAAAAATTCAGAGGCAAACCGGTCAGCCAGAGAGTTGAGCAAATAGTTCACGCGGCCGGTTTTATTTTTTTGATTTTATTGATGATTCTGATAACATTGAGAGACGTGATGAAATTATTCTAGAACCCTATGGAATTACCGCGCCTCGCTTTTAGGGCTTCGCGGCGGGCGGGCGGATGATACGGATATTACGGATTTGATTTTATCCGTATCATCCGTAAAAATTAGTGATTCCGCAGGATACTCGCGTGCTGAATAAACTTTTTGGCAAAATTTCAAAAGATGTCGGCATAGATTTGGGAACAGCCAACACTCTGATTTATGTTAAAGGCCGGGGAATCGTGATTAATGAGCCTTCGGTTGTTGCGGTTAATCAGAAAACCGGCCAAATTTTGGCTATCGGCAATGAGGCCAAGAGAATGGTCGGGCGAACTCCCGGCCATATTTCGGCTACAAGGCCTTTGGTTGACGGAGTAATTTCCGATTTTGAAGTGACCGAACAGATGCTTCGGTATTTTATAAATCAGGTTCACAAGCAATCAATGGCTATTTTGCCGCGTCCCAGAGTGGTAATTGGCGTGCCTTGCGGCGTGACGGAAGTGGAAAAAAGAGCGGTGGAAGATGCCGCGCGCAACGCGGGCGCCAGGGAAGTTTATTTGATTGAAGAACCGATGGCGGCGGCAATAGGCGCGCGCCTGCCGGTTCAGGACCCGGCCGGAAATATGATTGTTGATATCGGGGGCGGAACTTGCGAAGTGGCGGTGATTTCTTTGGGAGGAATCGTGGTCAGCAAGAGCTTGCGGATCGCGGGCGATAAAATGAATAATGATATAATCCAATACGCTCGCGATGAATTCAAGCTTATCTTGGGCGAAAAAACGGCCGAAGAAATAAAAATAGCGATTGGATCCGCTTGCGAGCAGGAAGAATCTCTGCATGCCACGATGAGGGGGCGCGATTTGATTAATGGAATGCCCAAAGAGATTATTGTTAATGACGAACAAGTGAGGGAAGCGATTAGTCGTTCGGTAAAAATTTTAGTCAACGCAATGAAGACGACGGTTGAACAAACTCCGCCGGAGCTGGTGGCCGATATTATGGAAAAAGGGATTGTGCTTTCAGGAGGCGGAAGCATGTTGCGAGGTTTGGATAAAGTTATCGCCAAAGAAACGCAAATGCCGGTTCGGGTGGCCGATGATCCTTTAACAGCCGTTGTCCGCGGCTGCGGCATAGTGCTGGAAGATTTGGACAAGCTTAAAGAAGTTTTAGTTGACAGCCAATTTGTTTCCGGCGGAGGATTTTAAATAAAATTCAATCATATGTTTTCTTTCAGATCATTAAAGATATTTTTCTCGATTTTGGCGGTAATTTTGCTGCTGATTTTTTTTGGCCGATTAGGCTGGCTTGGCGCGCCCAAAAATATCGCTTTTAAAATCATTGAACCTTTCGCTTCTTTATTTTTTAATTCGCACGAATTTTTAAGCGGGCAATTCGCCACCCTTTTCACACTGGGTGATTTAATTGAAGAAAGTAAAAATTTAAGAGCGCATAATTTGGCTTTAATCGGTGAAAACTCGGCTTTGAGGGAAAAAGAAGAAGAAAATAAAATTCTTCGCCGGCGTCTCGAATTGCCGCTGGAAAAAAGACCCGAATCGGAGATAGCTCAAATAATCGGTTCAAGCTCCCAAGACGGCGGTTATTTGATAGTGAATAAAGGAAAAAACGGCGGGATATCGGATGGAATGTTTGCCGTGACTTCGCAAAATTTTCTGGTAGGCAAGGTGGTGGAAGCGAATTTATTTTATTCAAAAATTCTTTTAATAACATCCAATCAGTCAATAGTTAACGTTCTTTCCCAGGAAACCAGAGTGAAAGGCGTCGCCAAAGGCAACCAGGGGTTGAGTTTGATTATGGAAATGATTCCAATTGCCGAAGAAATCAAAGAGGGCGAGACGGTGATCACTTCGGGACTTAATGATTCGGCGCCCCAAGGGATAATTCTTGGCGTTATTTCAAAAATAATTTTCAGGGAAACCGAAATTTTCAAAAAAGCGGAAATCAGGCCGGCGGTCGATTTTGAAAGCTTGGAGAAAATATTTATCTTAAAAAATCCCGATTCTTCATGAAAATGGCTTTTTTCGCGATTCTTTTGGTGTTCACTGTTTCTTTGCAATTAGCCGTTTTTTCGCAATTGCGTTTTTTTGGCGCCGTTCCCGATTTAATTCTCGCTCTTTCCCTCGCTTTGGCGATCTTAAAAAATGGATCGGGCGTTAAATGGTTTGTCTTAATTATGGCTGTTTTTTATGATTTGACGGCTAATTTATTTTTCGGCTTGTTTTCACTTAATATTTTTATCGTTTTCTGTTTTATTAGATGGCTTTCGCGTTATATTCTTAAACAAAGCGGATTTTGGGCGATCACCCTTTCTCTTTTTATTGGTGTGTTGAGTTTTGAGGCATTGGCCGGAATTTTTAAAAAAATTTCATCGGCGATATTTTCCGATTATTTTTTTTCAAACTGGCCTGATTTTTTTTCGGCTTTGCCGGCAAACTTGATTTGCAATTTTTTGTTAAGTTTTTTTGTTTTCTATGCATTGAAGGATTTTTTTCCCGATTTATTGCGCATGGCTTCAAAAAGAAAAAAACGGGCTTCTTTAATTTTACCCGATGATTAATTTTGAAAACTTAAAAAAATATCGTATTCGCAGATCTTCCAAAGAATCAGTCGAACCCGAAGAAATTTTTCTTGACGCTTCAAAACCGGAATTTGAGGGGCGAAAAATAGAAGTTCCTTTGCGGCCCGGAGTTTTTAAAATATTTTTTTGGGCGCTGGTTTCGGGTTTGGCGGTTTTATTCGGCCAGGTTTTTTATTTGCAGATTGTGCGGGGAGAAGAATATAAAAATCTTGCCGAACGAAACCGGCTGAAGATTGTTCCTATTCCTGCTTCCCGGGGCGTAATTTATGACAGCTCCCTGAAACAGCTGGTATATAATGTTCCAAGTTTCGATTTGTCGGTTACTTTCAAGGATTTGCCAAAATCGCCTGTTGAGCGCCGGTCGGTTATCGAAAAAGCGGCTAAAATTCTTGCCGTTCCGTCTGAAGAAATCATGGAACAGATTAAAAATTTTAATTCAAAAAACGCGGAAAGCTTTTTGATTGCCAATAATCTTGAACATGAAAAACTTTTGGCTTTTGAAGCCGAAATAGATAAAATGCCGGGTTTGAGAATCGAGAAAAGCGCCGCTCGGCAATACAATTCAACTCCTTATTTTTCCCATATCTTGGGATATTTGGGAAAGTTGGGATCTGAAGATTTAAAGAACAAGCCGGATTATTCGGCAACGGAAAAAATAGGCAAATCAGGGGTTGAACATTCCTTCGAAAATATTTTAAGAGGAAAAACCGGCCGCCAAATTGTGGAAGTTGATTCAAGCGGCCAAGCGCGAGGAAACAAAAAAACTGTCGATTCGGAGCCGGGACGGGGAATTGTTTTGGCTGTTGACGGCGGATTGCAGCGCAAACTTTACGATGAAATTGAAAAGACTCTGAAGAATTTAAAATTGGAAAAAGCGGCAGCCGTGGCTTTGGACCCAAGAAGCGGTTCGGTGCTCGCCATGGTCAGTTTTCCGGGTTTTGACAATAACATATTTTCAAAAGCTCTTTCTTCCAGTGAATATTCGGTTCTGGCCGATGATCCTTCCCGGCCGCTGTTTAATCGGGCGATAGGAGGCCAATACGCGCCCGGGTCAACCATTAAACCCATGATCGGCCTGGCTGCCTTGCAGGAAAAAATAATTTCGCCCAATACGATTATCGCCGATCCTTTTGGAGAGTTAAGAGTGGTTAATCAATATGATCCGAATATTGTCTATCGATTTACCGATTGGAAAGCTCACGGCGCGGTAAATATTTATTCGGCCATTGCCGAGTCTTGCGATGTTTATTTCTACACAGTAGGCGGAGGTTATGGTAATATAGAAGGGTTGGGAATAGAAAGGATAAAAAAATATTTGAATTTATTCGGCTTCGGGTCTTCTTCCGGAATTGAATTATCCGGAGAAAAAAATGGTTTGTTGCCGGATCCGGAATGGAAACGAAAAGCTAAAAATGAAGACTGGTTTACCGGCGATACTTATCATATTTCAATCGGCCAAGGAGATTTGTTAGTAACTCCTTTGCAGCTGGCTGCGGCAACGGCGGCTGTAGCCAATGGGGGAAAACTTTTAACCCCTCAATTGGTTGACAAGATTGTTGATTCGGATAAGAATATTATCAAAACTTTTGATGCCCGGGTTGTTGGGGAAAATTTCATTGATCAGGCGCATTTAGAGACCATAAGAAAGGCAATGCGCCAAACTGTCGTTTCCGGCACTGCCTCGATGCTTAATGATCTGAATGTGGAAGTTGCCGGAAAAACGGGCACTGCCCAAGTTGCCGGTCAGCGCGACAGCAATGCTTGGTTTACGGCTTTCGCGCCTTACAAGGATCCCGAGATCGTTATTGTTATTTTAATCGAAAACGGCGGAGAAGGAAGCCGCGTTTCGGCTCCCATAGCCAAGGAAGTTTTAAGATGGTATTTTGATAAATAATTTAAAATGTAAATCTCAAAGTGTAAAATGACAGTTTAAAATGCAAAATTTAGGTGTCCGCCCAAGGCGGACAGATTCATAATTTTGCATTTTGATTTTTGAATTTTACATTTACTATCGTGCCTCAATACATCAGCAAGGAAGGATTTGAAGATCAAAAAAAAGAACTGGAAGATCTGAAAATAAAAAGAAAGGAAAGAGCTCTTAGACTTGAAGAGGCGAAAGCTCTGGGCGATCTTTCTGAAAATCAGGAATATTTGGCTGCCCGCGAAGCGCAGGCTTTTAATGAAGGCAAGATAGTGGAACTTGATCAATTGTTGAAAGAAGCCGTAATAATTGATAAAAACAAGAAATCTTCGGTTGTTCAGATCGGCAGTTCCGTTCAGGTTAAAAACAACGGCAATCAGAAAACTTTTTTAATAGTCGGATCGCAAGAAGCCAATCCGTCGTTGGGCAAGATTTCTAACGAGTCTCCTTTGGGCAAAGCTTTTTTGGGCAAACGGGCGGGAGAGAAGGTGAAAGTGGAAACTCCGGGAGGAGAAGCGGAATATGAAATAATCTCAATCAGTTAAATTTCCGGTCCGGCTTCCGGCGGGATCGGATGTCCAAATATTGAAAATTAATTTTATGTCTCTCGAAAACATAAAATCAGATCGAATAAAAAAACTCCAAGCCCTCAAAGATAGGGAAATTGATCCTTATCCGGCGAAAACCGGTAATCATTTGCCAATCGGAAAAGTTTTGGAAGATTTTGAAAATATTTCAAAGTCGGAAGAATCGGTTGACTTGGCCGGCCGATTAAAGAGGGAAAGAAAACACGGCGGATCTTTTTTTGCCGACTTGGAAGATGAGTCGGGTTTAATCCAAATATATTTTAAAAAAGACGAATTGGGAGAAGATTTGTATAGAGAAGCTTCCGATCTTTTTGACGCGGGCGATTTTGTAAAAGTTTCGGGCAAGCTGTTCGCCACCCACAAAGGAGAAAAGACTTTGCTGGTTAAATCGTTTTGCCTGCTGGCCAAAGCGATAAATCAGCTGCCTGATAAATGGCACGGGCTCAAAGATGTTGAGGAAAGATTCCGCCGGCGCTATTTGGATTTGGCAATGAATAAGGAAGTTTTTGAGCGTTTCAAAAAGAGGGGAGAAATCATCAAAAAGATAAGGGAGTTTTTGGAAAAAGAGGGATTTTTGGAAGTCGAAACTCCCGTGTTGCAACCCTTGCCCGGAGGCGCTTTGGCCAAACCTTTCAAAACCCATCTCAACGCTCTGGATATGGATTTGTATCTGCGCGTTTCGCCGGAGCTTTATTTGAAAAGATTGCTGGTGGGCGGATTTGAAAAAGTTTACGAGCTGGGCCGATGCTTTAGAAACGAGGGAATGGACAAATCCCACAATCCGGATTTCACGATGCTTGAATTTTATTGGGCTTACGCGGATTACGAGCAGTTGATGGAACTGACCGAAAAAATGTTTGTTTCTTTGATTCCGGAAAAAGAAATTGAATTTCAGGGGCATAAAATCAGCGCAAAAACGCCGTTTAAAAGAATTTCAATGCGCGATCTGATTTTAGAAGAATATAAAATTGATATAGATTTGGCTTCAAAAGAAGAATTGATTGATTGTCTTAAATCTGCCGGCGAAAAAATTGGAGATGATATTCCCGGCTGTAAAATCATTGATGAAATTTTTAAAACCATCAGGCCAAGAATTATAGAACCCACTTTTGTGATAAATCATCCTTTGGAAATGTCGCCTCTGGCCAAAGCCAATCCAAAAAATCCTCGCGAAGCGGCGCGTTTCCAGCTTTTGATCGCCGGAATGGAAATGGTGAACGCTTATTGCGAGCTTAATGATCCTCAAGAGCAAGCCAAAAGAATGAAGCAGCAGGAAGAACACCGAGGCGACGAAGAACGCCAGCGTTTTGATGAGGATTTTGTGGAAGCCTTGGAATACGGCATGCCTCCGGCCGCTGGATTCGGCATGGGCATAGACAGGCTCGTGATGCTTTTGACCGACACGCCGGTGATTCGAGAAGTGATATTGTTTCCCACGATGAGAGAGAAATAGATCCTCTCTCATTTTTTATTTTATTCTTGCATTTTCATTATGAATTTTTCATAAGTGAGTTATTTCCGCTATAGCGGAAATAACTCACTTATGATTTATCGTGGTTTTCTGCAGAATATGAGAAACTTAAGTTTGGAAAAAAGAAAAATATTATTTCTGCTCTTGGGTGGATCCGCTATTTTTCTGAATCGTTCTCCGGGGAAACGTTTTGACATAATAAAGACGATTGGCGGCGGTTGGAAACAAATAAGAAAAGAGGAAATAAAACGAAAAATATGGGAGCTTTATAGATCGAAGCTTATAAGCGCCAAATTCGAGAAAGACGGAAATATTTCTTTGCTTTTAACCCGGGAGGGCAAAACAAAGTTGTTAAAATATCAGATTGACAGCATGCAAATCAAAGATCAGAAGTGGGACGGCAAATGGAGGATCGTGATATTTGATATTCCGGAAGAACAAAAGAAAGAACGAGATGCTTTTCGATTCAGACTTAAAAGATTGGGATTCCACGAGCTGCAAAGAAGCGTTTTTGTGCATCCTCATGAATGCCAAGACGAGATAGAATTTTTCGCCGAATTCTATAATATTGTTGAAAATGTCCGCTTTGGCATTTTGGAAAAAATCGATAATGAAATGCGCCTGAAAACGATTTTTGATCTTTGATTGTCCCGCGATTATTTAATTTTTTATAAGTGAGTTATTTCCGCTATAGCGCGGATAACTCACTTATAAAATTACGATATGAACCGTTTTTTATTTCATTGGTTTAGTTTGGGGGATTTGCAAGATCTGTTTGTTTTATTAATTTAATAATATAAAGAAAAGCTTGAGCGCCCGATGAAAAAAGAGAATTTGCCGTTATTCAGCCGGGAAAATTTTTACCCCCACGCCAATTAAAAAAATGAACAATCTGAATTCAGGAAAAAATAAAAAAAGCGGTTTTGGGAGGGAAATCTCTTTTGGGGGGCGTTTTGGTGTGGGGGCGTACTGGACCGATCACATTAAGATCAAAATGCGCCAATACGGCTTATCGGAAAGCCGAATAAGGCGTATTTTGCGTTTTCCGCAACGAATCGAAACGGGAATTGCTCCAGATACGATCGCGGCCATGCAGAAGGCCGGCTCAAAAAAGCATCCTTATGAAATTTGGGTGATGTGGCAGGAAAAAAAGACTTCGGAAAAATTCGGTCCGGGCGGGATAATTATGATCAGCGCTTGGCGATATCCCGGAACAAGTCCGATCGGCCAGCCGCCGCCCATTCCCGAAGATATTTGGGAATCGGTGGTCAAGGAGCTTAAACTTAAGAAACATTTCTAAGATTGATCAGATCTTCTTTACGAAACGCGATAAAAGCTCTAAAATAAGATTATCCTAATATTTCATTTAAAAATATGGTTGATATAAAATTTATTCGAGAAAATAAAGAAGCGGTTCAACAAGCGGCTAAAAACAAACGCATTGATTTGGATGTGGACAAGCTTTTAAATTTGGATGAAAAAAGGCGGCGGCTGATGAGCGAATCGGAATCCGTGAGGGCGGAACAAAAAAAATTGGGAAAAGAAAATATTGATAATGCCCGCGATCTTAAAAGCCGGTTTCAGGAAATGGCCCAAGAACTGAAGGAAATTGATGAAAAGTTTCAGAAGATGATGCTCAAGGTTCCCACGGTTCCTTCGCCCGATACGCCGGTGGGAAAGGATGATGCCGATAACGTGGAAATTTTGCAAAAAGGCGAAATTCCAAAATTTGATTTTGAACCCAAGGATCATATCGAGTTGGGAAAAATCTTGGATATTTTGGATGTGGAGCGGGGAGCCAAGGTTGGCGGTTATCGCGGATACTATCTCAAAAACGAAGGAGCGATTTTGGTTTCGGCTCTGATGTTTTATGTTTTTAGAAAGATGTCGCAAAAAGGCTACGCGCCGATGATTCCGCCCACGCTTGTGAAGGAATTCGCGCTTTTTGGCAGCGGATATTTTTCCGGCAAGGAATACAATCCCGAAGTGGATGAAATTTATCAGGTGGCCACTCGCGACAAAGAAAAAGACGGAGCGGCCAGCCAAGACAAAAAATTCTTGGTGGGCACGGCCGAGCCATCTCTCTTGGCGTATTACGCGGGCGAGGTTTTGGACGGCGCCAAACTTCCGATGAAATTTTGTGGCTTCAGCCAATGCTACAGGAGTGAAATTGGGTCTTATGGCAAAGACACCAAAGGGATTTATCGCGTGCACGAGTTTATGAAAGTTGAACAAGTTGTTTTGGCCAAGGCCGATATTGAAGAATCAAATAAAATTCAAGACGAGATGGCCGGAATTTCCCGGGAAATTCACGAAGATTTGGGTTTGCCCTATCGTGTTTTGCAAATCAATACCGGCGATATGTCGCCCGGAAAATATCGAGCTTTTGATATCGAAGCTTGGCTGCCGGGATTGAACCGCTGGGGAGAAACCGGCTCGGCCAGCAATTTTTTGGATTGGCAGTCGCGCCGGCTCAATGTTCGCTATAAAGATGAAAATGGAGAAACGAAATTCGCGTACATGCTCAATAACACGGCTTTGGCTTCGCCGCGGCCGTTTATCGCGATTTTGGAAAATTTTCAGCAAGCCGGTGGCAGCGTTGTTATCCCCAAAGTTTTGCGCGATCTTTGCGGGTTTGAAAAAATTGAAAGAAAGTAATCTCGCTTGGCCCGCTACTTTTCAAAAAACGCCAAAGCTGCTCATCTCGTCATATTTATAATCGGTAAAAAATGTTTTTTTTAAATAAAAAAAATAGCCATTCGTTGCCGGCGAAAGAAATAATCCGGGAAGAAAAAAAGACGGCCAATATTCTGAAAGCAATATTGATCGCGGTTTTCATTGTTATTTTTACGGCGGCGGTTTTTTATTTTCTGTTCATCTCTCCCGTTTTGAGGGTGAAAGAAATAAAAATCGGCGGCAATAAAATAATCCCGACTCAAAATATCGCCGTTTTGGCAAGCTCTCTTTTGGAAGGAAAAATTTGGGGCTTTATTCCTTCGTCCCAAATGGCCGCGATTTCGCTTCCCGAAATTTCGCGAAAGTTGCAAAAAGAATTTCCAGAAATACGGCAAGCCGAAGTAAAAAGAATTCTTCCCGATATTTTGGAGATCCGAATAATCGAAAAAAAACCTTCATCTATTTGTTGCGAGGCCGAAGTTGTTATTCAGCCTTTAATGGTTGATCTCATGGCGATGGAAATAAGCACTTCTTCCGCGTCAGCGCCAAAAGAACAAATTCCTTCGGCGGGGGATTGTTTTCTTTCCGACGAAGAGGGATTTTTGTATCGCCAATCTTCCGAAATCTCAACCGATTTTTTGCCGAAGTTTTTTTCTAAGAATGGAGAAAATTATGAATTGGGCCAAAAAGCCGTTTCATCTTCCACCATCGTTTTCGCCCGCGAGTTTAAAGAGAAGATGGAAAACTCCAAAGTGGAAATAGTCGGTTTTTCTTTTAAGGACGCCGAAAATCGGGAAATGGCGGCTTACGCAAAACAGGGCTGGGTGATTTATTTGGATCTTTCAAGATTTGTTGAAACGCAAATCCGGGTGATAGAAGCGCTTCTGGCAGACGAGCTTAAAAACAGCCGGAAAAATCTTGAATATATTGACCTGCGAATTCCAAATCGAGCGTATTATAAATAAAATTAAGGGCGGTGATTGAATTTAGGAATAGTTAGGTGTCAAAAATGTTGCTATAGCATACTTTTTGGCACCTAAATCCAATTTAATCCAATTATTTGCAAATGGAGTTTTTAAGGGCTGGGATATTTGTCCGGGGGCTAAGGCAGTTGTGGTGAAAGAGGAAGTGATGTCGGGCGTTTATGAATTCCGGCAAATATTCTACTAATTATCGAAAATAAAAAGAGCTATCGCGAGATAGCTCTTTAAAATTGAGTAACCTTGCGGAATTACGGATGGAGCACTTTAAATCTTTCTTATTCCTCCTCCCCTCATCGAAGGGAGGTGCCCGAAGGGCCCCGTTCAGGCTCTGATGAGAGCCCTCCCATTCGGGTCTGAGCCCCTTCAGGGTCGAACGACAGGCTCGAATGAGGCAGAGGGGTAAATTTGAATTCTGAAATTACCTCCCCAACCCCTCCTTGAAAAGGAAGGGAGGACGCCAAGCGAGATTTGTATCTGTAATATCTGCAGTGATTCGTAATTCTGCAGGGTTCTATCGTATCCTATACACAAAAATCGAATTGCCGATGATTTTGACCGGCTGATATTTTTCAAGCCATTTGTAGTAGCCGGTTCTGTCGTTATAATTTGGTGCCGGATTACCCAAACCGCCTTGGCGGAAGGTGGCCGAAACCGCCAGCCATTCGCTTTCGGTCATATCTTGGGGAGTGTAATAACCCCACCAGAAGCGGACTTTGTCTCCCAAATAATAGCTCGGAATCGCGCCGCCGAAATAGTCAACGTAAATTATTTTTATATTATTTTCATTAACCCAAGAAGCCAAGCGTTTTAGATCTTGCCCCCAATCGGTGTTTGAATCCGTAACATATTTATATCCGTTTGCCGGTCCGCCGACTGATTCATTGTAATAGGAAAGGAATGAGGGATAAACGGAAATGACGCTCGCAATTTGCCAGATTATCAAAAATCCGATCAGAAAACATTTCAGGCCGAGCCATTTTATCTGGCTGAATGTTTCTTTTATGTTCTTCAAAACATCGTTGCCGTATGAAGCGTTAAATTTAATCCATTTGCCGATTTGGCTTGAAATCAACAGAAAAATAAACGGGAAAGTCGGCAGAATATGGCGTACGCCGATATTTAACGGAGAACGAATGCTTGATCCCCAATAAAGCGCGATAAATCCGATCATGGCGACTTGAGCTATATTATCCCGAAGAACTTTGAAAAAATTAATTGAAGTGAAAAACCTTTGTTTGATAAGGCTGGCCATTCCCAAAATCAAAGCGATCAGAGAAAGGATGTGCAGAGTCAAAGCTTCTTTGGTCAAATAGACGAATGGAAAATAAAGGCGCGACCCGGCCGCGGAAATTTCTCCCAAAAAATAAGTCGTGTTGCCGCCGGCCGCCCGCTGAATCACCATTGCCAATCCAAAGCCGTATTGAGCCAATCCACGCAGAGCCGGAATTCCGGCCATCCAGTAAATCAAATCGGCCACCCATCTCATTCCAAAAGAAGAGAGGATGATTTTTATGTCTCTTTGCTGCAGTTCCATCGGATAATTGGCCACGTGAAAAGCGTAGACCGGCCACACGACAAATATATACCCGATTGCGCCGATGGCTATAACTCCGCCCAAATATTTGCCTATGTTTCTGAAGAAAGAAACAATCCAATTTTGGCCGCTTTTTGAATTTTTTATCGTTTCCAAAATTATCCAAAGGAAAATCATTGCTCCAAAAAGAGGAATTAGCAAGAACGCGGAAAATTTGGCGAGCTGCGCGATGCCAAAAACGATTCCCGCGGCAATCAGGTTTATGGCGCTGGGCGCTTTGAGCCATTTGACGAAATAATAAGTGGCGATGAAAATTCCGGCTGCTGCCGCCACATCGGTGGTGACAAATCGGCCGTGGGCGATGAAAGTCGGCGAAAAAGCGTAAAAAAACAAAGCAAGAAGCGCCGCTTTGCGGCCGAATAATTCATTGGCCCATTTGAAAATATAAATTCCCATCGCCAAAAGAATCAAAAGCATCGGCAGCCGGCCGAAAAGCAGCATCCAATCGGCGTCATTGCCCGATTGGTACATGAAATTAAATCCAAAATCCCATTGGCCGTTGATATCCGTTTGCCAAGCTTTGATGGTTTCGGGAAAAATAATTTCTTCGCCGGTGATTTTTGAACCGAGCCAAATGGAAAGTCCGGCCAGATCTTTAACAAGCGGCGGATGCTCCGGATTTAAGCGCATATCCGCTTTTTCAATATACGAATAACCGGCCGGCAGGTGAGCCACCTCGTCCATAATGGCCGAATCGCCAAGCATGCTGAAAAAAGCGATTACTAACATAAAGCCGAGCATTAACGCGGCAAGAGCGTATGTGAATTTTTTTGTCATGATTTTTTGATTTTTTTTATTTTATTACAAAAGCTTTAAAATTTCCCAAATCTTCAACGCGCCCTTGGGGAAATTTTTGTTTGAGCGTCTTAAAAATTTCTTCATTGGGATTCATTGGCAAAATAACGCTGTTTTTGTCCGGCAAATAACTTACGTTTCCCGGATCGGGCGATAAATATTTAATTGACGGCTGATCTTGGGTTAAGAAGATAATCGTTTGAGCGGGCATAGGAATCCCATTGGGGTAAGGCACTCGAACTCCGCCTTCATTCACCAAAACATATTTATTCATATTGGCCGGCAAGGAATTCAAATAATTGGCCTGGTCAACGAATAATTGGGTGAAGGCGCCGCGAGTTTCTTTATTAAACCCCCATTGAATGAAATATTGGCGATAGGAAAGGCAGGAGATTATAATTAAAAATATAAAAACCAAAAAACCTAATATAATTTTTGTATTCTCGTTTGTCATTCTCGCCCCGCAGCTGCGGGGTAAACTGCAGGCGGGGATCCAGGTTGATTTAATGGGTCTGGATTCCCGCCCGCTTCGCCGGAGCTTCAGCGAGGCGAGCTTTCGCGGGAATAACATCAAGCGGGAGAGTATTAGATAGAATCCGAGCCCCGTAAATATATAACTTGGCGGGATGGCGCCGATTGTCCTTAAAGCATGGGGCAGGCCCTCGTTCGTCATAATGGAAGGCATCAGCATCGCCCCGAACCAAATCAGAAGCGTCCAAAAAACGGTCGCGCTGAAAAATCCTTTTTCTTTGTAATTCTCTTTTCTGAAAATCTGACACGCGCACCAGCCAAGGCCGATCAAAAAGAAAGGGATCAAAAGGTAAAAAATTTGAGGCGAACCGGGCAGATTATGCCGCCAGTTGTAATCTCCAAATGCCACAAATTGGCCGAGAGTCTTAATCGTTGTTTCAATTAAAGTTTTAGCCGGATTGGGCGAGGCGAAAACTGAAACTTGGCTTGAGCGGCCCATAAAGTCGGCCGGATTTTGGAGATAATATATTCCCAGCGGCAAAAAAACCAAAACAGCGGCAATAATAAAAACATCCCAGCCCCACCAGCCGTTTTTTTTGTAAGCATTCCAGCCGGCTTTCCAGCGGCTGATTTTTCCTTTTTTATGGGATTTCAAATCCTGCCAAAAAAGAATAATGGCGGCGATGAAAGCGGGAACAAGAATCACGGGCGCGATGCGGAAAGCAATATAAGTATGAAAACCGAGGCCGAAGAACGCTCCTCCCAAAATCCAATAGACCCAAACCATCCAAGCGCCGGCATTTGATTTTTCCGGATAGCTTTTGAGGTTTTTTATGCCTTTGAAAAGGAAATAAAAAGACCAGACAAGGCAAAAAGGCGCCATAATCGCCCTGAATCCCAGGCGGGAAAAATTAACGTGCCAGAAGCTCACGGCCGTGAAGAAAGCGGCCAACAGGCCGATATATTTTGGCGCGTCGCCCGAAAACTTTTTTTGCATCAGCCTTCCGAATGAAAAAAGATGAAACGTCAAAAGATAAATGCCTAAAATCGTCAAAATTCCCAAAATCGCCGGAACTATTTTGATCGCCCAAACGCTCGGTCAAAATTCCCAAAATCGCCGGAACTATTTTGATCGCCCAAACGCTCGCGCCGAAAAGCCAAAAGCTGGCGGCGATAAGATTCATAAACAGCCCCTCGCGGCCGTTGTTTTCGGGATAGAAAGCTTTGAAATCGCCCGATTTTAAAGCTTGCAAAGCGTCATTGCCGTTGATGGCGACATCGGGGTAAAGCCCGGGCGGAATTTGGCCGAGTTTGTAAAGCCGGAAAAATATCGCCGTAGCCATAACCAAAATTAAAAGAATGGCGATTTTATGTTTTTTAATAAATTCCCAAAATATATTTTTTTTCATAATTTTCCTCCTTTAAAAAGGAGGGTTGGGTCTTAGAATTTCTCCCATTCAGGGTCTGAGCCCCTTCAGGGTCGAACGACAGGCTCTGAGCCTGTCGAAGAGGTGGATTTTTTAGAATTAATAAAAAATCCCTCCCAACCTCCCTTTAAAAAGGGAGGAGAAGATTCAATTTATAATTATAGACTGATTTAATTTTACCACGATCACTCTTTAT
>LCEC01000017.1:20373-32354 GCA_000997475.1 Parcubacteria group bacterium GW2011_GWB1_42_6
CAAATTAATCATTTTGAAGAGTTTGGTGTATAATTAAAACAAGGTTATAAATTAATTAAAATTTATGAAATTTGAATGGCCAAGTTTTGGATTGGGAGGAAAAAAAGAAGAAAATCCAAAAACTGAATTGTCGCCGGAAAAGGAAAAAGATAAAAATGAATTATTAAGATCTCTTGCTGATGATGATCTTGAGAAGAGATTTCCTGATTTAAGCACGGCGGATTCAATTGCGGAACAGTTAAAGAATATGCAATCTGCGGAATCTCGGCCTTTGGAATCGCCGGCAAAATCTGATTTGCCGTCCGAATCTTCTGATCAGGAAAAAGATGATCTTTTGGGTTCTTTGGCGGATGATAATTTGGAAGACGAAATGAGGACATCTTTGGTTCCCGAAGAAGTAATTAATCGGGCAAACGTTGAAATTAATGAAAGTCCAAAAGGCGGGGTTGGAGCTGAACCGGATGAACCCATCATAAGCGATGAAGAGAGACGCAAAATTAGCAGAGATCTTGAGAAACAATATAACAACAGGGATGATTCTGTAGAGAGAGAACCGGAAGAAGTTAATTCCGCAAAAAAAGGCCGCATGGTTAAAATCAATTTGGCTGATAAAGATTTTAATCCGGCGCCAGAGGATTCGGATAAAGATGAAAAAGCGGACAGATTTTTAGAAGGCCGCGGCCGAGAATTGGAAGCCAGGGGGAAATATGAGCAAGCTCGCGCGGAATATGTTCGAGCCCTTGTTGAATTTGAAAAAAGCAAAAAAGGCGCCAGAAAGCCAAAATCAAAGGAAGCGGGAAAAATAGAAGTAAATCTTTTGAATCCGAAGGCTGTTTTAGATGAAAAAGAGGAGACTTTCAAGGAAAATATTAATGAATATCGCAAAGAATGTTTAAAAGTAAAAGAGCAGGAATTGAAAGATGAAGAAAAAGATCCGGATCAGATAAAAACCGAACTCCAAAAATATGCCAAGGAGTTGGTGATTGAGACCACGGCCAAGGAAGCCATAGAAATCCAAAATCTGAAGCATCAAGAACAAATTGAGGCGGCTGGGGAAAATAAGGAATGGATCAGAGAATATTCTTTGAAAGCGGTGGAGGCATATAGAAAGTTGGGTTGGAAAGGGAAAACAGCTCTTTCACTCGGCGCTGGGGGTTTGGTAATGGGCGGAATAATGATTGGAGGAATTTTGGGTCTTTTGGCAATACCAACCGGAGGAGCTATTCGCGCCGGGATAAGAACCGCCGGCGGAGTCGGGGCTTTCTTCGGCGCAGAGGCGGCAATGAAAGCGCGCCAGCAAGGCAGAGCGCGAAAAGAGATCGAGGCTTTGATCGGAAATAAAGATTTTATTGAAGCTCTTAATGAAAAAAGCGATGATTTAAACAAGAAACTTTTTGAAATTTACGGCCGGCAGGGAAAAGAGGAAGTCGTGAGAACTTTGGCAGGAGCCGCCGCGGGAATTTTCGTGGGGGTGGTTATGCCAAAACTCGCGAGTGAACTCATTCCGGACAGTTGGAAACATTTCGCGGCTGAAAAAGCCGGATCGTTGGGCGATTTCTTTAAAGACAAAGTGGAATCTTGGGGATTACATCCCGAGATTGCTTTAGCGGATGCGACGAATGTTGTCGAATCGAAAGAACTGAAATCGTTTGCGCCGAGCAGTTCGGAAATGGCTAAAGTTGAGCCGTTTGTGCGAGGTAATTTGAAGCCATTTGCACCGGATGATTTAGGAGGCTTTTATGGCAGTGATATTGAAACACCTCAGCCATCCGCTTCGGCGCCGGCTAGTGTTCCCGGCGCTCCCGATTTATCTCCTGAGACGACTCCTGTCGATTCGGCAGCTGTTAGTTCATCAGTGACACCGGAATCGGGACCGGCCGGAACAGCGCCATCTGCCGGGCCGGAAGTCGCGGCAGCCGGATCGGCCGATGTAGTTGAAGTTAAAGAAGGCGACAGTGTTTGGAAAATAGTTGAGGATCGGCTTGAATCCAGCGATGAATTTAATAATCTCAACGACGCGCAAAAAACTTACGTTATTGATCATTTTAAGGATCAGATAGAAGCCGATCCCGCCAAATATGGCTTAACCGATGCCGGCCAAATAAACGCCGGAGACAAAATTGATCTTAGCGAAATAAAAATGGGCGGCGATGAAATGAATGAGGCGATTGGAAAAGCGCAAGGCTTGAGTGAAAGCCAGATGGAAAATATCAGGAACTATTCGCCGGAAAAAGCCATCCCGTCCGCGCCGGATAATTTGTCAGCAAGCGCACGAATATCCGAAGAATTTAAAAACGGCCAGGCATCCGCGGCAACTGGCGGTATGCCGTCAATGACATCGGGCCACGCATCAACGCCGACAGCTATATCCTCATCTCCAACTGCCGCCTCAACCTCTTCCTCCTTTGAGCCACTCCCCGAACCGGCCCTCTTTAAGATGCGCTGATATGTATATGTTTGACGATGTGGCGCCTGGAGATATGCAGAATGAAATAGAAACCGCTCGAGCCATGGATTCGGAAAAAATCAAGGAAATCATGAGCTTCCGACATGATAACGATTTAATAGATTCCGGAGTGGGAGAAAAAATGACGGGACCAGCCGCTCCGCTGCCGGAGAATTTGCCAGGAGGATCAAATCCCGAAGTCCCAACGCAAGAATATGACGAATATGGCGCGGCAAGAAGGGATTCTTTTTCGGAAAAATACATGGGATTTAATTATTTGGATCCGGAGCAACAGAAACTCGTGATTGATTTTACCGATCCAAAGTGGAGAATTGATCATGGAATGACTTTGCTTGATAAAGACCAAGTTGAAGAGATAATTAATAACGCTAGAGATGTCAATCATGAAGATATTTTAGGAATGAGAAAGGAATGGGGCCTGGCGCAATCTTCGGCGCCGGATAATTTGCCGGTGGTTTCCGGCTCTTTGGCGGAAGATCAATCGGAATATCCATTTATGGAAAAAGAAACTTCGCCGGTGAAGGGTTTGACGCAAGAAGAATATGAACAAATTATAAATCCTGCCAAAGGAGAATATGATGAAAAGATTTTACAGCATGAATTTGAAAAATTCCACGCTTCTTCGGAGCAATTGCCACAAGGAGGAACTATTGAAAAAGTTGTTTCAAACGAAATTCAAAGAGGGCTCACCGGCCAGGAGAATTTAAATTCTCAAGAGTTGGCCAAAGCGATGGCGGATTCAAAAATAAATAATCTTGGCAGGCAGACTCTCCAGATGCATTCCAGAATTATTTCCGGATATGTTGAACAATTAAAACAGCTTGATTCGAACTCGGAACAAGCGGGAATTGTAAAAAGAAGCATAAAGCAATTAATAGATATAGATGAAAAAGCTTATAAAAACAAAAACTTGTTCAGCAAAGAAATCAAAGATTTCATAAAAAAATAAAAACATGCCAGGTAGTGAAAATTCGACTGTTTATTCGAATTTAACTTGCTCCTGGCTCAATACATGGGATTTGACAGCTGATCACCTTTTTTAAATCAAAGTAATTATCTGTCGAATTTCTACTACCTGGTATGCCAAAAAAAATAAAAGATGATATCATTAAGGAGTTGGAATTGGACAAGCTTCCGCCCGAAAAGAAAGAAGAATTTTTGGATTCCATAGCCGAGCTCATAATCAAGCGGGTTTTGGTGAGAGTTTTGGAAAATATTCCGGATAATGAACGCGCGGCTTTTGACGAAGTTTGCGCGGCGGGCGACCATGAAAAAATAAACGCGTTTTTGGAAGAAAAAGTGCCCGGTTACGAAAAACTGGCGGCGGAAGAAATCAAAAAGACCAAAGAAGAAATCAATCAAACCGCCCAGATGATAATGAGTAAATAATTTTATTCCCCTCCTTTAGGAGGGGTTAGGGGAGATTTCTTTCTCCTCACTAATTACGAATGGGAACACTCTAATTACGAATAAATCAAATTCTGATTTTATTCGTAATTGGCTTTAAATTCGTAATTGGCGAGGAATAATAAAAAATCCCCCTTAATCCCCCTTTCTAAAGGGGGAAACGGATGCCCGATACCTACAGAGAGCCGACTGAACAAAAAAATGAGTCCGCGCCCGAAAGCGCGGAAACTCAATCGGAGACGGTTATTGAAGCTGCGCCGGAAATTGCTGCGGCGGCGAAACAAGAGCCCGTTGCGGCGCCGGAAAAAGTTGAAAAAGGCGGTTTTGATGTTTCGAGAGAAGGCCGAATAACCGATCAAGAAATGGACAATTTAAAAACTTTGGCCGATATGGCGGCGGCAAAAGGCATTGACACGGCCAATGAGACAGCAAAGGAATACGCGGAAAAAAACAACGATCCGCATTTCTTGGATCTATGGCACGATTATTTGTCTCAAAAAGAAAACCAATCCAAACTCGGCATCAAGCAAATTTAAAAAAAGTTTGTGGAATACAATCTTAATCAATTTATTTTTCCGGCCATTATGGCCTTGGCCGCTCTGGCGCTTTTTTTGGGCGTTTATCTTTTCTTTAAAAATGTTTTGGGCAAAGGCCGGCTGACAAGGGCGTTGAATATGACCCTGTTTTTGGTTTCTTTGCCAAAAGCGCAAAGCGCCGAAAAAGAAAGGAAAAATCACAAAGAATTGATTTCGGTGATGGAGCAATTCTATACCAGTTTGAGCAATCTCAAAGACAGCAAATCCAGAAATTTTATCTACGGCAAACCGATAATTTGTTTTGAAATGGCGGTTCAGCACGCGGGCGAAGAGATTTGTTTTTATATGGCGTGTCCCAGGCGCTGGGCGGGGATTTTGGAAAAACAAATCCACGGATTTTTTCCGGCGGCCGATGTTCGGCCGGTTGACGATTACAATATTTTCAATCCCCGCGGCGAAAGCGCGGCTTCGTATCTAGCGCCCGGTTCAGGCAGGGCGAAACCCTTCAGAACTTATTTAAATATGGAAGCCGATCCTTTGAATGAAATCGTTAACACTTTGAGCAAGTTGGAAATCGAAGGCGAGGGCGCGGCGATTCAAATTATTTTTCGTCCGGCCAAAAACAAATGGCGCAAACGCTTATTGAAAGTCGCCCGCGAAATGCAGCAGGGCAAAGCCTATGACAAGGCGAGGCTTAAGGTTGAAAAAAATTGGCTTTTCAAGATTATGGATATTATCGCTCCCGTAAAAACGCCCGAGCAAATGGGAATTCCCCAGGGACCGCCGAAACCGATTACGCCTTTGGATCAGGAAATCATTAAAGCCCTGGAAAGCAAAGGCAGCAAAATGACTTTTGAAACGAATATCAATATCGTGGCTTCGGCGCCAAGCGTTATCCAGGCCGAGCAGATTCTTATTCAGATTGAAAGCGCTTTTTCGCAATTCAACTCCCCCAATCTTAATAATTTCAAAGCTTATCGCCTCAAAGGCAGGACGCTCAAAAATATTTTTTATGATTTTTCTTTCCGGCTTTTTCGCAAATCCAGGAATTTTATTTTGAGCACCGAAGAATTAAGTTCCGTTTTTCACCTTCCAAATACCGAAATAGAGACTCCGCGCATGAAGTTTATTAAATCCAAACAGGCCGCGCCGCCGGTTAATTTGCCAAAAGACGGGGTGCTTTTGGGCGCCAATTCTTTTCGAGGCGTTGAATCCCCGATTAAATTTCAAAAAGAAGATCGCCGCCGGCATTTATACGTCATCGGACAAACCGGCACCGGCAAAACCAGCTTAATGAAAGGAATGATCGCCCAGGATATTTCCGCCGGAGAAGGCATTGGCATTATCGATCCGCACGGCGAATTCGCCCAATACGCTTCCGGTTGCGTGCCTCCGGAACGCGCCGAAGACGTGGTCTATTTCGACCCGGCTGATTTGGATCGCCCGATGGGGCTCAATATGCTGGAATATGATCCCAGATATCCCGAGCAAAAAACTTTTATCGTCAACGAGCTCATAAATATTTTTGACAAGTTATATGATTTAAAAACCACCGGCGGGCCGATGTTTGAGCAATACACCCGCAACGCTCTTTTGCTTTTAATGGACGATCCCAACGAGGGCGCCACTTTGATGGAAGTGCCAAAAGTCATGGCCGATGCGGTTTTCCGCAAGCGCTTGATCGGCAAGTGCCGCAATATCGTGGTGCGGGATTTTTGGGAAAAGGAAGCCGAAAAAGCCGGGGGCGAAGCGGCGCTCGCCAATATGGTGCCCTATATCACTTCCAAATTCAACGTGTTTATCGCCAATGATTTTATGCGTCCCATTATCGGGCAATCCAAATCTTCAATCAATTTCCGTGATATAATAGATAATAAGAAAATATTGCTGGTGAATTTGAGCAAAGGAAGATTGGGCGACATCAACAGCCACTTGCTGGGATTGATAATCGTGGGCAAGCTCACAATGGCAGCTTTCGGCCGAATAGATATGCCCGAAGAGTTGAGAAAGGATTTTTACTTGTACATTGACGAATTCCAGAATTTTACCACCGAAAGCATTTCCACTATTCTTTCAGAAGCCCGAAAATACCGCCTGTGCCTCACAATGGCGCACCAATTCATCAAACAGCTGCCCGAAAAAATCCGCGACGCGGTTTTTGGCAACGTGGGTTCGATGATCGCCTATCGCATCGGCCCGGAGGACGCCGATTTTATGGTCAAGCAATTCGCGCCGATATTCGACCAAAACGATCTTTTGAATATTGATAATTTCAACGCCTATGCCAAGCTTTTGATCGGCAATATGACTTCCAAACCCTTCAATCTTTCTGTTCCGCGTCCGCCCTCGGGAAACGAAGAAATGATTTCTTCCGCCAAAGAACTTTCGCGATTGAAATTCGGCCGCCCCCGGGCGGAAGTGGAAGAAGAAATAGCGAGAAGATATAAGGGGGAAAGTATTGCCCAGGCTGAAGTTTCCCAAGCAGTGCCAGCTGATTCTCGATAACCATTCAATTTTTAATAAATTCTCAATTTTCAATTCTCAATTTTCAATCAATATTTAATTCATAATATCTAATTATCAAATAAATCTCTCTTTGCGGAGTTTTGATATTGAAAATTAGATATTTAATATTCATTGAAAATTGGATTATTGATAATTGAAAATTACAAACCCGTGCTTCAACCCAGCATCCCCTATACTCCCAATAAACCGATTGATAATTCGGTTCCGGTTTTTAGAAAATTTCCCCGGGCAGATGTTTTGATCGCCGCCATCGTGGGAGAAATAATCGCGTGGCTGATAATTTTTATCTTAATCAACTTGGGATCGGAAATCCAATTACCGGCCGGTTTGAATCTGAAGCTTTTTTTGCCGATCGCGGCGCCAATTCTTTCGGCTTTGGGAATGATAATCGCTTGGGTGATCTCTTGGAAAATAAAAGTGGTGTATCAAGTCGCCAAATTCGTTTTGATCGGCGGACTGAATACTTTTGTTGATTGGGGTTTTTTGAACCTTTTCAGCGATCTCTCCAAAAGATACGCAAATATCGAATCTTTCTTTGCCGCCATCGGCAATGTTTTGAGCCCGGTTTTGAGCGGATTCCTTTCAATCGCTTCGCCGGCAATCTCGCCTTTAACGGTGGCGATCATCGGAGTGGCCGTTCCGGCGGCCGCGATAATTTCGGTTTTCGTGATCCAGAAAGGATTTTCGTTCATAATCGCCACGGTCAACAGTTATTTTTGGAACCGTTCTTGGACTTTCAGCCGCGGCAAAGCGCCCAGAGAAAGCGCCAAAAAAGATTTCTTCCAGTTTTTGCTGGTGAGCATTGTGGGATTTTTGCTTAACGTGGGCATCGCGGCTTTCATTTTCTATTTTGGGACAGATAAGGGAATTTTGGCCGATAAGCCCGAAACGATGAAAAACATCGGGGCTTTTGGCGGAACGATCATTGCTTTGTTTTGGAATTTTTTGGGATATAAGTTGTTTGTTTTTAGAAGATAAAAATTCCATATTTTGTGGATAATTTTCTTGCCGATTTGTGTTATAATAAAATCATCAGATCATTCCATAATCCAGCAGTAAATTCATATTTGCAATTTTAAGGTGTTTATTATAGATTGAAGCCGTGAAAAAGAACAAGAAACTCACAATCGAAGATTTGGCTCGAATGACTCAAGGAGGCTTTTTGGAAGCGGCCAAACAGATGAAAGAAGGATTTGCTCAAATAAATGGAAAATTTGATCAAGCGAACGAAAGATTTGACCGAATAAATAACAATATCCGTATTCTTTCCGAAAACAATACCCACGAACATGAAGACATAAAATTGAGATTGGATGGCGTTGCTTATCGTTTTGAGCTGGTTAGTTTGGAAAAAAGAGTGAAAATTTTGGAAGACAAGATGGAAAAATAAAAAAACAGGATCAATGCAATGTTAAAAAAGCCTCGTAATCGCAGGGCTTTTTTAGTTGAAAAAAAACCGATTCTCGAGTAAAATATAGGTGAGATCTTTTATTGTCCGACAATTAAGAACCAGTTGTCGGACAACTTGAATTTTATGGAAAATTTGGTTTTATATCGCAAATACAGGCCCAAAACATTCGCCGAGGTGGCCGGGCAAAAACACGCCGTGAGAACTCTCACGCACGCTTTGGCGATGGAAAAAACGGCTCACGCCTATCTTTTTTGCGGTCCCAGGGGAACGGGAAAAACCACGATCGCGCGTCTTCTTGCCAAAGCCATCAATTGCGAATCGCTCAAACAAAAATTCGAGCCTTGCAACAAATGTTCTTCGTGCCTGGAAATAAACGAGTCAAGATCGCTGGATTTGATTGAAATTGACGCGGCCTCCAACCGCGGCATAGACGAAATGCGCGAATTGCGCGATGGAATAAAATTTTCACCGGTTCGGCTCAAAAGAAAAGTTTTTATCATTGACGAAGTTCATATGTTGACGCGCGAAGCTTTCAACGCGCTTTTAAAAACTTTGGAAGAGCCGCCGGCTCACGCGGTTTTCATTCTGGCCACCACCGAAATACACAAAGTTCCCCAAACGATTATTTCTCGCTGCCAGCGTTTTGATTTCCATAAACTCACTTTGCCGGATATTTCGGAACGCTTGGCTTGGATTGCAAAGGAAGAAGGCGTGAAAATTTCCAAAGAAGCGATTGATCTCATCGCGCTTAACGCCGATGGCGCCCAGCGCGACGCCGAATCGCTTTTGGGGCAGGTGATGGCGATGGAGGATAAAAACATCACGCTCGAGGAGGTGCAAACGATTTTGGGGACCACCGATATTTCTTCGGTTTTAAAGATGGCTGATTTTATTATTGAAAAAGACATCAAAAGCGCGATAATTTTGGCCAATAAACTGGTTGAGCAAGGATATGATCTGGCGCAGTTCGCCAAATCGCTTTCCAATTATTTCCGCAAGATGATGATTTTTGCCTCGTTCGGCGCAACGGGAAGCGCGGAAAGCTATGGTTCGCAAAACCGCCAGCTGATAGCTCCCGAATTGACCGAAGACCAGTTTCGGGTTATTCTTGAGCAAGGCAAAAACGTGGCCGTGAAAGATTTTATCAGGATCTTGCGCAGCTTAACTCAAGCCGAATATGAAATCAAATCCGCCATCCTGCCTCAATTGCCGCTGGAGCTGGCGATTGTGGAACTGGCGGGGGAATAAAAGTGATCAGTGATTAGGTGAATAAGTGATTAAGTGATTGAGATGCAAATAAAATCTTTTCAAGATCTAAATATTTGGAAAGAGGCGCACGAATTGACATTAAAAGTTTATAAAATTTCCGGTAATTTTCCAAAGGCCGAAGCTTATGGCCTGACATCCCAGCTTCAGCGAGCGGCTGTATCAATCCCAGCAAATATTGTAGAAGGTATGGGCAGAAATACGACAAAAGAATTATTGTCTTTTACATATAATGCCCGAGGGTCTTTAATGGAAGTTATATATTATTTAATATTGTGTAAAGATTTGAACTATATAAAAAGGCAGGACTTTGAAGAATTATTTTTCAGATACAATGGATTAGCGAGGGGAATAAACAGTTTTATTTCAAAACTAAAGATTAAAACTTGATTCACTAATCACTCAATCACTTCTTTTCTTAATCACTTTTATATTGGGGAGTAGCCAAGTGGCAAGGCAATGGCCTTTGAAGCCATCATTCGCAGGTCCGAATCCTGCCTCCCCAACTCTTCGTCGCTACGCTCCTCAGAGCTTTCGGCTCGCCTATATAATGGCGACGAAAACGTTGAGCTCGGCAGAGCGAAGCGCGCTTATGACTTATAAAGTTTATATTTTGAAATGCGCTGACAGGTCTCTTTATGTCGGTTGCACAAATAATTTAGAAAGAAGATTGAGCGAGCATAATAATTCAAAATGGGGCGCTCATTATACGAAAATCCGCCGGCCTGTTGTTTTTAAATATTCAGAAAGTTTTAAAACTCTAGTTGAAGCAAGGAGGCGCGAGAAAGAAATAAAAGGATGGAGAAGAGAGAAGAAATTAAATTTAATCAATTCAATTAAATAGAATATTTTCCATGCAAATTCATCCTCGAAAAATCGATCAACAAATGGAAAAAGCGATAACGATGCTCGCTCATTGCGTTAATGAAGAATGCCGCAATGAAAAGCCGTTGATTTTGCATGGAATAAGAATCGGATTTAAATTGGCCGAATTGGAAGAGCCGGAAGAAGTTGTCGTTGCCGGAATTTTGCATGATGTGGTTGAAGACACGAATTGCAAAATCGAGGAAATAGAAAAAGAATTTGGTCCGAAAGTCGCCCAAATCGTTTCGGTGGTTACTCAAGAAAAAGAGGAGGATTACAAAAAACGCTGGCAAATTTTAATGGACAAGATAATCAAAAACGGCCACCCCGCGATGATTTTGAAATTGGCCGATCTTAATGATAATTTGAATTATCTGCCATTGGTAAAAAATCTAAAAGAAAAATTGGATTCCATTCAATGGAAAAATAACTTTGCCATGAGTCAGCTTGAGCCATATTTGGGCGAAACGGAACTTTTTAAGCGATACAGAGAAGGATACAGAAAAATTTTTGAGAGATTAGCTAAATAAAATGCAAGCTTCTCTTGACCATATCTCAATAAATGTTTCAAGCCCGGAAATCTCATTTTCTTTTTATAGGGATCTGCTTTGCTATCTTGAATATGAAATAATCAAAGACGAAAAAGATTGTCTCGCGGCAAGGAAAAAAGGAACTTCGGATTTGTGGTTCAAGCCAACAGAAGGAAAACATATTTTCGACGGATTTCATAGAAAACAAACAGGAATGAATCATCTCGCCTTTCATGTTTCTTCCAAAAAAGAAGTGGATAAATTCTGTGACGAATTTTTGGAACCAAGAGGAATAAAAACTCTTTATCAAACTCCAAAGGCATTTCCGGAATATGAAACTGATTATTATGCAGTCTACTTTGAAGATCCGGACAGAATAAAAATTGAGATTTGTTTTATAAACAGTGATCGAATTATGTAATACAATGCAATGCACAACTTTTTTTGGAAAAAAGAAAGAAATCTCAGACGATAAAATAACATTAAGACCGGCTGCCTATGGTGTTGTTCTGCATGAAGGGAAAATTTTGCTTGTGCGAACGAAACATACGAGCAAGTATTTTTTCCCTGGCGGAGGAATGGAACAAGGAGAAAATTTGGAGCAATGTTTAAGAAGAGAAATGAAAGAAGAGACAGGGATTGAAATTTGCGATATCTCCCTTTTGCATTTTAATGAGTCTTTTTTCTATTATGATCCTCTGGATGAAGCTTTTCATTGTTTCTCTTTTTTCTTTTTGTGTAAATCCAAGTCGCTTTCTTTGAAAGGTCAAGCGGATGACACAGAGTGCGAAAAACCTTGCTGGGTTGATTTAAATCAATTGAAAGAAGAAGATTTTCAGCCGCCGGGAGGGGAGGTTTTAAAATTAGTAATGAATCTTTAAGGGCTTCGCGGCAAGAACTCCCCGCGATGTCCAGCAGGACTCGCGGGGATGAATTGCCGCCAGCTGGCTATCTGCTGCCACGAATGTATATAA
>LCEC01000018.1 GCA_000997475.1 Parcubacteria group bacterium GW2011_GWB1_42_6
AAAACATTATCCAAACAACTTAAGCTGTTTAAGCTTTAATCAACCGACTAAACTCGGCTGCTGATACCCCGCAGCTCTGCTGCGGTTGGGTAATTCATTGATAATTGATAATTGAAAATTGAAATGCTGGATTCCCGATTTCTCGGGAATGACAGAAAGTTATTTTATGCCTCGCAAGAAACTCATAATCATCGACGGCCACGCTCTGGTGCATCGGGCTTATCACGCTTTGCCGCCGTTGAGCACCAACACCGGGGAGCTGGTGAACGCGGTTTTCGGTTTTACCACTTTTATTTTGCGGGTGATCCGCGATATCAATCCCGAATATATTGTGGCCACTTTTGATTTGCCTTCGCCCACATTTCGGCACAAGGAATTCGATGAATACAAAGCCACGCGCGTGAAAGCCCCCGAAGAGCTCTATGGCCAAATAAAAAGAGTTCAGGATATTTTGCGCGCTTTCAATATTCCGATTTTTGAAAAAGAAGGTTTTGAAGCGGATGACGTTATCGGCACGATCGCGCATCAAATGAAAGGCAAAAAAGACGTTGAAACGATAATTGTGACGGGCGATTTGGACACTTTGCAATTGGTTGACGAAAAAACCAAAGTTTTAACAATCAAAAGAAAGATAACGGAATCGGTGCTCTATGGCGAGGCCGGAGTTTTTGACCGCTATTCATTGCGGCCGGACCAAATGCTGGATTTTAAGGGGCTCAAAGGCGACGCCTCGGATAATATTCCCGGCGTGCCGGGAATCGGCGAAAAACGGGCGATCCAAATTTTGCAGGAATTCGGTTCGTTGGATAATCTGTATAAGCAAATGGAAGATCCGCTTTTTCAATCCAAAAATATCACCAAGTCCGTCAAGCAAAAACTGGTTGAATTCAAAGACCAGGCGTTTTTCAGCAAATATCTGGCCACGATCAAAAAAGATGTTCCGTTAGAATTCAAATTGGAAGATACAATAACCCATGATTTTAAAAGAGAAGACGTGGCCAGGCTTTTCAAAGATTTGGGCTTTTTCAGTTTGATCGAAAAAATTCCCCGAAGCCTCCACGACGACAAAGCGCCCATACCCCTTGAAGAAAAAGAAGAAGTTTATGAAAAAATAGAGCTGGCGCGGCGCGATGGAATTCTTTCGGATAAAATTTATAAGCTTGAGAAAGATTTGGTGCCCATAATCGACCAGATGCAAAAAAACGGAATTAGAATAGACATCGGGCGCCTAAAAGGCATTGATTTAAAAATAGTGGAAAGGCTCGCTTGGCTCAATGATGAAATTTGCCGGCTGGCCGGCTGCGTTTTCAACATCAATTCGCCGCAGCAGCTTTCCGAAATCCTTTTTGAAAAACTTCGTTTGCCCATCAAGGGGCTCAAAAAAACTCCCGGCAAAGTGATTTCCACGGCGGCTCCAGAGTTGGCGAAACTTGCCGGCGCGCATCCCGTGATTGATTTGATAATCGAGCATCGGGAACTCGCCAAAATCAAAAACACATATATTGATACTTTGCCGGAATTGGTTGGAAAAGACGGCCGCCTGCACACGACTTTTGACCAGTTGGGAACGGTAACGGGGCGGCTTTCTTCAAAGACTCCCAATCTGCAAAATATTCCGGTTAAAACCGAGTGGGGCGCGGAAGTCCGCAAATCTTTCGTGGCTGATCCCGGATGCCTTTTGATCTCGGCCGATTATTCGCAGATTGAATTGAGGATCGTGGCTTCCATCGCCAAAGATAAAAAAATGATCGAATCGCTTTTAAACGGCGGAGATATCCATTTGATTACGGCTTCAAAAGTTTTCAATACGGAGCCGGAAGAAGTTTCCAAAAGAATGCGCAATGCCGCCAAAGTTCTGAATTTCGGCGTGATCTACGGAATGAGCATCCACAGTTTCGCCCAAGCTGCCGGAATCGATTTTGAAAAAGCCAAAGAATTCGTGGATAAATATTTCGAGGAATTTTCCGGCGTGGCCGAATATATTGAAAATATAAAAAAACAAGCGGCCGAAAAAGGATTCGTGCAGACGATTTTCGGCCGCAAGAGATTTATTCCCGAAATCAATTCTTCGGCTTGGAATTTGAAACAGGCGGCCGAACGCACGGCGATCAATATGCCGGTGCAGGGCACAGCCGCTGATTTGATAAAAATAGCGATGGTTGAGGTTGACAAGCTGCTCGCTTTGCCCCAGAATCCCGACATTAAAATGCTTCTTCAGGTGCACGATGAATTGGTATTTGAGATAAAAAAAGATAAAACGAAAGAGCTGGCCCAAAAGATAAAATACATAATGGAAAACGTTTATCGCTTGGATGTGCCGCTGAAAGTGGAAATTAAGGCGGGAGAGAATTGGGGAGAGATGGAGCGAATATAAAATTAAAAAATCAAAATGGAAAATGACAATGTAAAGCTACAAAATAAAAAAATCACCGTGAATGTGTCATTGCGAGGATTCCGATAGCAATCGGGAGACGAAGCAATCCCGCAATGCATCCAAAGAATTCATTCAAAGAGAATGTGGCGATTATAATTCGAGATTGCTTCGCCCCGCAGCTGCGGGGCTCGCAATGACGAATATGATCCGAGATTTTACATTTTTAACTGTCATTTTTAATTTTGATTTTTCAACTTTAAATTTATTAAGATGCCCAAAAGAAAAATCAAGCAATTTATCCCTTTGATCATTTTTGTCGTCGTTATCGCCGCCGCGGTTTTTTCTTTGGTTTACAAGGGCAAGAGCATTGAAATCGGCAGCGGGAATGAATTTCTTTCACCTTCCGCGGCCAATACTCCGGAAATCAAGAAAAGTCCGATTTCCGGCTTGTCTTGCGAAAATGGCGATCGCCGCCCCGTGGCCGTGATGTTGAGCGGCGATGCGATCACCCGGCCGCTTTCGGGTTTGGCGCGGGCGGATTTGATTCTAGAAATGCCGGTGATTACCGGAGGAATCAATCGTTTTATGACTATATATGTATGCGGCGATCCGACCGAAATCGGATCGGTGCGTTCGGCTCGCGACGATTTTATTCCTCTGGCCAAAGGCTGGGACGCGATCTACGCGCATTGGGGCGGTTCGCATTTCGCGTTGGATGAATTGAGATCAGGCGTGATTGATAATCTGGATGCTTTGGTTAATCCTTTTGAAGCGTTTTATCGAAAATCCGGAATTGCCATGCCGCATAACGGATTTACTTCCGCGGCCAGGCTTTTGAATGCTTCCCAAAAAAAGGGCTATCGCTTGGAAAGCAATCTGGCGGCCTATCCTCATTTGGAAAATTTCCAGCCCGCCACGACGACTGCCAAGACTTTGATAGTCGCGTATCCGGGCGCTTTTCAGGTTAAGTACCAGTATGACGCCGCGAGCAATTCTTATCTGCGCTGGCGGGGCGGAACGAAAGAGACGGATAAAATTTTAAAAACCCAACTTGCTCCCAAAAATGTGGTGATTATGCGCGCGCCTTCGCGACAAATTGAAGGGCAATATAACGACGTGCAAGTTGAGGGGCAGGGCGCGGTTGCAATCTACCGCAACGGCGAAGAAATAAAAGGAACTTGGAAAAAATCCGCTTCCAACCAAAAAGACCGACTTTCTTTCTTTGACGAAAAAGGCCGTGAAATTGAATTTGTTCCGGGGCAGATTTGGATTCAGGTGGTGGAGCCGAGAGAGCAAATTACTTATGAATAATTTTTATTTTTTTAATTTTTAATTTTGTAAATAATTCTAAATTTCTTAATGTTTAAAAATTAAAGCATTAAGATTTATTTAAAAATTACAAAATTACAAAATTAAAAATTTCACCCGTGCTTTTCTTCTTCTACGGCCCCGATTCTTTCAGGGTCAAGCGAAAAGTTGACGCTATTATCGCCGGCTACAAAGCCAAGCACAAAAGCGGAATGAATTTCCGTTATTTTGATTTTTCCCAAACTGGCGAGCTTGATGAATTGAAGAATTTCTTGGGCGCTTTTTCAATGTTTCAGGAAAAAAAATTGGCCGTGGTTGAAAACATTTTTGAAGCCGATGAGGATATTTTGGCGGGATTCGCCGAATATTTAAAAAAGGAAGGGGTTTTTAAAACCGCTGAAAGTTTTTTGGTTGTTCCCCAGCTGCTTGAACTGAACAACGATAAAAAGAAAAAACAAAAATATTCTATCAAGGAAGGCGGAGCCAAAAATCTTTTTTCCCTTTTAACCTCCAAAGAATCGCAAAGCGAAGAATTCGAATTTATATCGGGCGCCAAACTTGAACAATGGATAAAAAAAGAGGTGGAAAGAATCGGCGGAAAAATTGATCTAAACGCGGCCAGAAAATTGATTGAATTTGCCGGCGCCGATCTTTGGCGTTTGCAAAACGAAATAGGCAAATTGGCGGCTTATAAAAATGGCGAAGCGATAACCGAAGGAGATATTGAAGAAATGGTGGAATCAAAAATAGAAACGGATATTTTCAAAATGATTGACGCTTTGGCGGCGCGCAATAAAATTTTAGCTTTCAAACATTTACACCGGCATCTGGCGCGGGGCGAATCGGAAATTTATATTTTAACCATGTTGGCGTATCAATTCCGCAACTTGATTTTGGTGAAAAGCGAAGTGGAAAAGGGGTCGCAGTTTGGGGCGCTGGCCAAGAAAATAAAAATGCATCCTTTCGTTTTGCGAAAGACTTTCGACCAATCAAAAAATTTCAGCTTCGCGGCGTTAGAAAATATTTATGAAAAATTGATGGAAACCGACATTGCCGTCAAATCCGGCCGCCTTGAATCGCAAGCCGCGCTTGATCTTTTGGTGGCCGAAATCGCGGGGTAATAAAATTTAAAAACCGCTTTTTGGGCGGTTTTTTTCGCGGTAATTTTATAAGCCAATTTTTTTGGCATTTTCCAAAAACTTTTTTGCGTTTGCTGGATGCCAAGAACGCAATGGGCCTCCATCCTTGCAAATGTCGTAAACGCAAAGAACTGCTATTGCCCAACAGATAATGCTAGTTGGATAACTTAATACCGTCCAAACAGCTAAGACAGGAATAGCAACTTCTGTAATCATTACCACGACTTGTATCACATAGCGCAATCCTATTGATTGCCTCATTATTTTAAGGTGTACTGGTCTTTTTAGATTTTAAAACAGATCCCTTGGAGTTGTCAACGAAGTTATTGACAAGCGAGTTTAAAGAGTGTATACTTATATATTAAGAATCAGAGTCGGAAAGCAGCTTAAAAACTCAAAAAGGGAGAGCACAATGGAAACGATTCTGTGGGTTCTGGTTGGTTTGTTTGGTCTGATTCTTTATCTGTCTATCGGGGTTGGTTGCGTATCGATAGGCAAATTGATAAGAAATCGAATGGTAAAAGAGGGATGGAACTTCAAAGGAATCAAGGTGGCGGAGAAAGAGTTTTCTTGGTCATCGGCTTGGACTCATACTCTTTTTTGGTTGCCGGAAGTGATGGTTTTAATTATGGCGCTTTTGATCGCTATCGCCGGCGCCGCTTTTGTTATCGCGGCGGTATTTGCGGTGATAGTTAGCATAATCGGCTTGATTTTTTTCGTTGTCATTTCCTCGCTTCTGGCGGTTTTGGCTTTGATTTACCTTGTCTGTTCCTTGATTTTTTCGGGAACGGCCATGGCATTCACTATTATTGTCTTTATGGCTTTGTGTGTGATAGTGGCGTGGCTATTTTTCTTTCTGATTTCCGGGGTTTTGAGTATCCCCGAAACCATTGGCAATTTGCTGACAAAGGGGGCTCCGGTTCCCTATGAGAAGAAGGAAAAACCGGAAAATGGGGATGAAGATTCTTTTTTTGAGGATTCGCCGCCTTTTTCAAGAGTGGCGGAATAGTTTTTTAACGGAATGCAAAAACCGCTTCGATAAACGAAGCGGTTTTTAAAATTGCAAAATTATTTCTTGCTTGCCACTATCGCTTGCATAAATCTGGATTTCTTTCTGGCGGCGGCGTTTTTTTTGATGATGCCGCTTTTAGCCGCTTTGTCAATCGCCTGATAAACTTCCGGCGCCAGTTTCTTGGCATCGTCAATCTTTCCGGCGGCGACTAATTTTTGAGCCTTTTTAATTGTGTCTTTCATCGCCTTTGAGCGCTTCAAATTGGAAGCGTGGCGTTTGGCTCCTTTTCTTAATTCTTTTTTAGCGGATTGTTTAATTGGCATGTTGGAATATTTCCCCCCTTTGTAAAAGGGGGATTAAGGGGGATTTTACAAATAGTTTACATTTATAAATCCATATGGAATAAATCTCCCTCATTCGAGCCTGATGGCTCTCAGAGCCTGAACGGCCTAATCCCTCCTAAAGGAGGGGAATAGATATTGATTAATTTAAGAGGTCGTGTTAAATATATCCTATTTCTTCCCTTTTGGCAAGCTTTTGAGCTTCTTTATCTCTTCTTTTAATTTTACAGCCTGGTCAAATTGAAGATTTCGGTTGGCCAGATCAACCCGAAATTCCAGCTCCTTGATATATTCTTCCAAATATTCTTGCTGGGTTTGGGCGGGCTTTATTTCTTCTTTTTGCTCCATTATTCCGGCGCGGATTTCTTTTTCTATTCCTTGCGGAGTGATGCCGTGTTCTTCGTTGTATTTGCGCTGAATTTCGCGGCGGCGATCGGTTTCATTAATCGCCCGTTTCATTGAATCGGTAATTTTATCAGCGTACATAATGACTTTGCCTTCGGGATGGCGCGCCGCTCGGCCCATGGTTTGGATTAGGGTGGTGTCGTTTCTCAAAAATCCTTCTTTATCGGCGTCTAAAATCGCCACCAATGAAACTTCGGGCAAATCCAATCCTTCGCGCAAAAGGTTGATGCCCACCAAAACATCATATTTTCCCAGCCTCAAGTCGCGCAAAATTTCCGGCCGTTCCAGGGTTTTTATTTCCGAGTGCAAATATTGGGTTTTGATTTTTTCACCGATCAGATAATCCGACAAATCTTCGGACATTCTTTTGGTGAGCGTGGTCACTAAAACTCTTTGTTTTTTTGCCACTCGTTTTTCAATTTCTTTGATGAGATTGGGAATTTGATTTTGGCTCGGGCGAACTTCAATTTCGGGATCCAAAAGCCCCGTTGGGCGGATGAGCTGTTCAATCAATAAGTCATTGCGAGGAGTCCCCGCAGCAGCGGGGCGACGAAGCAATCCCGAATTATTACGGCTGCGGCTTTTTTCATGAGCTGTGCCGGTATCACGGGATTGCTTCGTCGCTCGGGTACTCGCTTCTCGCAATGACGGAAAAGATCCGGGATCTGTGTCTGATCCGCATATATTTTTAGGTCTGCGTTTATCCGCGATCTTTTCCATCTCGTATTTTCCCGGCGTAGCCGAAGCAAAAACGGTCTGGCGAGTCAATTCTTCAAACTCATTGAATTTTAGCGGCCGGTTATCAAGCGCCGAAGGCAAACGGAAACCGAATTCAATCAAGGTTTCTTTGCGGGAGCGGTCGCCAAAATACATGCCGCCGATTTGAGGAATTGTCATATGCGATTCGTCTATAAAAAGCAAAAAATCTTTGGGGTAATAATCAAGCAGGCAGCACGGCCGAGTGCCCGAAGGTCGTCCCTCAAGCTGCCGCGAATAATTTTCCACGCCCGGGCAATAACCCACGGCCTGAAGCATTTCAATGTCGTAAAGCGCGCGTCTTTTTAATCTTTCGGCTTCCAGTAATTTATTTTGGCTTTTCAGAAGATTCGCTTGTCCTTCCATTTCTTCTTTGATTTTTGCAATGGCGGCTTCGATTTTAAATTCCGGCGAAACCCAAAACTTGGCCGGAAAAATTCTTTTGCTCGGTTTTTCAATCGGTTTTGATTCGAAAATTTCTTTAAGATTGCTTGTCGGTTTGATTGAGATTCTTGAAATTTTATTTCCGTCAAATTCAACCTTGATTATTTCCTGTCCCGTTGGCGGCCAAACTTCAACCGTTTCGCCCAAAACCCTGAATGATCCGCGTTTGAAATCAATATCGTTTCGCTCGTATTGCAGTTTGGCGAGCTGGCGCAAAAAATTCTGCCGGCCCATCACCTCTCCTTTTTTGATTTCAAAGCTCATGCCCACATAATCATTGGGATCGCCGATGTTGTAGATGCAAGAAACCGAGGCCACGATGATCACGTCTTTGCGGGTGAGAAGCGCTTGTGTGGCGGCGTGGCGCATTCGATCAATTTCTTCATTCACCTTGGCATCCTTTTCTATATATGTGTCTGTTTGAGGGATATAGGCTTCGGGCTGGTAATAATCGTAATAGGAAACGAAATAGTGGACTTCGTTTTCGGGAAAAAATTCTTTGAATTCCTGATAGAGCTGGGCGGCCAAAGTTTTATTATGGGAAATGATCAAAGTGGGCTTTTGAATTTTTTCGATCACGTTGGCCATAGTGAAAGTTTTTCCCGATCCCGTCACGCCCAAAAGAACCTGGCGCGCGGCGCCGGCCTTGATATTGGCGGCCAGTTTTTCTATCGCTTGCGGCTGATCGCCGGAGGGGGAGAATTTAGAGATAAGCTTGAATTTGTTCATGAACATTGAAAAATATGAATAAATCGGGGTAGAATAGAGGAGTAATTTAAAATGTAAAAATCAACAAGCGAGTCATTGCGAGGAGTTCCGATAGCAATCGGGAGGACGAAGCAATCTCGTGGAGTGTTACTGTCCCGGAAAGAATAATTTGCAACTGTTATAGAACGGGATTGCTTCGTCGCTCTCGGGTCGCTCCTCGCAACGACAATCGAACCGATGATTTCTTCTTTAGAAGGCACAATCTCCCTCAAATCCGAAAAATACGCGATTATTGAAACCGGCGGCATCGGTTTTAAGGTTTTTTGTTCCGAAAAAACTCTCTCGAGCATACCACAAGTCGGCGAATCCGTAAAGTTGCATACTTATCTTTCGGTTAAAGAAACAGCCTGGGATTTGTTCGGTTTTTTGAGCCTTGAAGAAATTGAGCTTTTTGAGCTTTTGATTTCGATTTCGGGCATTGGCCCCAAAACCGCTGCCGGCATACTTTCGGGCGCTTCGGTGGAAGATATTCAAGAGGCGATTGTTTTGGGCGACGAAACCATTCTCTCTCGCGTTTCGGGAATCGGCAAAAAAGTGGCGCAAAAAATTGTGATTGAATTAAGATCCAAAGTTAAAAAGATCAGCAAAGGAACGGGCGATAAATTCAAAGTGGCCGATGAAATTGAAATCATTGATGCTTTGGTCACTTTGGGCTATAAAGTTTACGAAGCCCGCGAAGCTCTGCGCCAAGTCCCGCCGGAAATCAAGGGAGTGGAAAACAAAGTCAAAGAAGCGCTAAAGAGGTTGGGGAAGAAGTGATTGAATTATTTCCCCCTTTAGAAAGGGGAATTAAGGCCATTCGGCTCTGAGAGCCTTAGGCTCGAATGAGGGGATTTTTTAAATTAAAAATAAATGTGAATTTAATTTATGGACGAAAACAAACCGAAAGTCGGCATGGGAATAATGATTCTGAAAGACGGGAAGATTCTTTTGGGTAAAAGAAAAAATTCTCATGGCAGCGGCGAATACGCTTTTCCGGGAGGACATCTTGAATATATGGAATCTTTTGAAGGTTGCGCCAAAAGAGAAACAAAAGAAGAATGTGGAATTGAAATAGAGAATATCAGATTTCAATACTTGGCTAACTTAACAAAATATGCGTCCAAGCATTATGTTCAAATTGGTCTTGCTGCCGATTGGAAAAGCGGCGAACCGAGCGTTTTAGAACCGGAAAAATGCGAATCTTGGGATTGGTATGATATTGATAATCTGCCCGAATCTACATTCGAAACCGTGGGTTGGGCGATAGAATCTTATAAAACAGGGAAAAATTACAGAGATATGGAAAAATAGAATCCATTTAATTATATGCAAAAGAAAGTTTCAAAATCCGCTTCCGAAATTCAGGATGAAATATTCGCGAAAATGTCCGGAGAAAAGAAGATTAAGCTTGCTTCTGATTTTTCGATGTTTTTGTTATCTTTGAATAAATCAAACAAAAAGAATGGATTTTCAAAATCTGTTAGCCAGAACTTCTCATATCCTAAAAGAGCTTGAAATCCCTTATATCTAAGGTGTACCCCCTGTCAAGACAGTAATATTGGGTGAATTAGGAGAATTTTTAAATTAATTATTTTAAAATTATTTGGCAAAATATATTTGGGCGGG
>LCEC01000019.1 GCA_000997475.1 Parcubacteria group bacterium GW2011_GWB1_42_6
AAAGTCGTTCGCGCGGCATTGCAGCACGCCGTGAGCGCGGCCTCTATGCTTCTGACAACCGAAGCGGTTGTAACAGATCTGCCCAAAAAAGAAGACAAGGGCTCAATGGGTATGCCGGGCGGCATGCCGGGAATGGATTACTAGGATCAGTTTATCAGTTGGTTAGTTTGTCAGTTAAAAACCCTCGCTTTCCGGCGAGGGTTTTGGTTTCCCCCTCTTAGAATAAGAGGGGGTTGGGGGAGTTATTTCCTTGAAATATAAATGTGATTATTTTATATATTGAATTGTCATCCCCGCTAAATATTTTTTGGGCGTCTTTTCTTGCCAAGAACTTGGGTTTAGGATAAAATTTTTATGAGTTTGAGTTTGAGATTGGCTATTTGCTATTTGCCATAAGCTATTTCTGGAGAGGTCGCATAGAGGCCGAGTGCGCTCGCTTGGCCACCGCCTATGGCGGGGTTCCGCCCAAAGGCGGAAAAAGCTTTATGTATTATGCTTATGTAATCGAAAACAAAGCAGGAAAGCATTATATCGGTTCAACTTCGGATTTAGTTCAGCGTTTGCGTCATCACAACAGCGGAGCGAACAGATCGACAAAAAACAAGGGACCATGGATTATTGTGTATAGCGAAGAATTTGCTGACAAGAAAGATGCTTGGCTCAGAGAAAGGCAGATAAAGAAATATAAAGGTGGCGAAGCATTCAAAAAATTAATATATCATGGAAGGGTCGCATAGAGGCCGAGTGCGCTCGCTTGGAAAGCGGGTATACCGCAAGGTATCGAGGGTTCGAATCCCTCCCCTTCCGCCAATCTATCATAGGGGTCAAGTGCGCTCGCTTGGCCACCGCCTATGGCGGGGTTCCGCCAAAGGCGGAAAAAGCGGGTTCGAATCCCTCCCTCTCCGCAGTGATAACGAAGGAGAGCTTCGAGCCGGTTCTTTTAAACTTATTGGAGACAGCGTTTTAAATCTTTTTGTAAAGGATTCGGAATGCTGTCTCTAAAATTTCGGTAAAATGCCGGATGCTTGGCAATGCTGCCAAGTCAAATAGACAGCGAGGAGGATTTATGGAACGCTGGAACAAAACTACGATGATGTGGGGAGCTCGGGACGCGGTTATTGATTTGGAAACGAATATCCCGAGGTCAAAATCTCCAGGAGATTTTCATAAAATCGACTGGATCGAAGCGACATCTTTGCCTGATCGAGAAGGACGATTGAAACTTTCAATGTGGAGTTTGGGTTTGAGAAGTAAAAGAACCAAAGAAAAAATTCGTCTCCGGGTTTTGGAGGGGCTGAAAAGCGGTATTGGCAAAGAATATCTTTATCGCGGCCAGACCGATAAGGATTATTTCTTTGTCGGGCTAAGCGAAGACGGTATGCTTGAAGTTCAGTTCTTTCTTGAAAACGGCGATGGTTTCTGTGATGCCGTAATTGAAATAGTCAGAACAGTTTTTCGTATCTTTGGCGTGGAAGACGAATATACCTACGCCCTGAGTTTTTTCAAGTTGAAGCAAGAAACTTTTTTCAAATTTCGCGACGCGTGGATTCCGTTCATTGACTATCTCAAAATGAGCCACCATCTTCATGTTGTTCCTTCCGGATGCGAAGAAGATTGATGACTCGGATATTTTTCAAAGCCATTCCAACCGGAATGGCTTTTTTCTATGCCAAGAATCGGCTTTGTTGTATAATGGATTTATGAAAAATCGATCTTTCGCCAACCTTGCCGTATTCGCAATTTTTTTCGGCATCGCGCTGGTTGAGGCTTTGCGAAATCAGAATTGGCTTGAGGCGCTGTTGTTTGCGGCCTTGGGAATTTTATCTCTTTGGGCGGATTTTAAGAAAAAATAAAATGGAATTGCCTTTGCGGTATTCTTATCTTTTTCTTTGCTTGATCTTGAGCTTTTTTTGGCTTTTGTTTTTTTTGGTTCGCGAAGATTTGCGCCGGGAAATGATCTGGGCGAGCTTTTTGGGCTTGCCTTTCGGTTTCATTGATTATTTTCTGGTGCCCGAATATTGGCATCCGGAATCTCTTTTTTCGTTGATGGAAAAATATGGAGTGGGGCTGGAAAGCTTCGTTTTTCTTTTCCTGATGTCGGGAATTGTTTCCGTCATCTATGAATTTTTGGAAGGAATAAGAACAAAAAGAGTTTCCGGCAAAAAGAAAAAATTCGGTTTTTTGCCTTTGTTTTTGGCGATGGCTTCTTTTTTCGTTTTGGTTTTGCTGTTTTCTTTGGAAGCGATCTACGGCTTTATGTTAGCGGGGCTGATCGGGGCGCTGGGAATTCTTTATCTGCGCAGGGATCTTTTGAAGCAAATTTCTTTTAGCGCTTTTTTCTTCGCTTTTTTCTATTTCGCGGTTTTTTTCCTGACGATCAAAATTTTTCCCGGCATTGTGGAAGTTTTTTACAATTTGGAAAATACTTGGGGCGTTTTGGTTTTGGGCGTGCCGCTGGAAGAATTGGCCGTCGGATTTTTTGTCGGAGCTTTTTGGTCGGCGTTTTATGAATGCGCGCAATCTTATCATCTGCTGAAGTCTGACTTCAGCAGATAGTTAAGTCTGACTTCAGCAGATAGTTATTTTTTTTATAATTAAATCCAAGAAAAAACCATGGATTATAAAGAAGAATCGCTAAAAAGGCATTTGGAGTTTGGGGGCAAAATCGAAATCAAAAATAAATTTCCTTCCATTAAGACCAAAGATGATTTGAGCGTTGCCTACACGCCGGGCGTGGCGGCGGTTTCGTCGCTTTTGGCGAAAGAACCGGCCAAATCGCGCGATTACTCGATCAAGGGCAATACGATTGCGGTTGTTTCGGACGGTTCGGCTGTTTTGGGGCTTGGCAATATCGGGCCTTACGGGGCGCTTCCCGTGATGGAAGGCAAGGCTTTGCTTTTTAAAGAATTCGGCAATGTTGATGCCTATCCGATTGTTTTGGCCGCGCAGGACGCGGAGGAGATAATAAAAACCGTAAAAAACATTTCGCCGACTTTCGGGGGGATAAATCTGGAGGATATTTCGTCTCCGCGGTGTTTTGAAATCGAGGATAGGCTGATAAAAGAATTGGATATCCCCGTTTTTCACGACGACCAGCATGGAACGGCGATCGTGGTTTTGGCGGCGCTGATTAACAGTTTGAAATTGGTTGAGAAAAAGAAAGAAAATATCAAAATCACGATTTCGGGCGCGGGAGCCGCGGGTATTGCCACGGCAAGGCTTCTTGCTAAATTCGGCGTCAAAAATATTATTCTGGTCGATTCAAAAGGGATTGTTTCAAAAAGCCGCGGCGATTTGAACGAGATAAAAACCAAGATGCTGGAAATAACCAACCCCGAAAATATCGAGGGCGGGCTGGAGAATTCCTTGAAAAACTCCGATGTTTTTATCGGTGTCAGCGCGCCGGAAATATTAAAGCCGGAATTTATCAAATCAATGTCCCAAAAACCCGTTATATTCGCCATGGCCAATCCCGTTCCCGAAATTATGCCCGAAGAAGCGAAAAAAGCCGGAGCTTTCATTATCGGCACGGGCAGAAGCGATTTTCCCAATCAAATTAACAATGTTTTGGTTTTCCCCGGTTTGTTTAGGGGAATATTGGATAATAAAATCAAATTAATCACCGATGAAATGAAGATCGCCGCGGCTCAAACACTGGCCGATTATTTGCCGCAAGATGAATTAAATGCGGAAAGAATTCTGCCCGGCGTCTTGGACAAAAACGTGGCCAGATCAATCGCCCAAAAAATGGCCGATTTTAAATAATAAACCGTTTATTTTCATGAATAAATTTATTTTTTATTTTCCCAGGATTTTATCTGTTTTAATCGTTTCTTTTTTTGCCGTGTTTATTTTGGAAGGATTAGATCCGGATTTCGGCTGGCAAGATTCAGCAATGCACGCGGTTCTGGCTTTAATCGCTTCGGCGGCAGCGGTTCTGGCCTGGAAAAAACCCAAAATCGGCGGGTGGATTTTTATTGTTTTCGGGATTCTATTTTCATTGAGAGGCGTCTTCAGTTCGGAATGGCCGGTTGCCGTTATTGTCGGCGGGGTTCCTTTGATAGCGGGGATTTTATTTTTGGTCGGCGGATATGGATCAAAACAAGATTAATTGACAGCGCATTTCCTTTTCTTGACTTTATCAGCTCTTCCGTATTATATTGGTATATCAAAAAGGATCATAAACAGCACCTTTTATCTCAAATAAATATTCAGGAGAAAGGGGAAGAAAATGTCTTTGATGCTGGAAGAAGTCAAAAAGGTTTTTCCTTCGGCGCAGTGGTCGCGGGGAGATTTTCAAAAACTTCCCGTGAGTGTTTTGAGGCACGGAGGAGGAAACCTAAAGATAACCCCCATTTCTTATTCAGTCGGTTATCCTTTTGTGGGCAATGCCAAATGCCTTCAAAGAATGATTTGCCCGAATTATCTTCCTCGCGTATGGGGAGAATCTCTCGCGCCTTGGCCATGGTTTGTGGCGATGGTCGGGGCAAATAGAGAAGACGCGAATTTTATAATGGAAAATCCGAGCCGAACCGACTGGCTGAATTTTTTTTACTTGGTTTTTGCCGATGAAAACGGAGCCTGTTTTTTCCGGATCCATCGCAATGGAAAAGAGGAAATGTTAAATGGTTTTGATTTTTTGTACGAGTATTACGGAAAATTTTCCTCAAGGCCGATTTTAAAAGCGCAAGCGTGGAAAATCAAATGGCCTTCGATCGAAAAACTGTTGGACGGAGATCCGAAATATCCGGTTATCGGATCGGTGCTGCTCCTTTAGGGTCTCCTGCGGGGCGGATAATTCTTGAATAAAGCCAATCTCGGGCCAAAAAGCCCGGGATTTTTATTTTGCTTATTTTTCGGCTCGGGAGTAAAATTAAAAATAAGAAATAACCGGCAATAAATTAAACTTATGTTTAGTGAAAAAGAATCGTGAAAATAAATTTATGAACACTCTAAAAACCTATCAAAAACTTTGCAAGCAAACCGCCAAAAAATTCGAAACCGATGAAAAAGAAATTCTGATTTGGGGATTGGGGATCGCGGGCGAAGCGGGCGATGTGGCCAGCTGCATCAAAAAAACTTACGCCCACGACAACGATCAGCGCGCGGACATTCGCGAAAATATCGGCGACACTTTGTGGTACGCGGCGATGATTTGCAATTTTTTTGGCTGGGACATGCAAAAAATTCTGGATGAAAATGCGGCGAAATTAAAAGCCCGCTATCCCAAGGGCTTTACGATCAAAAACGCCAAGCGCGGCGGGACGATGGTGGATTGGAATAAAAAATAATCTATGGCGCTTGCGAATCGGGCGGGTTTAATGTATTATAATGATGATTTTAATTCCTAAAGTTAATCCTTTAAAGCCCGTATAAAGGGTAAAATTTATGCCAAAAAAACTTTATCGTTCCCAGACTGACAAAATCATCGGCGGCGTGGCGGGAGGGTTGGCCGAATATTTTGATGTTGACTCCACGGTTATGCGCTTGATTTTCGTGCTTTTGACGGTTTTGGGAGGATCGGGAATCCTGATTTACATAATTTTGTGGTTGATTATGCCCCGCAATCCCATTGAAGGAGGAATCATCAATGAACAAAAAATGAAAGAATTCGCCGAGGAAGTGAAAGAAAAAGCGCGGGATTTTGGCGAAAATCTCCGCGATCGCGGCGAAAAGTCCCAAACAATGGAAAGCGGAAAATTTGAAGCAAGAAGAGAAAAAAAACAAAAGAGAGGAGGAAATATTTTTGGCTGGATATTGGTGATTATCGGCGCGCTTTTTTTGATAAATAATATTATTCCGGAATCTTTCAATTTCTTTTTTAATCGTTATTGGCCGTTGATTTTGATTGCCATCGGCTTGATTTTTGTGGTTCGATCAACGGATAAATAATTCATTCCGTGTTTATCAATTTAATTTTAAAAGTTTATGAAGAACACAATTACCGCGATTGTTGTTGTTTTGCTTTTGGCGATTGCCGTTCAAAAATATACGGATTTTAAGGCGTTTGACATGGCCAAAGATTACGGCGCCAAAGCTTATAATAAATTCAGGCAGGTTTTGCCTTCTTCTCTCCAAAATAAAATAAAACAATATGTTCCGCCGGCTGACAAGCAGCTTAATATTTTTGTCCGCGACGGAGGATTTTTTCCCAACAAAAGCGGAATTCTCAAAAACAGCAATGTAACTTGGTATAACGAAGATATCAAGCCCCACACCATCACGGGCAAAGGCTGGGGCAGCGTCGAAATCCAGCCGGGAGAAACTTTCAATAAAAAATTCACCATTCCCGGAACTTTTAAATATAAATGTTCTTTGTATCCCAGCATGGAAGGGGAAATTATAGTACAGTGAGTTTTATAAATTTATAATCCGCGAAGAGAATGGGAATCTCTGACGAGATAAAACAAAAACTCGATGTCGTGGAAATCGTCGGCGAGTACATAAAACTTGCCAAAGCCGGCCGCAACTATAAGGCCAATTGCCCGTTCCATGGCGAAAAAACCCCGTCATTTATGGTCTCTCCCGAACGCCAAATCTGGCATTGTTTCGGTTGCGGCGAAGGCGGGGATATTTTTAAATTTGTCATGATGATGGAGGGAATTGAGTTTGGCGACGCTTTGAGAATTTTGGCCAAAAGAGCCGGAGTGATTTTAAAAAGGCAAGATCCGCAAATTCAATCTCAAAAAAAGAGGATCTATGAAATAAATGAATTGGCCGCCAAGTTTTTCGCCTGGCAGTTGGAAAAGAGTCCGGCCGGGCAAAAGGCCAAAAAATATCTCTTGGATCGGGGAATGGAAGAGCAAACGATCAAAGATTGGCGGATCGGCTGGGCGGCGGATGATTGGCACGCTTTGTGCGGTTTCTTGGTCGGCCGCGGATATAAAGATTCCGAAATTTTTCAAGCCGGTTTGAGCGTTGAATCCGGCCGCAATACTTTTCATGACCGTTTCCGCGGCCGGATAATTTTTCCCATTCGCGATATTCAGGGACAAACGATCGCTTTCGGCGGACGGATTTTTGGGATTGAAAAAAGCGACGAAATGGCCAAATATCTCAATTCTCCCCAAACCGAGCTTTATGACAAAAGCCGGGTTCTTTTCGGGTTGGATAAGTCAAAAATGGAAATTCGCGCCAAAGACCGGTGCGTGATTGTGGAAGGATATATGGATTTGATCATGTCGTATCAGGCCGGAGTGAAAAATGTGGCGGCCAGCTCCGGAACAGCTTTAACGGAAAACCATTTGAATATTATCGGGAGATATACAAAAAATCTTGCCATGGCCTTTGATTCCGATTCGGCGGGCGCCGCCGCCACCAAGCGCAGCGTTGATATGGCCTTGCGCGGAGACTTCAACGTTCGGGTGATTCCGATGAAAGAAAAAGATCCGGCCGATATTGTGAAAAAAGATCCGGCCGATTGGCTCCAAATCGTTGAATCAAAAAGCCAATCGGTGATGGAATTTTATTTTGCCGACGCTTTTTCAAAATTTGACGGCTCAACTCTTGACGGGCAAAGAGAAATAAAAAATTCCATTCTGCCGATGATAAAAGCCATTGCCAGCAATACCGAACAATCGCATTGGCTGGCTGATCTGGCTTCCAGATTGAGGGTTTCGGAAAGCGATCTTTTGGCCGATATGAAGAAAATAAAAGACGATCCCGTTTCGCGCCAAAATTTTCAAATCGCGGCGCCTTCATCAGCCAAGGGCTCCGAGCCTCAATCGCGCCAGGATGGTTTGGAAGAAAGATTTTTGGGTTTATGCTTGAATAACCCCGGATTTTTAAGAAACGCGCCGGAAGTTTCGGGCGATTGTTTTCAAAACAAAGCTTTGGCCAATATTTTCGGCCAACTCCAAAATTTGGCTCAAGATCAAAAAGAGGATTTGATAAACCATTTGCGAAAAAATCTTTCTCCGGAATTAAAAATTCAAGTGGATTATCTTTCTCTGAAAATAGAACAGCAGCCCGCCGAAGAAGAGATGGAAATAATTTCAGAAATCGAATCATGCGTGAAGGAACTGAAAATCATAAAATTAAAGAGAAGTCTCGTGGTTTTAAGCGCCCAAATCAAAGAAGCGCAGGGTTCAAGCGATAAATCCGAAATTTCGGGATTGCTTGAAAAATTCAGCGAGTTTTCAATGCGGCTTTCAAAGCTATTGGGCGAAGCGGGGAGATAGGTTTTAATATTTGCCATTCTTATTCAAATCATATATAATAAAGACAATAACATTTTGGCGATATCCCCGAAATTAAAAATGATGAGGGGAAATTTGTTTTCGCCGTTTTTCTCTATCCTCGCCAATTACGAATTTATAACTAATTACGAATGGAATCGGATTCTATTTTTAATTGGAGTGAATTTTATTCGTAATTAGCGAGGAAGCTCCTGTCTTATTTTTAAATCAACCATCGTGCCAAAAAACAAAAAAAGCTCCCAAAAGAGCAAAGGCGCCAAAAAAATTTTAAAAAAGGCGAAAAAGATAAAAAAGGCGGCGAAAAAAACGAAACTCTATAAAAAAAACCGCCGCAAACCGGCTGCGCCGCCAAAAGAAAAGTTGCCCAACAACGGCATCATCACCGATGAACAGATGAAGGAATTGGTGGAGCGGGGCAGGCATCGCGGCTTTGTAACGGAAACCGAAATTTTGCATTTTTTTCCCAATATCGAAAACAGCATTGAAAAGCTGGAGGATCTCTATAAACAGCTTGAAGCGGCAAATATCAGAGTGGCTGAATCGGGAAATCTTATTAAAGAGGCGCCCGATCCCGAACAGCTCAAAGACAAGCAACTGATGGCGGGGCTGGATGAAACAACTCTTGATTCCGTGCAAATGTATTTGCGCGAAATCGGCCGGGTGCCATTGTTAAAATCCGAAGAGGAAATAGATTTGGCCAAAAGAATCGAGAAAAAAGAAGAAGCGGCCAAACAGAAGCTCACGAGTTCCAACTTGCGCTTGGTGGTTTCCATTGCCAAACGATATGTCGGCCGAAGTCCCAATCTGACTTTGCTCGATTTGATACAAGAAGGAAATATCGGGCTTTTCAAGGCCGTGGAAAAATACGATTGGCGGCGGGGATATAAGTTTTCAACCTACGCCACTTGGTGGATCCGCCAGGCAATCACAAGAGCTCTTGCCGACCAATCGCGAACCATCCGCATTCCGGTGCATATGGTGGAAACAATTTCAAAATACACCCAAGTGAAACGCCGGCTTTTGCAGGATTTGGGCAGAGAGCCGATGCCCGAGGAAATCGCTTCCGAAATGGGAGTGGAAGTGGAAAAAATTCGCCAAATACAAAAAATTTCGCAGGAAACGATTTCTTTAGAGGCGCCGGTTGGCGGCGACGAAGAGGATTCAACGCTTGGCGAATTCATCGAGGATGAAAAAACAATCATGCCGCATCACTCGGCCGCGCGGAGATTGCTTAAAGAGCAATTGGACGCGATTTTGGTTGAACTTTCGCCAAGAGAGCAGAAGATTCTCAAAATGCGTTTCGGGCTTGATGACGGCGTGACTCACACTCTTGAAGAAGTGGGCCAAGAATTCGGCGTCACCCGCGAACGCATCCGCCAAATAGAAGCCAAAGCGCTGGATAAAATCAGATTGCACGGGCAGTCGGGAAAATTGAGGGGATACTAAATTGCGAATCGCTGATTGGCAAGCGCTAATCGAGAATCGGATATAAATTTAAAAGGCTTCCGTTGTTTTGGAAGCCTTTTTTGTTTGGGCTTTTTGTTTTTTAATTCGTTCCCGCGCCATACCCTGCAGGGTTGGCATGGGTTTCCCAGAAGTGACCCTCGGGCGTTTTGCCCTGTGAGAGGATCACCTCAAATTGTCCCCAAATCGGGTATCCGCCGGGTCGCCAGTAGGGGCTGTTTTCCAGTCCCATACCGACCCAGATTATTTTATAATGCCAAACCTCGCCACTTCCGCTGGGAAACGATCCGTTCCATTCATTTGAACACCATGCCTGGGGGGTCCATTCGCCGCCATTAAATCGAGCTTCAACCCATGCTCGTGAGTATTTCATCACGAGCTTGTCGTTGGCGTAGGTCGGGTCTCCCCAGACCTTGCCGTCCAGGATCCGGTCAACCCCGTCGGCTTTCCCGACGAAAATCCCGGTGTTGTAGTTATATCCAAACTGATCGAACCCGTTGTCGCCGGTGTTTTTGGCGACGATCGAAACCTGGTCTGCCGCCGCCGGGCCGGTGGGCGTATTGTCGGCGCTGCAGGATATCAAAAACAGGCTTACGATGGCAAAAATCGCCATCAGGAAGAAGAATCCCTTGAAGCGCATGCGGTGCCTCCTTGAGAGAAGTGAAAGAACAATACTGCTGTGAATAAAAAATGGCCTTATGAAGAGCCATATTGATGATAACCTGATTATCTCATCTTTGTCAAATAATTTATCCCGCTTAATAACTATTGAATTTATTTTATCAGAGGGCTATAATATAAATACTTTAAATTATGAAACTCGCTTATTGTCATTCCGGCCTGCCAGCAGGCAGAGCCGGAATCCAGATTTTATCTTAATTTTCTGGATTCCCGCTTGGGGCGGG
>LCEC01000020.1 GCA_000997475.1 Parcubacteria group bacterium GW2011_GWB1_42_6
CAGCCAGCGCCGGTCGCGCGGACACTCGACGACAAGGCCGTCCGTGTTGGCGCTGATGACCGGCACGCCGCACAGTTCCAGGCGTTCGATCAGCATCAGCAGAGCCAGTTGCCCGGTGATGGTCACCTGGATCATTTCGCTCGGTGCGTAGAAGATCGAGTACTGGGAGCCTAGCTTACCGAATATGCCATTCAAGTATGTTTTAAGGGTATTGGCAGTCTTCTTGTCGCCGCCGCGTTTTGCCGTCAGTCGCTTGTCGTACCATCCGCGATAAATCTGTTGGAACACTTGCCCGATTTGCGGCGGAGCGGTGAAAAGGCAGGAAATTTCGGATAAGAAAAAAGAGAAAAGCGCCGGTTATTTTTGCGCCAACAAGAAATGCTTCGCCGTCAATCGCCGCCGGATCAGCCATTTTACTTCGCGCGCCGCGATGGACATTGAGGGATTGGGGCCGAAAATAATTGGCAAGCTGATTGAAGAAGGCTTGATCCGCGACGCGGCCGATATTTATGAATTGAAAGAAGGAGATTTGGCGGCGCTGGAAAGATTCGGCGAAAAATCGGCGGCCAATTTAGTGGCTTCGATCAATAAAAGCCGCCAGGTCGCCTTGAACCGTTTTATTAACGCTTTGGGAATTTTGCATGTGGGCGAAGAAACCGCGATTGATTTGGCCAATCATTTTAAAAATATCAAAAAAATAAAAGAAGCGGATTTGGAAACTTTGAATGCTTTGCCCAACGTGGGCGGAGTGATGACAAAAAGCATTTATGAATGGTTTCGCGATCCGCAAAACGAAAAGTTGTTGGAAAGACTGCTTAAGGAAATAAAAATAGAAAATCCCAAGGAAAAGAAGAATCAAAATTTGGCCGGTTTGAGCATTGTTTTGACGGGTGAATTGCAAAGCATGGCCAGAGATCAAGCCAAAGAAGCGATCAGGGAACGGGGCGGAGATATTTCTTCCTCCGTTTCTTCTCAAACGGATTTGGTGGTGGCCGGCCGCGACCCCGGTTCAAAGTTTGACAAGGCAAGAGAGCTTGGGGTTAAAATAGTGGGGGAGGAGGAATTTTTGAAGATGCTGGGATCCTAAACAATTTTATAATTTTTAATTTTATAATTTTTAAATAATTTCTTAATTTTTAAATATTAAGATTTATTTACAAAATTAAAAATTCAAAAATTAAAAATTTTTGAATTTATGAACATCAACCACATTGCCAAACTTGCCCGATTGGGTTTGGGCGAAGATGAAAAATCAAAACTCGAGAGCGAGCTCTCGGAGATTTTGGATTTTGTCGAACAACTGAAAGAAGTCGAGACCGAAAACATCGAGCCAACGGCTCACGCCACGGGAATGGAAAATGTCGTGCGCCCTGACGAGGCGCGAAGAACAGCGGAGGATGAAAGGCAAGAGATTCTCGGCAATGCTCCGCAAAGAGAAGATAATTTTATAAAAGTAAAGTCTGTTTTGCAATAAACCATGGATCTCGCTTCTTTAACTATCGCTCAAATTCACGAGGGATTGAAAAATAAGAATTTTTCGGCAACCGAATTGACCGAAGCTTTTTTGTCAAAAATAAAAGAGCGCGATGGCGAAATCCACGCGTATTTGAATGTGATGGAAGAATCAGCCAAAAAACAAGCTCGGGAGGTTGATAAAAAAATCGCCGCGGGAGAAGAGATTGGAATTTTGGAAGGCGCGCCTTGCGCCATCAAGGATAATATTCTCATTCGAGGCGAGAAATGCACTTCGGGATCAAAAATACTCGAGCATTATGTCGCGCCGTATGACGCCGAAGTTATAAAAAAACTCAAAGAAAAAGGAGTTGTATTTTTGGGCAAAACCAATCTGGATGAATTCGCCATGGGTTCATCAACCGAAAATTCCGCTTTCGGCCCGACCCGCAATCCGCATGATTTAAAAAGGGTTCCGGGCGGCTCTTCGGGCGGATCGGCGGCGGCCGTGGCGGCGAACGAATGCGCTTTCGCGCTGGGCTCCGATACGGGCGGTTCAATCAGGCAGCCGGCTTCTTTTTGCGGCGTTGTGGGGCTCAAACCGACTTATGGCGCGGTTTCCCGCTACGGGCTTATGGCAATGGCTTCGTCATTGGACCAAATAGGGCCTTTGGCGAAAAATGTTGAGGATTGCAAAATGGTTTTTGAAGCGATAAATGGCCGCGATCCGAAAGATTCAACCAGCTCGGATGGAAATTTTCGAAATTCAAATCCGTCTCAGGCGGACGAAATTAGAAAATTAAGAATTGGTCTGCCCAAAGAATATTTTGCCCAAGGTCTTGATCCCAAAGTGGAAAAACTCGTAAAGAACGCCGTTCAAAAATTGGCGGCGCAAGGAGCAAAAGTGGAAGAAATTTCTTTGCCGCATACAAAATACGCTTTGCCGTGTTATTATATAATTATGCCGTCGGAAGTTTCGGCCAACTTGGCGCGATATGATGGCATTAAATACGGCTATTCCGCGATTAGCGATAAGCGATTAGCGATTAGCGATCTGATGGATGTTTATTTAAAATCCAGACAAAACGGTTTTGGCGCGGAACCCCGGCGCCGAATAATGCTTGGAACTTATGCGCTTTCGGCCGGCTACTACGACGCTTATTATCTCAAGGCGCAAAAAGTCCGCACTGAAATTATCAATGATTTCAAGAAAGCATTTGAAAAAGTTGACGTGATAATAACTCCAACCGCGCCCACGCCCGCTTTTAAAATCGGCGAGAAAGTTTCCGATCCCTTGCGGATGTATTTGGCCGATATCTATACCATCTCGGTTAACTTGGCGGGATTGCCGGCAATTTCCGTTCCTTGCGGAAAATCGGAAAATTTACCGGTTGGTTTGCAAATCATCGGCAAACATTTTTCCGAAGATTTGATTTTTGAGGCGGCGTCAGCCATTGAGTCGTAATTTGCCGATCACGAGCCGTAAATATAATTTCTTTAAATTACGTCAGTAATTTTACCCCGCAGCTCTGCTGCGGTTGGGTAATTCATTAGAAACTCGCTTATTGTCATTCCGGCCTGCCAGCAGGCAGAGCCGGAATCCAGATTTTATCTTAATTTTCTGGATTCCCGCTTGGGGCGGGAATGACAAATTCAAGGGAAATGGATTTTTTATGATAAGCGATAAGCGATAAGCAATAAGCAATTTATGCGCACTTATCTATTTGATCTCTCGTTTTTTTACGATCTTTACGACAAAATTTATATTTTTTTTGACACTCTTGATCTTTCGCGGGAAATTTTGATTTTAAAACTTATCAGTTATTTGGTGTCTTTCTTTTTCATTTTTCTTATCATCGCTCTTCTTAAAAGGGCGGATTTTGGCTGGCAGTTGCGGGAGAGGATCTACGCGCGGGAATCGGTTCACGGAGCGGAAAAAATCATAAGCCGTTGGGATAAAATAAAAAATCGCCTGGAAAAAGGAGATCAAGCCAGTTTGAAGCTGGCGGTGATCGAGGCGGATAAAATCATTGACGATATTTTCATCCGCATGGCTTTGCCCGGCAAAGATATGCAAGAGCGTTTAACTCAATTTCAAAAACACGAACTTTCAAGCGTTGATTTGGTTTGGGAGGCCCATCGCTTGCGGAATCTCATCGTCAATAATCCCAAGGCCGAGATAAGCGCGGAGCAGGCGACAGAGGCGATCCGCTATTACGAAACTGCGCTGAAGGAATTGGAGTATTTATCATAAAATCCGATAAAACAAAAAGGCCTCGCTAATCGCGAGGTTTTTAGTTTACAAAATATTGAAAAAATTTTTATTTAGCGGGCTTTGCCCGTCGTAGTCCCATAAGGCGGGACGAAGGCGGGGGTCGTATGAGACGATGTTGGAACGTATTTAATAACTAAAAATTTTAGTCAATCTTAAAAAAGAAGTGTCGCAGAACGCTCTGCGACACTTTAGCTAATCTAAAAACTTAATGAACTTAACCAACGCCAAATTTCTTGCTCCGCGAGACGCCCGTAATATTCTCCCTGTAATCGAAAAATAATTAATTCATCGTTTACATCTATTACATGCGGGTTAATTAAATCATAGATTTGCTTAGCTGGCAAATTTGATTCAACTAACCAAGCAGAAGTAGTGTGGTGCCAATAAGTTCCAGAAATTTTTTGAATCGCTTGATAAAGATCTTTATAATCTTGACCCGGACGATTAAGCCTATAAGAAATTAGATAAACCATTATTGTTTACTTTGTTAACCCTTTCGGGTATAATGAAAATACCCGAAAGGGTCGTGGATTGCCGGTGCGACTTTTATTAGAATAGGTACGCCGGTTTACCACATATTTATCTACAGAACGCTAAGGGGATCCACCTTTGGCGTTTTGTATTTAATTAGGACTGCTTTGTTTTTCTTTTAACTCAATCACATAAACTTTTCCGAGATTATCACTCATCACTTCTTTGGGTTCGTATCGTCCAGCATATTTTAAAGGGTTGATTCCATACTTGCCTATAAATGAACGACTTGCTACATATCCTCCTGTCGCTCTTGGTTTCAACTTTATTGCACCACTTTCTTCGTTTTTGAAAAACTTAAAAGCAACGGCCATTTTTTCTTTATCGTAGAAAATCTTTAAGGCAACGGAGTCTTTAAGATTATACTTATTATAAAACCCCGAGCTAAAGCCAAAACCACCCGTTTTACCCAGGCTTATTTTAGAGGAGAATTTGCCCTTAAAAGAAGTAAATTCTTCAAAATTGTAGGTGTTAGTGTCCATATTTTTTAAGTTAACTGGCTGTTTATTCGACCATTTAGTCCATCTTAATCATTTTGTTTGTCAGTGTCAAGCCCCAGCCAAACTAAAAACGGCTACAAGCCGTCTTTATGTCTATCCCCTTTACTTTTAAATAATGATGGTAGTTTTTTCGTATAATATAGGGAGGCAATTTTGGCGCATTCTAAATTTTGTTCCGTGGTTATGGCCGGTGCGAGCGTCAAAGTCCACCAAAATATTTGATTTCTCGATTGCTTTCAAGAATCCCTTAAAGCTGAATTTTTGCAACATCATTATTTTAGTATATTTATAAAATTCTTTCTTGCGTTCAACTTTAACTTCCGCTTGTACATAAAAACAATTTAATAATTTTGTGCCGGCCTTATGCTCTAAATCATCGAAGCCCCAATAAGGTTGCGGTTTTATTTCGCTTAGGCCGATTCTTTTGTTGACTGATTTCAGCCAAGCCTTATGTCTTTTGTCCACGGCTGAAGCATCAAAAGAAATTAAGATTTTTCTTTCTTCCTGGTCTATCTTTACAGCAAAACCCCTATCACTTTTTGATGTACAGATCGTTTGCCGAAAGCTCAATTCTTTAGAGGTATATTTTTTACCTGCTTCTTGGTGCGCCCATCCATATTTGGGCAATAAAATTTGAGAGACAAAACCGACAGCGCGAGGCGAGGGTTCTATATGGAAAAGCGTAGTCAAAGATGACGAATTTAATCTTTGCGCTTTCAGCTCCCATTCGGCTGCATTTGGAATAGGAAGATTATTTTCTTTTATACCAAGTAAATCTTCTAGTGTGTTCCCTATACCCCCTTGATTGCCTCGTCTAGCATTTGGTATCCAGCCAGTATTAACAATTTCCTTAAGCTTGTCTATTAAGGCTTGCTTAGTATAAATTATTGGTTTTTTGGTCATAAAATTAAATTAGTTTTCCTTGGGCTAAATGTTTTTTTATGCGCGCTTTGGCCATTTCACAATACTCCGGCGAAATATCAATACCGATATAATTCTTTTTAAAGTTTATAGCAGATATTGCTGTTGTGCCAGAGCCCATAAACGGGTCTATCACTATTTTTGCGGTTGTTGAGGAGACTATCCGATCAATTAAATTAACTGGAAATGCCGCCGGGTGTTTATTGTTCATTTCTTGCGTGAATTCCCAAACATCCCCATATGCATTAGCTTTTTTAGCAAGCTTAAATTCTGATTTTGCAATTAAATAAATAACTTCGTAGGTTGGAAGAAAATAGCCAGCATTAAAATTTAAACCACCTTTACGTCTCCAAATGATAATTTGCCTAACCGGAAAACCGCTAACAATATCTTGCCGGTCTTGCAGTTTTCCGTCTTGAACCCTCCACTTATGATTATAAAAAATAGCTCCCGTGTCCGGTATAATTCGTAGCATTTCCGATAAGCAATTTTTTTGCCATTTTACATATTCTTCGTGTGGCATACAATCGTTATGGTGCGTATAGCCGTTCTGCAAGGCGGCATTTGCCCACTTGCCACCACGGCCATCTTTCATGCCGTTTCCGGTGGAATTTTTTAGATTATAAGGTGGACTGGTAATAACCAGATCAACTGCTCCGTCTGGTATTTTTTTCATTATACCTATTGCGTCCCCGCAAATAATCTTGTTTTTAAAATCTTGTGGAAATTTCATTTTTGTACTTTTTTACTCTCGATTATATATTATTATCTGTTCATTATATAAGCAATAGAGCGCAAAAAACAGCCTTTAGAGGCTGGCTTTTTAAATAGGGGCGGGTCGTAGGGGATTCGAACCCCTGATCTTCTCCGTGACAGGGAGACGCGTTAAGCCAGGCTACGCTAACGACCCATTTATTTTTTGTGCCGGCGAGTGGATTCGAACCACTAACCTTGGCCTTATGAAAGCCCTGCTCCGCCATTGAGCTACGCCGGCCCATCTTCGCCACAGTTTGCATCGGAGCTTCGATGGGCAAGGTATCATTCTAATATTGATTCTCGCCCTTCCGAAGCTCAAATACCAATTTGAGCGAAGGATGGAGCTACGCCGGCCCATTTTCTTGTCATCCCCGCGAAGGCTCGCCTCGCTGAAGCTCCGGCGAAGCGGGCGGGGATCCAGACCCGAATTAATCTGGATTCCCGTTTGTACGGGAATGACATCCGAGGTTGGATATATTTTAAATCTGGGTTGCGGGGCCGGGAATCGAACCCGGGCCTGGGGCTTATGAGACCCCCGAGCTACCTCTGCTCTACCCCGCGGAATTATTATATATGAAAAAAATATTTTTTGCAAGCCCGAGTTTTCTGCCTTAAATATGCCGCTGCCGGTTTACAGATTGATTGTTAAAAGTTAAAATAAGTTGAACGCAAGCAAGGAAACCGAGCTATTTTTGTTGTTTTGGGAGAGAATTTAATCAATAGTTTAACCAAATGAAAATACTGACTAATTTTTATTTTGATTTAAATGGAACCAAAAGCTTTATATCGGGTACGAAGAGCCAGCAAGATATCTTTCAAAATTTTCTCAAAAATAAGGGCAATTACGAATTATTCGGGCTATTTGCCAAAAGAGCGGATTCGGGCGAGGAATTCAAAACAATTTCTCCCAAAGAAAATTTTTACGGTTTGGCGCTTCCTCCGAATTATTCTCAAGAATCGGCCGAGAAATGCTCTTCGCTCGAATTGAGAGAGTGCTTTTCGGAAGCTTTCAGGTTTATTGATTCTGTGTTTGAAAGGGTTGTGCCAGATATAGTGTTTCTTAACGGATTTTCTTGGTTAGCTTGTTTATTGGGCTGGCGCGCTCAAGAAAAGGAAATTCCAGTCGTTTTTATTCATGCCGGACTTACTTTTAAAGAATTTGATTTATATCGGGATTATTTGGGCGATAAGCAAGCCGATGCAATATTAAAAGGCGAAAAAAGTTTGGCTCTGAATCGAAAATGTTTTCATATTTTTTTGAACGAATTTTCCCGGAATGTTTACGAAAAAGAATTTTTAAAACAAAAATGTCCAAATTGCTTTATTGTTCCGTTGGGAGCGAGTTTTGATTTTCACTGTCCCGCCAAGCGCAGTGCCGTAAGGAGTAAAATTAAAGTCGGCTTGATAGGAAGATGGGACAGGATAAAAAATCATCAAGCCTTTTTAAATCTGGCCAAGCACGCGAGAAGCGAAAATGTTCCGGCCGAGTTTTTCGCGATCACAAGAATTCCCGAAAAGACGAAGGCTCTTGGAATTTCCAGGTCGGATTATTACGCTTATGTCGAAGTAAGAGATTTGATGCCTCGTGAGGACCTTTGGAAATTTTATCAAGAAATGGACGTGGTTGTATGCCCTTCATTATTTGATGTTTCTCCCCACACGGTCCTTGAAAGCATAATTTGCGGCACTCCCGCGTTGATCAGTCCAAATGTCGGATATGTTGATCTTTACAGAAAATTTAAGCTGGAACATTGGATAGATGATTTTTCAGATCCGGCCGAAACAATGGAAAAAATCGAAAGAATTTCTCTAGAGAAAATTTCGCCCGAATTGATAAGCTGGATAAAGGAAGAATATGATCCGGAAACTGTCTTTGAGAAATATTTGGAGATAATAAATCTGGCTTCTTAATCAATTAATCCTAATTTTATGAGAATCGCCCAACTGGTTTCGAACTTGTATTCCATTCCCCCAAAGTCTTCAAAAGCGATATATTCTTTGGCCGGGCTTCTAACGGACGAATTAGTGAAAAGAGGGCATAATGTGAGTCTTTTTACCACCAAAGACTCGCAGACTTTGGCGAATTTGGAATACGTGACGGAGAAAGCGGTTTTCGAAATTCCCGGCCTGGGCGAGATTGCCAAACAAAGATATATGCATCTTTTGGCTTCGCGGTGTTATCAAAAATCGGAAGAATTCGACATTATTCACAGCCATTTTAACTTGCTTGGATGCTATTATTCTCCCTTGGTAAAAACTCCCACGGTCCACACCATTCATAGTCCGATAACAAGCGATATGGTTTCCGTTTTGGAAAAAGTAAAGAATCAGAATTTCATCTCCATCAGCTGGGCTCAGCGCAAACAATTGCCGGCTTTGAATTGGGTGGCTAATATTTATCACGGAGTGGATACGGAAAAATATGTCTATAATCCCGAGCCGAAAGATTATTTCCTGTTCTTGGGCCGGATCACGGAGCAAAAAGGAGTCCATTTGGCTATTGAAGCAGCTCGGGCCGCGAAAGTTAAATTGATAATAGCCGGCAAATCATATTCCAATGAAGACTATTGGCATAAACAAATAGAGCCGTTTATTGACGGCGTGAATATTCGTTATATCGGCGAAGCGGATAATAACGCAAAAATAGAATACTTGAAAAATGCCAAAGCGCTTATTTTTCCCACGCATGCCAATGAACCTTTCGGCATGGTAATGATTGAAGCGATGTCTTGCGGCACGCCGGTGATCGGTTATAAAACGGCGGCGGTGCCGGAAGTCGTCAAAGACGGCAAAACCGGATATTTGGTAAAGGACGCCAAGGGAATCTTTAAGGCGATGGAAAAAATAGAAAAAATAAACCGGCTCGATTGCCGGCAAAGAGCGGAAAACTTCTTTAGCGTCCGAAAGATGGTAGAGGGTTACGAAAAGGTATATCAACGGGTGATTGAAGAGGAAATAAGAAGGGAATTTTTCAAAAAATAGAGGAGAATCGGACGCTTTTTGGCGGCGGAATCAGCTTCTTTTTCATTTGCTTTCAAGCTCATTTTGTGATAAAATCAGGGCATAAAATAGCGTTATGAATTTAAAACCTTATCTGTGGGGAATAGGGATGGCAAGTCTTGCCGCTTTGGCTTCCTTTTTGGCGATCATCAACTTTTTTTCGCCCCAAAACGCCGGCGGATTGATCTTGGTTCTTCTTTTTTTTAGCCTTTTTTTGGCTCTTTGCGGTTTTTTCAGTTTGCTGGGTTTTTTCTTGAGGCGGAAAAAATATAAAGATTCGGCTTTTTATTCATTGGGGGTTTCATTCAGAGAGGGAACGCTTTTGGGTATTTTGCTTATCGGATTTTTGGCGATGAACGCGGCCGGATTATTCCGCTGGTGGATGGCGTTGGCATTTTTAATAATAATCGTGGGAATAGAAGTGATGTTTTTGTATCAGGAAAAATGAACCCTACGGAATTACGGATTTTTACGGATGATACGGATAAAATTAAATCCGTAATATCCGTATTTATCAGTAATTTGGCGGGATTATATGGCTAAAGAAAAAAACACAAACGAAGTTTCGTACGAAGCCAAAGACATTTATGTTTTGGAGGGTCTTGACCCTGTCCGAAAAAGACCGGGAATGTATATCGGTTCAACCGGAGTTGACGGCCTCCATCATTTGATTTGGGAAGTCGCGGACAATTCCATTGATGAAGCAATGGGCGGTTATTGCAACGAAATAGAGATCGCTTTATTGCCCGGCAATCGCGTGAAGGTCAAGGATAATGGCCGCGGCATTCCGGTGGATATCCATAAGCAAACTAAAAAATCGGCCCTGGAAACGGTTTTATGCACCTTGCACGCGGGCGGAAAATTCGGCGGCGATTCATACAAGGTTTCGGGAGGTTTGCACGGCGTGGGCGTTTCGGTGGTAAACGCGCTTTCGATTTGGTTGCGGGCCGAAGTTTGCCGCGACGGCTTTTTGCATTGCCAGGAATATAAACAGGGCAAGCCGCAGGGACCGGTGAAAAAAATCGGCAAATGCGGCGGCAGCGGCACAACGATATATTTTGAACCCGATCCCGCGATTTTTCACGATCTCAACTTTAATTGGGAAAGAATTTTATCGCACCTGCGCCAACAGGCTTATTTGACCAAGGGAGTAAAAATCATTATTCGCGATTTGAGAAAGGTTGACGCCAAGCCGGAAGAATTTTTCGGACTTTGCGAAGTTTCCAAAAAGAAAAAAACGGACGCGCAAGATACCGGAGAGCGTTCATACAGTTTCTATTTTGAAGGAGGAATAATTTCATACGTCAGATTTTTAAACGGAGAAGAAGAACCTCGCCATTCCAATATTTTTTACGTCAACAAAGAATACGAAGGCATTCAGGTTGAAACCGCTTTGCAATATACCAATGACATGCAAAGTACGGAGATGACTTTTGCCAACAATATTCACACGGTTGAAGGCGGAATGCATTTAACGGGTTTTCGCACCGCTTTGACGCGCGGACTTAACGATTACGCCAGAAAAAACAATTATCTCAAAACTTCCGATGAAAATTTAACGGGCGACGATGTTCGCGACGGTTTAACCGCGGTTATTTCTTTAAAAATTCGCGAACCGCAATTTGAAGGCCAAACCAAAGCGAAACTTGGCAATACCGAGGCCAGGGTGGCGGTTGACGCGGTAATCGCCGAATCGCTTGAAGAATACTTGGAAAAAAATCCCAATGATGCCAAAGAAATTTTGAATAGATGTATTTTGGCCGCCAAAGCGCGCCAGGCCGCTAAAGCCGCCAAAGAAACTGTTTTGCGCAAAGGAATTTTGGACGGTTTGGCTTTGCCGGGAAAACTGGCCGACTGTTCTTCCAAGGATCCGGAAGATTCGGAAATTTTCATCGTTGAGGGCGATTCGGCCGGGGGTTCTGCCAAACAGGGACGCGACAGAAGATTCCAGGCCATCTTGCCTCTGCGCGGGAAAATTTTAAACGTGGAAAAAGCGCGGCTCGACAAGGCTCTCGCTTCCAAAGAAATCAAAGCGTTGATTATCGCCTTAGGGACGGCGATTGCCGACGAATTTGATATTTCAAAACTCCGCTATCATAAAATCGTTATTATGACCGATGCCGATGTTGACGGCGCGCACATTCGCACTTTGCTTTTGACTTTGTTTTTTCGGCATTTTATGCCGGTGATAGATGCCGGCCACGTTTATATCGCTCAGCCGCCGCTTTATAAAATTTCACGCGGCAAGGAATCCCACTACGCTTTTAATGACGCGGAAAAGGACGTGATTTTGGAACGGATCAAAAAATCAAAAGCTTTATCGGCGGAAAAAAGCGGCAAAAAATCCAAAAAAGATGACTCGGCTTCAGAAACTTCTTCTCAAGAGGGCTTGTCCTCCGAAGCCTTGGCGAAGGAGGAAGAAATAAAAATCGGGGGAGTAAATATTCAGCGCTATAAAGGTCTTGGAGAAATGAATCCGGGGCAGCTTTGGGAAACAACGATGGATCCGCAAAATCGGGTTTTGAAACAAGTGACTGTGGCCGATGCGGCGGCGGCGGATAAGGTTTTTGACGTCTTGATGGGCGATGATGTGGCTCCTCGCAAGCGTTTTATCCAAACACACGCCAAAAAAGTTCAAAATCTGGATATATAGCCCCGCTTCTTACTTCTTGACAGATTAACAAAAAAGATTAGAATGGGGTTATAACCTGATTAAACCCCCTCGCGGGGTTTTTAAAAACTTTACAAATGCAATTAATGCCAATCTACAAATAACGCGCAAATGCCGCGAATAGCATGCGAATGGCATAAATTCACACGAATATGTCTATGCGAATATATTTGTAGCATTTGAATAAAATTCGTAGATTGGAATTATCAATTTTTTCAAAGAATCGCGCTTAGAATTTAAAAAGATCACCTGGCCTTCAAGACAGGAAACAGTCAAACACTCATTGCTGGTAATCGGAGTATCTCTGGGCGTGGCTTTGTTTTTGGGCGCGATGGATTTCATATTCGTTTGGCTATTAAACAGATTTGTCATTTAATATCATACAGATTACAGATAAATACAGATATACAGATGGAATCCAAAATTGAATTTTATCCGTATATTTGTAAAGATCCGTAAATCTGTAAGTTATGCCAAAACAAGTATCCAGAGGCAAAAATTGGTATGTTCTTCACACCTATTCCGGGTATGAAGAAGCCGTGGCGCGCAACCTCAAGCAGCGCATTGAATCCATGGGCATGGAAGATAAAATCTTCGGCGTTTTGGTTCCGATCGAAAAGAAAATTAAAATAAAGTCCGGCAAGCGCAAAGTGGTGGAAGAAAAAATTTATCCCGGTTATGTTTTAGTGGAAATGATCGTGACGGACGATTCATGGTATGTGGTGCGCAATACGCCCAGAGTCACGGGATTCGTTGGTTCGGGCACAACACCAACCCCGGTTTCGGCTGAAGAAATCAAAGAACTTCAAAGAAGAATGGGCGTTGAAGAGCCCAAATACAAAGTTGATTTGGCGGTTGGCGACGCGGTAAAAATTACGGATGGCCCATTCAAGGATACGGATGGTAAAGTGGCGGAGATTGATGAAGAGCGCGGCAGAGTAAAAGTATTGATTTCTCTTTTTGGACGCGAAACGCCGATGGAACTCGACTTCTTGCAAGTGAGAAAGATATAGAGGTTAGTTTATCAGTTTTTCAGTTTGTCAGTTAAAATTCAATGGCCACGGGACTGGACAACTTAAAAATCTATCAAATGGCAAGAGAACTGGAATTGGAAGTGTTTGAAATTACAAAAGAATTTCCCGGAGACGAAAAATATAGAAGCGTGGACCAATCGCGAAGATCTTCGTCGTCGGTTACGAATAATATTGCGGAAGCTTACAGTAAATTATCTATAAAACAAAAAATCCATATTCTAAGAGATATTGTTATTTGCGAGGCGGAAGAAACAAAGAGCAATCTGTCTGTTTGCAAAGAAAAGGAATTTGTCAGTAAGGAAAGATTAAATTTAATTATTGAAAAATATTTAGGTCTAATAAAAGCAGTTAATGGTTATATCAGGTTCTTGAGGCAGCAGACTGATAAACTGAAGAACTGATAAACTGATAAACTGAAATCTCATGGCAAAAAAAATAACCATCGTAAAAACGCTTCAACTTCCCGCCGGGCAAGCCACTCCGGCGCCTCCGGTAGGCACAAACCTCGGCCAATTCGGAATCAATTTGCCGGAATTTTGCGGCAAATTCAACGCGGCCACCAAGGATAAAATCGGAGATATCATCCCGGTGCAGATCACGATTTACGAAGACCGGACTTATGATTTGAAATTTAAAACTTCTCCCGCGGCGGATCTTCTCCGCAAGGCGGCCGGAATTCCCAAGGGCGCGGCCAATCCTTTAAAAGACAAAGTCGGCAAAGTGACCAAAGATCAAATTCGCGAGATCGCCAAAAAGAAGATGGAAGATCTCAATGCCAATGATATTGATCAGGCGATGAAGATTATCGAGGGCACGGCCAGATCGATGGGGATTAAAACGGAAGAGAAATAATTTTAAAAAAACAGTCCCGCATAATGCGGGACTGTTTTTGTTTTTTATCGGATTTTCAAATAAAGCGATTGCTTTATTTAGGCGCGGCTTATTGCTTTATCTCTAATCTTAACCTTATAATAATAAAGAAATTCTTGATGGCACATTAATAATTTTGCGTAAGGAGACATTGCATGGTTATCAGGATGAATAAGATCAGGAAAGACGCTTTAATTCCTATTCGGGCGTCGGATGGGGCGGTCGGCTATGACGTTTTTGGTTCGAGGGTGCTGGACAAAATAACCAAGAGGGTTATTCAAGATTTGCCTTTTGAAATTCCGCCGGGCAAGAGTGTTCTTATCGGTATTGGAGTGCGAATGGCTGTTCCTTGGCCGTTTCAATGCGAAGTGCGGCCTCGCAGCGGTTTGGCGAATAAATTTGATATTGAACTTTCCAATTCGCCGGGCACGGTCGATCCGGATTTTCGGGGCGAAGCGGGGGTTTTGTTGCGCAACAGAGGTGATAATTCGTTTGTGATTGAAAAAAATATGCGCATCGCCCAGCTTGTTTTTTCCAGAGCCGAGGTTCCGATTTTGGAGTTGACCGATGGAGAATTGCCCAAAACTCGGCGGGGCGGCTTGGGCTTTGGCAGTACGGGTCTTTTCGGCAGCGGTTTGGGAACCGCCGACTACGACGAGGAAATTCGCCGGATAGACCGTTATTATATGGAAATTGTTCTGGCCGCGGCCAAGAGATCAAGGTGTGTTCGAGGCGTAAAGAAAGTCAATGGAAGATACGAAAGAGATGCCGAAGGAAATCTGATCGGCCAAACGCGAAAGTTCGGATGCGTCATTGTTAAAGATGACGGGATAATTTCTCAGGGTTTCAACGATCAGTACACAGGTTCGGCAAAATGCGAAGAAGTCGGTTGTCTTCGCGAAGAATTGGGAATTACTTCGGGCACTCAGCTCGAGAAGTGCCGCGCGATGCATGCCGAATGGTCGGCAATAACCCGAGCTCTCAACAGGGAAGGGGCGGTAGGGACAAGAGGAGCAACCATTTATGTCAATGCCGAACCCTGTGAAATCTGCGCGAAAATTATTACCGGATTGGGCATTGAAACGATGGTACTATTGGAGGGCGTCTACCCTAACAATGGAATTCAAATCATAAAAGATGCGGGAATTAATATCCGTTATGTCAAATTGCAGCGTATCCGGGTCGCAAAATAAACATAAGGCCTTCTTGGATAATTCAAGGAGGCCTTTTAAAATTGCTTTTGAACATTTGTTGTGCTAAATTTAAAAAAGACGGATAAGTCCAATATTATGAAAAATCAAAAAAGCAAATCAAGAGTCGGCAAATTAAATGGCTATGTTCGGCCCAACTGGGATGAATATTTTTTGGGGATGCTGGACGCGATTTCCAAGCGCGCCACTTGCGATCGAGGCAGATGCGCGGCGATCATCGTTGATTCGGAGACACAGACGGTTTTAACCACCGGCTACACAGGTTCGGCTCCCGGCGACGATCATTGCGATGATGTTGGACATTTTATGGTGACGATCAGTTGGCCGGATGGTTCGCAAAGCCAGCATTGCCAGAGAACTTTGCATGCCGAGGAAAACGCGATCTTGCAGGCGGCGATGGATGGAATAAAACTCAAAGACGCCACGCTTTATTGCAAAATGACGCCTTGTGTTTATTGCGCGAGACGCATCGCCAGAGTCGGAATCAAGCGGGTGGTGGTGTTGAAAAAATATCACGCCGATGGGCCAACCCGCGAGCTTTTCAAGAAATGCGGAGTGGAATTGGAAATAATCGAGGACGCGGTGGAAGAATATAAAAATCAGTAATTGATTGACCTGTTGGAGCTTTTCGGGATATTATCAAATAACCCGAAAAGCTTTTTTGTTTACGATTATTCAAAATCAGGCTCAAGGGAGTTATTTCATAATTTAACAAGGGAGGATTTATGATTAGAGTGGAGCTTTTGGCGCACACGAATGTTGATCCGTATGAACTGGCTCAACACGCGGCCGGAACATGCTATCAGGCAAAAATGCCCGAATTCGGCCAAGGAAAGCAAGATGTGAAGGGCCGCCTTTTCGAAAAAGGCCATCACACGCCTCTCGAGCATTGGTCGGCAACTTTTGCCNGCTGTTAGCGATGTCACCTTTGGTCTTCATCTGGCGCACCCGTTTTATAACACGGATCAGCGCAGCGGAAGATTTTGCGGCGAAATGTTTGATGATCCGGATTACGGGGCGTTGGATTTTATCAATCAAACATGGAACAGGCAACCGAGCTTGTTTCTGATTGGCTGAAAAAAGACAGGCCATTTGCGTCCGAAAAGTATATCGGAAACAATTCTCACAAAATCGCCCAAGAGCAGATGAGGGTGTTTATTCCGACGATTTTTCCCACGGCTCTTGACTACACGGTTGATTTGATCACTCTGGCGACGATGTATCGAACTGCCTGGACTCCGGCCATGAAATTTGCGGTTTCGGAAATGGCGAGATTGATTCTGGAAAAATATCCCGGGATTAATTTCATGTTCGAAGCGTCCGAAGCGAGTCAAAATGATTGGGGCGCCGGTTTTCTGAGGAAACAATGATGTTGTTTACGCTCCTTTTTTGGAAATTGTCAAGACACAGGATATATCGGCGGTTAGCGCCTCTCCGGAACTCACTTTTCCGGTTGATCAATTGTTTTTCAGGCCGGAAATGATGGATAATTCCGTTGGCAGTGTTGCTTTGAATATCGAAATTTCTCTGGCAACCATGGGGCAGGATCAGCGCCACAGGACAATTCATCGGGGAATTCCCTGGTTTACAAGGGAGTTTTACGCGCCGCCGGTGGTGTGCGAACTGGGATTATCGGAAGATGCTCTCGCTCTGATCAGTGAATGGACCGATCTTTATCTTTGCGAATTCGGCATTCCCAAATCTCTCGGAATGATAATTGCGCCTTACGGGGCTGTGGTGGGCTATTCTAAAAAATGCCCTATAAATGCGCTGGTTCATGAGCAGGGAAAGCGGCTGTGTTGGTGCGCGCAAGAAGAAATTTATAATGTTGCGCGGAAATTTCGCGAGCAATTGACCGGGTCTCCGGCTCTTGAGCCTCATTGCTTTAAAACCGGAGTATGCGCCGAAGGAGAGCGCTATTGCGGACGCGATATCATTCAAAGAGAAAAGGGATACTATTTTCCCCAAAGGAGAGTATAGTTCATTTTAATTGATTTTACAGAGGCTTTCTGGTATCATGTCCAAAAAAATTATCGCAATTCTGGGCTTGCCCGGTTCCGGAAAAAGCGAAGCCATAAATTATTTGATCAAGAAATATAATTGGCCCAAAGTTTATTTCGGCGAGGTTACATTTGATGAGATGAGGGCGAGAAGATTGGAAATAAATGAAAAAAATGAAAGGGAAGTGAGGGAAGATTTGCGGGCAAAATACGGCCAATTGCATTATGCCAAACAGGTTATAAAAAAGATTGAAGATTTGCCATCGGATGTTGTTTTAGTTGAAAGTTTATACAGCTGGCCGGAATATTTGGAATTTAAAAATAAATTCGGAGATAATTTTATTGCAATAACCGTTTATTCTTCTCCAAAGACAAGATACGAGAGATTGGGCAAGCGATCGGTTAGGCCGTTGACTCCGGAAGAGGGAAAAAGCCGGGATTATTCCCAAATCGAAAATTTAACCCAGGCCAACCCCATCGCCATTGCCGATTATACGGTGATAAATGAAGATAGTTTAGAATATCTTTATAGACAACTGGATCAAATAATTAAAAATTTATTGTAATAATGGTGATTTTATTTGTCATTCCCGCGTAGGCTCGCCTCGCTGAAGCTCCGGCGAAGCGGGCGGGGATCCAGGTTTTGAACTTAATCTGGATCCCCGTTTTCACGGGGATGACATACTTAGAACTTAAATGAAAAATCTCAAAAAAACCGATTCCAAGATTTATGGTCTCGTCAAAAAAGAAATTGAACGCCAAAAAAACGTTTTTACTTTGATTCCTTCCGAAAATTACGCCAGCTCCGCCGTATTGGCGGCGATGGGCACGCCGCTTTCCAACAAATATTCTGAAGGTTATCCGGACAAACGCTATTACGGCGGCAATGAATTTGTGGATCAAATAGAAAAAATCGCCATTGATCGCGCCAAAAAAATATTCGGCGCCGAACACGCCAATGTTCAGCCCCATTCCGGATCTCAAGCCAACGCGGCGGTGTTTTTGGCCTTGTTAAAACCCGGCGATAAAATTTTGGGATTTGATTTGATTTCGGGCGGACATTTGACCCACGGATCGCCCGTAAACTTTTCCGGCAAAACTTATAATTTCCGCCATTACGGCGTGGACGCCAAAACCGAAATGATCGATTACGATGAAGTGGAAAAAATCGCTTTGGAATTCGAACCCAAGCTGATTATTGCCAGCACGACTTCTTATTCCAGAAAATTGGATTTTGAAAAATTTTCCAATATTGCCAAGAAAGTAAACGCGTATTTAATGGCCGATGTCGCCCATATCGCGGGATTGGTAATCGCCGGCGAACATCCGCATCCGTTTCCTTGGTGCGATGTGGTGACAAGCACTACTCATAAAACTTTGCGCGGACCGCGGGGCGGATTGATCTTTTGCAAGGAAAAAGACGAAGTGAATTTGGATGGAAAATTAACTTTGGCGCAAAAAATAGATAAAGGCGTTTTTCCGGGAACGCAGGGCGGGCCGCTGGACCATGTGATCGCGGCCAAAGCGGTTTGTTTTCTGGAAGCGCAGTCAAAGAATTTCAAGAATTATCAAAAGCAGATCGTAAAAAATGCCAAAGCGATGGCTGAAGAGTTTGAAGAACAAGGAATCAGAGTCGTAAGCGGCGGAACGGACAATCATATGATAGTTTTGGATTTGACTCTGTTTGGCGCGGATTCCAAAAAAATCCAAGAAGAACTCGATAAGCTCGGAATTTCCGTTAACCGCAACGCGATTCCCAATGATCCCAAACCCCCATTCAATCCTTCGGGAATCCGCTTGGGAACGCCGGCAATAACAACTCGGGGATTAAAGGAAAAAGAGACTAAAATTTTGGCCGGGCTCGTGGCGAAATTCATTAAAGCGCCCGCCAACCCAAAAATCAAATTGGAAATAAAATCGCAAGTCCAAAAGCTGGCCAAGAAATTTCCCATATACAAAGAAATCAAAATATAATGAATATTTTTGACGGCAAAAAGGTCGCGGAAAAAATCAAGAAGGAAATAGCCAAAGAAATAAAAGCCAAGAATTTAAAACCGAAATTGGCTGTTATTTTAATTGGCGACGATGAAGCTTCCAAAATTTATGTCAGGCTCAAAAAACAGGCCGGGGAAAAAATAGGCATCAAGGTTGAAGAATATGATTTTTCTTCCCGAGCCAGGGAAGATGATATAATCGTTAAAATCAACGAACTGAATAAAGCGGGGGACGCGCACGGAATAATCGTCCAGTTGCCTCTGCCGGCTGTTTTTAACACTGACAGAATCATTGAATCAATCGATCCCAAAAAAGATGCGGATGGTTTTCATAAAGAAAATTTGAAAATTTTGCAAAAGGGAAGATGCAATTTTTTGCCGGTGTTGCCATTGGCGATTCTTTTGGCTTTGCGGGAAGGATTCAAAAATAATTTATCGGGTAAAAGCGCTCTGGCTTTTGTCAATTCCGAAATTTTCGGCCAAGTTTTAAAAACGATACTTCAAAAAGAAGGTTTGGGTCTTAAATATCTAGTCAGAAATACCTGCCTGGTTTTTGGCGCGGAAGATAAACTGAAAAAAGCTGACGCTGTAATTACGGTTTCAGGATGTCCCAATATGATAAAAGGGGACATGATAAAAGATGGCGCGGTTCTGGTGGACGCGGGAATCACAAGATACCACGATGGAAAAATAATTGGAGATGTCGACAGAGAGAGCGTGGCTCAAAAGGCGGCTTTTTTGACTCCCACGCCCGGAGGAATCGGGCCGGTAACCGTTGCTTTGCTTTTGCGCAACGTGTATTTGGCAGCCTTGGCGCTTGAAAATAAGAAGTAAATTTTATACAATTCATTCAGGCGTTCCGGATATATATCCGAATCGCAAAGGCGGGCTTAAGTCCGCCTTTTTTGTATTGCGGAAAGATATAGGATAGAATAAAAATAGAGAATAATTTATTATATAAAATATAATTTATGATCAATTATCAAGATTTTGAGAAAGTAGATATAAGAGTTGGAGAAATTTTGGAGGCGGATGATTTTCCCGAAGCAAAGAAACCGGCATACAAACTCAAGATAAATTTTGGTCCGGAAATTGGAATCAAAAAATCTTCGGTTCAGATCACAAAACATTATACAAGGGAAGAATTGCTTGGAAAATTAGTAATAGGCGTGGTAAATTTTCCTCCAAAGCAAATAGGTCCTTTTATATCCGAAGTTTTAACTCTCGGTTTGCCTGATGGCGAGGGTGGCGTAATTTTACTTTCGCCAACCAAAGAAGTTCCAAGAGGAGGAAAATTATTTTGAGTTTTTATTTAATTGCTGCGGTATTGGTGGGTGAAGTTTGGTCATTTTGACGACTTATTCCACGATCGTGGAATAAGTCGTCAAAATCAAAGCAATAAGTAGATTCATTTGAATTGAGAGCAGGCTCGCTTAAATTAAATAAAATAAGGATGGGTAATTTATCCGACAACAAAAGAAAAATTCTAACCTTGCTTTTTGGCGGTCTTTCTTTGCTTATGGTTCGCACGCCGGGTAAACATATGAAAATTTTGGGTGATCTTAAAGAAGAATGGGCGAAGATTGAAAAGGAAAGAATAAAAAGAGATATCCGCGAACTCTACCGCTCCAAACTTATTTCCGCTAAACCCAATCCCGATGGCACTTTGACCCTTGTTTTAACCGACAAAGGAAAACAAAGGTTG
>LCEC01000021.1 GCA_000997475.1 Parcubacteria group bacterium GW2011_GWB1_42_6
TTATTTTTTGTTGTTGCCAAGAGATCCTGTTTTTCGTCCCTTTGATTGTCAAGAACCGAAGTTTTGCCTTTAAGCTCTTGATTTAATTCTTGCAATTGATTTTTTTGATTTTCGTATTCCGTTTTTTGCTCTTCAAGCCGCGTTCTCGTTTCTTTGACGCCGCGGACTTTTTGCTGAAGGTTATTTTGCAGATCTTCCACATATTGGGCTTGATTGAGAAAATCCGAAAAATTTTGATTTTTCAAAATCATTTCAAAGGGAGTTTCCTGGTCATATTCGTCAATGGCAAAAAGTATCCGGCCCAGATTCGCTTTTTGTTTTTCGAGCTCGATATTTCTTGTTTCTATTTCCGATGAGAGATCTTCGATTTTAAACGAAGTTTGGGAAATTTTTGCCTGGGTGAGGCTAACCTCGGCCTGAAGTTTTCTGATCTGCGTTTCCATTTTGCCGATCTGGCTTTTGAGGGTGGCGCTTTCGCTTTTCGTGTCTTTAAGGGCTTCTTGGAAGGCGGCGATTTGCTTTTCAAGCTCCCGAATTTGATTTTGGCTTTGCTGTATTTGGCTTTTCAGATCATCAACCGTTTCGGCGCGGGCGAGAACGGGAAAATTCAAAAAAAGCGAAAAAATGGCGATGACGGCTAATTCTTTTTTAAATTTTTCAAACAAAAACATGGGCTGTTTTTTGAGATTATTTTTAAGAAATTTTTTCAATCGCCGCGTTGATTCTTTCCGAGCTTTTTCCTTTTCCCAAAATTTCCAAAATATCAAAAGGCGGGGGAGAAAATTTTTGTCCGGAAAGGGAAGCGCGCAAAGGCCAGAGCAGCTCTCCCCTATTTTTGAATCCCTTGGCTTTTTCCAGAAAAACTTCGGAAAGTTTTTGCGAAGTGAAACTTTGTTCGTCGGTTTGTGAAATAATCTCGCGTGAAGTTTCCAGAGATTTTTTTATGTCCGAATCCGCCATATCTTTCCATTTAAGCAAGGAACTCTCGTATTCCGGGAGATTAAAATAAAACTTAACGCTCTCCCCTATCGCGGCGAGCGTGGCGCTTCGTTCTTTTTCCAGATTCAGCATTCTGATGATTTGTTCGTTGCTGAAATCTTTCGTGTTTGGTAAATATGGCCGTGTTTTTTCCAACAGCTCTTCGTCCGAGAACTTTCTTAAATATTGGGAATTGAACCAATTTAATTTTTCAATATCAAAAACCGCTCCGGCTTTGTGGACTTTATGCAAATCAAAGTTTCGGATGAGCTCTTGCATGGAAAACATTTCTTGCTCGTGCTCCCCCTTTGCTAAAACTTCGGGGGACAGGCCCGGGTTCCAGCCCAAGAGAGCCAAATAATTTATCATGGCTTGGGGCAGATAGCCTTTCTTTATATAGTCTTCCACCGCCACATCGCCCTTGCGTTTGGACATCTTCGTTTTGTCAGTGTTCAAAAGCAGCGGCAGATGGGCGAACCGCGGTATTTCCCAGCCCAAATACTCGTAAAGCAGAATGTGTTTTGGCGTTGAAGGCAGCCATTCTTCCGTGCGAGTGACGTGCGAAATTTGCATCAAGTGATCGTCAACCACAACAGCCAAGTGATATGTTGGATAACCATCGGATTTGAGCAAAACCTGGTCATCCAATTCGTCGCTGTTATATGAAATTTTTCCGCGCACGATATCGTCAAATTCGATTTTCCGTCCTTGGGGAATTTTCATCCGGATGACATATGGCGCGCCGGATTCCAATTTTTTCTCGATTTCTTCTTTGCTTAATTTCCGGCATCGGCGGTCGTATTTTGGCGCCAGTTTTCTTGCGGCTTGCTCTTCCCGCATCTGCTTTAAAGTTTCTTCGCCGCAAAAACAATAATAGGCGGCGCCTTTCTTAACCAGTTCCAAGGCATATTTTTTATAAATTTCCAGTCTTTGTGATTGGATATACGGCCCGAATGGTCCATCTTTGCCGGGCCCTTCATCGTATTCGATTCCCGCCCATTTGAGGCCGCTGTAAATCGCCTCGGCCGCGCTTTCAACAAATCTTTTTAAATCCGTGTCTTCCAAACGCAAAATAAATCGCCCGCCGTTTTGCTTGGCGAATAAATAGGAATATAACGCGGTTCTTAATCCTCCCACATGCAAAAAACCGGTTGGGCTTGGCGCGAATCTGGTGCGGACTGTTGTATTTTTCATATCACAGTTGCTATTATATAAGCAGTTCTTTGTCGCGGATCTTAATAGTTATAATAAAGGAGGTGTCTCATGAAAAGTTTGGCAAAAGAACGAACCATTTATGCCGCAATAATTTTTATTCTTTCCTTTGCCGGTTTTATTATTGTCTCGTTGTTGCAGGGTGAAGCAATAACCGAGTTTGCCGCGTATGGATTGTTTTTCGGTCTCGCAGTGGCTTTTCTTGCTGCTTTATCCTATCCAATCCTTCCTTAAATTATACACAATGTTTGCAAAGATAGGGAGAGGTGTATCACGAGACTTTCAAAAGGAAGAATCAGGCAAATAATCGTAGGCGTCATCGCTTTTTGCGTTTGTGGCGCTTGCGTCCCGCTTGCTTTTAGTCAGAGAGGCGCTCCCCAGCTTGTTTCTTATGGCATAGCTTTGCTGATTGGCGCTATAGCAGGAATGGTGGCTTGTGTTTTTATGAGCCCCCAAGAATAATCAAATTATGGTTTTATTATCCGCAGCCGGTGAAAAATTCGCCGGCTGTTTTTATTTAGCTATGAAATATCAATGTTTGCGGATAAACTCACTTAGCGGTTCCCTCCCTTAAGATAAGGGAGGGTTAGGGTGGGTTATGAATCGAGATATTTATAAATATATTATTAAAATAACTCCCCCCTAACCCCCTCTTATCTAAGAGGGGGAATAAAACGGATTTTTGTATTTTATAAATATCTCACCATTTCGCGATTTTCAGCAATTCTTCCGCGATTAATTCGGTTGCGTTTTGGGGATTGAAATGCCGCGCGGCGGCGGACATTTTTTGGCGGATTTGGGGGTTATCCAAAACTGAAAAAATCTTGTCTTGAAAAAGATGGGGGGTTAAATTAACTTGATTTATAATTTCGCAAGCTCCGGATTTTTGGTAAGCCGCGGCGTTGATATTTTGGTGGTCGCCGGCGGCCGAGGGTAAAGGAATTAAAATGCCGGGTTTCCCCAAGGCTGCGATTTCGGCGATGCTCGTCGCTCCGGCGCGGGAGATAACGATATCGGCGGCCGCGTAGGCGTTTTTGAGCAAGTTTTCCTCTAAAAACGGCAAAGGAAAATATCCTTCGGGAAAACCTGCCGGAAATTGTTTTTTTATCTCCTCAAAATTATCTTTTCCGCATTGATGGATTATTTCGCATCTGGCCAAAAGAAGAATAACGGATTCAATAATAATTTTATTTATCGCTTGCGATCCTTGGCTGCCGCCCAAAATCAAAAGAGTGTATTTCAATCCCGAGTAGCCCGCTAAATCATTTTTTAACTCTTCTTTTGAACCGCCAAGCAATTCTTTCCGCACGGGGTTGCCCGTGAGCGCGGTTTTTTGCGGAGGGAAATATTGGGCGGCTTGAGAAAAAGATATCGCGATTCGCTTGCTGAATTTGGCGCAGAATTTATTGGCGATTCCGGGGACGGAATCCGATTCATGGATCAAAACCGGAATGCCGTAGATCCATGCGGCCAAAACCACCGGCACGCTGCCATAACCCCCTTTGCTGAAAACAGCGTTGGGCATAAACCAATAAAGATGCCAAAGGGCTTGAACCAATCCGCAAGGAATTTTAAAAATATCAATGAAATTTTGAAGAGAAGAATAACGCCTGATTTTTCCCGCCGCGATTTTTTTATGTTTGATTCCTTCTTGTTTTAGTAAATTCTCTCCCTCTGTCCGCGGACCTAAAAAAATCAAATCTATGTTTGTTCCTTCGGTGGGCGAGATTTTCAGCGGATTGGTTCGGGCGATATTTTTGAGCTCTCTGGCTACGGCCAAAGCCGGAAAAAAATGTCCGCCCGTTCCTCCGCCTGTTAAAGCGATGCGCACGATTATGATGCGAACCTGCGAACTTTATGCCAAATATGCGAACTGCGAAAATCGATTAGATTCTTTTGTTCGCAGTTCGCGGGTTTTGCATTAGGTTCGCATATTTCGCATTATGATTATCAAATTTTCGCGTGTTTTGAAACATTCAATAAAATTCCCGCTCCGGCGAGCGTGGCGGTGAGCGAGGAACCCCCCAAGGAAAAGAATGGCAAAGTAATGCCGGTTAAGGGAATTATATTGCAATTGGCGGCAATATTCACCAAAGCTTGAATCAAAAACCAACTTGCGATTCCGCCGGCCAGCAACGCGCCAAATTGATCCGGAGCGCTTTTAAATATTTTCAGTCCTCTCAAAAACAAGAGCAAAAAAAGTATAAGTATGGCGGATAATCCGATAAACCCCAGCTCTTCGCCGATTACCGCGGCAATTGAATCGCCGGCGGGCTCGGGAAGATAGCGGTGTTTTTGAATGCTTTGCCCCAATCCCAAGCCGAAAAATCCGCCCGATCCCAACGCGACCAAGGCTTGATTTATTTGATAGCTATCCCCCAGAGGATCGCTTGCCGGATTGAGAAAAGTGCTAAGGCGGCTATAAGCATGGGGAAAGGTTTTGATTAAAATCAAAAGCGCCGCCGCGCCTCCGGCAATGCACATTCCAATATGTGAAAATGAAGCGCCGGCCAAGAAATATATAATAAGAGCCGTTAAAGCTATGACTCCCATTGTGCCAAAATCGGGCTGGGCAATGAGCAATATTCCAACCATTCCCGTTAAAAAAATAAAAGGAACAAAGCCCTCATGGAAATTTTTAACCGTTTTGCCTTTGGAAGAAAACCAAGCAGCCAAATAAATTATCATGGCCAGCTTCAGAAATTCCGATGGCTGAACGATGGATCCTCCTATTTGAATCCAGCGATTGGCTCCGCCATGTCCCCAGCCGATTCCCGGAACAAGAACCAAAATCGATCCCAGAATACAGAGCGCCAAAAGCGGCACTGACAATTTTTTAAAAAATCCGTAAGGAATAAAATAACCGATCACGGCCAAAACCAATCCGGGGATCAAGCCGTTGATGATTTGCTTTTTAACGTAGTGATAATTTTCCTGAAAATTTTCCTGGCTTGAGCTGATGCTGGCCGAAGAAATCATTATTAAACCAAAAACAATCAGGATTCCAATAATCGCGAGTATGATAAAATCGGGTTTGTGAAATTTCACTATTTTTGGTACCCTGCGGAATTACTGATAAATACGGATATTACGGATTTAATTCTATCCGTATCATCCGTAAAGATTTGCCCGCCCGCCGCGAAGTCTTAAAGCTGATTAGTCGAAATACGGATAATGCGAACTAAAGGTTGTTTATCTGCATCAATAACTAATCATAATCGGCTTTGGCCCGCTTCGCCGGAGCTTTAGCGAGGCGAGCGAGGCGCGGTAATTCCGCAGGGTTATTTTAGGTTCTTCACCACTTCCATGAATTTCTCCCCTCTTTCGTAAGAATGGCGGAAAAGGCCGAAACTGGCCGCTCCCGGGGAAAGCAAAACAATATCTCCTTTAGTTGAAAAGTCGCGGCTGATTAAAACCGCTTCATTGATATCATCGGTTTTTTTGATTATTAATTCTTTTTTGCGGCCGCTCGAGAGGTTTTCTCTTATTTTTTGTTCCAATTTTTCTGTGGCCGTGCCATCCAAAAGAATCGCCGCTTTGCAACTTTGATTTATTTTTTTTGCCATTTCTTCAAATTCCAAATCTTTATCCGCTCCGCCGGCGATCAAAATAAGATTCGGTTCCAATTCTTCTTTTTGTTCAAAGGCCGAGATAGCGGCAATAGCCGCGTCGGGGTTAGTGGCGGTGGTGTCATTGTAATATTTTACTCCCCGTTTTTCGGCAACCAATTGGAGTCTGCCTTCGAGCCCCGGAAATTCCGCGAGAGCGGATTTTATGTCTTGGCTTGGAACGTCAAAAAGCTTGGCTACGGAAATTGCCGCCAAAGCGTTGTTTAAAACGTGTCGGCCCGGAATTTTTATATCGCTCAAAGCGCAAATTTCTTCTTTGTTCGCTCCGAAATAGATTTTTTCTCCCCGCGCGTATGCTCCGATTCTGGGGGCCTGGCGCAAATGAGGCGGCCAATCTTCCATAAGCAGTTCGTCGCCATTTGGAGAATAGAAATAAACTTTTGATTTTGCTTCGCCGGCCATTTCTTGAAGATTTTGTTCGCCGTAATTCAAAAAGAGAAAATCTTTTTCGTCTTGAAATCGGAAAATAAGCTTTTTATCCTCCACATATTCATTATAGCTTGAATATCTGTCTTGGTGATCCGGGAAAACATTGGTAATAACGGAAACATGGGGGCTTTTTTTATGGCTTTTGGCATCGGCCAGCTGCCAAGACGAAAGTTCGAGAACGACAACAGAATCTTTGTTTATCTCGGGCAATTTTTCCAAAACCGAAGTGCGGATATTTCCGGCCAGAATGACGTTATGATATTTTTTCTTGAGCAGATGCGCCAAAATTGAGGATGTGGTTGATTTTCCTTTGGTTCCGGTTACTCCGATGATTGGCGCCGGGCAAAGTTCCAAGAATATTCCAATGTCGCTATCGATGGGAATATTCCGTTTTCTGGCTATTTCCAAAAATTCGGATTTTTCGGGAACGGCCGGATTTTTTATCACCAGATCGGTTTCTTCAAAATCTTTGGTTCGGTGTTCTCCCAAAACCAATTCCACCGGCAAATCTTTTATTTTTTCCAGGCTCTCTTTGAGTTCCTTTTCTTTTCTTAAATCGGTGGCAAGCACTTTTGCTCCCTGTTTGGCAAAAAATTTAACCACGCCCAAACCTCCTCCGTGGAGGCCGATTCCCATCACCGTTACTTTTTTATCTTTAAGGTCTTCTAAATTCATATTTTCCACGCTAATTACGAATTTAAAGCCAATTACGAATGGAATGCCACGGAAGAGTCTTAGCGGTTCACCCTCTCCTTTAAAAGGAGAGGGGGTTTGGGTGAGGTAATTTATTCGTAATTAGAGCGAATTTTATTCGTAATTAGTGAGGGCTATAGATAGAATCTGTCCAAAAACGAGATTATAAGTCCCAGTATAGCCGAAACGCCCGAAATAATCCAGAACCGCATGGTGATTTGCGTTTCGGGCCATCCTTTTGACTCCAGATGATGATGGATGGGCGCGGAAGCAAAAACCTTCTTGCCATGGCGCAATTTTTTGCTGATTATTTGAATTATCACTGAAAGCGATTCAATAACCATAATTGAACCAATGATTAGCAAAAGAATAAACTGATTCGTGAGCATGGCGATGATGCCAAGCGTGATTCCCAAAGACATGGCGCCCGTGTCGCCCATAAAAAACTTTGCCGGGCAGATATTAAACCAAAGAAAAGCCAAAAGCGCTCCGATAATCGCGGCGCAAAAAGCGGCTAAATCATAATGGCCTTGCGAAAAAGCGATTACGCCGTAGGCGGCGAAAGAAGTGAGCAGCGCTCCTCCGGCCAGTCCATCTAAGCCGTCGGTTTCGTTGACCGAAAAAGCGGTGGCGACCAGAACAATGATAAAAACGGGAATGTACCAAAATCCAATATCAAAATTTCCCACGAATGGGACATGAATCACGCTCCAGTCGAGTTTTGTGAAAAACCACCAAGCGCCGTAGCTGGCGATCAAAGTATATATTAAAATTCGATGGCGCATTTTAAGTCCTCCGCCGTTGGGACCGACTTTAAAAATCCCGAGCAAATCATCGGCCAGTCCAACGAGCGCCGAAGCCACCAAGGCGCCCAAAGGCAGAAGGTTTTGGCTGCGATTCAAAAAGTTTAAATTATGGAATATGGAATCCGGAGCCAGCCTTGAAAGCGCCCAAAAAAGCAAAGTTAAAATTAAAACAGTGAGCCAGATTAAAAGCCCTCCCATGGTGGGTGTGCCTACTTTTTTTTGATGCATTTTGGAAAAGACGGGAGTATTTTCGCAACGGATTTGTTTGCCAAGACGGTATTTTTTCAAGAAATGCAACCAAATTGGAGTTAATAAAATCGCCAAAGCGAAACTTATGGCGGCCAGAATAAGGACTCTTGATATTTGAAACAAATCTTGCATATTAGGCACCCTACTAAATTACAAATCTTTTACAAATATTACCAATTTACGAATTTGTATTGATTTGTATATTAGTAAGATTTGTACTTAATTAGTAATTTGGTAGGGTTCGAGGTTATTTTACCACGAATAAGCTTTGTTCGTCCATTTAATCAGGTTGGAAGTTTCGGCCATTCGATCCGGAGTATCCATCACGACAACAATAACGGTTGATTTGCCGTCGGGAGCCGCGAAGGCCGTAGCCATGCAATTTCCCGCTTCTTCGGTGTAGCCGGTTTTGGCGGCGATGATTTGCGGAATTTTTCCCAGGAGCTTATTGGTGTTGTTTAAAATGTGTTTATCGCCTTCTTGGGAAGTTATGCTTGTTTGCTTGGTTTGCATAATTTCCACGAGAATCGGCTGTTTCAAGACTTCGGCCATTATTTTTACAAGTTCCCAGGCGCTCGAAAAATTGCTTGGGTTGAGTCCGCTTGAATCGGCAAAAGAAGTATCTTTTAATCCCATATTGGCAGCTTTTTTATTCATTAAATCAATGAAATTACGGCCGGATTTTTTTTCGATATTTTCGGCCAAAGCCGCGGCCGCGTCGTTGCTTGATTCAATAAGCATTGCCGAGAGAAGATTTTTGACCGTCAAGCTCTCCCCTGCCAAAAACCCGCCCATTATTCCTTCCGTGTTTACGGCTTCCTGGCTCACCGAAAAAATCTCTTCGGTTTTGGCATTTTCCATTACTACGAGAGCCGTCATTAATTTGGTGAGGCTGGCAATCGGCCGCGATTCCCGGATGCCGTTGTATTCAAAAAGCGCGGAATGATTTTTTTCGTCAAAAATCAAAACCGATTTGGCGCTTATTTTGGGATCGGCAATTTCCCAATTGCGTATGGGCCCGTCGGGCAGCAATATCTGGGCCGAGACAAAAAGATTTTCCGAAAGAGGAAGTTTTAAATCCGAAATATCGGCGATGATTCTTTGATTGGAGCTGGTTTGCGGCTCTTCTGC
>LCEC01000022.1 GCA_000997475.1 Parcubacteria group bacterium GW2011_GWB1_42_6
ATCTATCAATAGGAAACAGATGTCTGAATCTAAAATTAGATTTTAGATAATTCATTAATGATAGACGCTGCATTTGAGTATTTACAAGTATATTTATATCGAATTGAAATTTATACCTATTTAACGTATATCCAAGCATGAATTTATTTGTGGTATTATCTGCATTTTTAATAAAGAACTCATGATTCATCATATATAAACTAGGCATATCTGATCTCCCGGTTCCAAATTTTGGGCGATCTTATCGGAAACAACAAAACCAAATCCATTTGAATCCTTGATTTCGCTTTGGTCCCTCTCTTATGGAGATATTGAATATACTTCCATTCTCGCAATCGCAACCGCGAAAGATTCCAAATGAATAAGATTAAACATCTTGCCCTCCCTAATCCAAGAAATTTGATTGATTTAAATTTAATTATGAATGTACTTTTTAAGCGTATAGCAAATCTAAAAATAAAGCAACATTTTTATTTTTCCTAAATTATATTCTGAAATCAAAGACGATTCAAACAAGGTGCCAGAAATGTTGCTATAGCAACATTTCTGGCACCAAAAAACCGCCAAAGGCGGCGACTAAACTTGGTTCCCTGTCTCGGTCTGGAACCTATAGATGCTTTTTAACACATCCCAATATCTCGCCGTGAACAATCCTGTTAGAAATAATGCACCCAAGACCATCTTTATCATATCTTCGCTCATTTCCATCAAGATCAGTAACTTTGCCACCTGCTTCTTCCGTAATAATCTTCAACGCGGCAACATCATGAGCGTAAGGATTAAAAAATACTGTTCCGGAAAATTTACCGTTGGCAACTTGAATGCCGCCATAAATAACCGATAACAACTTCATGACCTTGGCTCCTTTTTCGCACAAAGCTCCAAGAGTCAAATCTCCGGAGAATCCAATATCCTTTCCAGAGCCATCCGTGTTTAAAAAAGTATTATTCAAATTTTTATCGCTGGAAACGCGTATTTTTCTGCCGTTGCGGTAAGCGCCTTCTCCTTTGCATGCCCAGTACATATTTTTCATAATTGGGTCATTCACAATGCCGAGAATGGGCAAACCATTTGATTTTTCGACCAACGCGAGAGAAAAGGTAAATATTGGCAGTCCGCAAGAAAATTGCATTGTTCCGTCTATCGGGTCGCAGACCCAAACATACATTGATTCTGCCTTTTCATCGCTTTCTTCTTCTCCCTTTATGCTATGACCAGGGTATACTCGATTTATTTCATCAATCACAAATCTGTTAATTTCCGTATCTGCCTGAGTAAGAGGCGTGCTATCATTTTTCCATGTTTTTTCGATGTCAAAGCCAAAATATTTAAGAGCTATTTGGGCTGAACCTTCGGCTATTTTTTTTGCTAAATTTAAGTAATCTTCCATATGGAATTTATAATATGCCTAAACAAAAATCATCGGGAGATCTTCTTTGTTATGCTCTAACACCTCACGGTCGTCAGAACCTATCACATGAGTGTTCCGGGACAGGGATTCGAACCCCGATTCCATGCTCCAGAGGCATGTGTCCTACCATTAGACGATCCCGGATTGTTTAAACCTAAAATAAAAAATCCCCCTCATTCCCCCTTTATAAAGGGGGAAGAATACTTAATCAAAGCACAAAACAGCTAAGCTTTCAAGTAGCGGCGGACGGCGATAAGGCTTGAGACGCCGCCGATAATCACCCCCACTCCGATTATAAGAACCGAATATTGCAAGAAATTCGCCTGATAAAATTCTATCAGATTGATTCCCGGCAAAAAGCTGGAAACTTTGGGGGTGAGAATATAGAGAATGGGAAAAAGCAAAATGAGAGTGATGGCGCCGGCCACGATGCCGTAAATAATTCCTTCCACCAAAAACGGCCCGCGGATAAACCAGTTGCCCGCGCCCACCAGCCGCATCACGGAAATTTCATCGCGCCAATTAAACATCGTGAGGCGCACGGTGTTAAAAGAAACCAAAACGGCAAGCAAAGCCAAAACCAGCGAAATTCCCCAGCCGGTCTTCTGAATGCTGGCCGTCATGCGATTGAGACGCGAAATTATTTCTTTGTTCTGCTTGTAATTGATTTTATCTATGATGCCCTGAAACCTGTCTTGCGAAAGGTAATTGGCCAACGATTCGTATTGCGAAGCAAAATTGGCTTTGACGTTCAAGCTGGCTTCCAAAGGATTCTGATCAAGCTCCTGAAGGCTCTGCAAAATCATCGGATCGTCCTTGTGGCGTTCCTGAAACTGGGCCAAAGCGTCTTCTTTGGAAATATATTCAATGCTTTTCACTTCATCAAGTTCCTGCAATTCTTCTTTTACCTGGATTATTTTTGCTTCTTCCGCGTCATTATGGAAATAGACGCTAACATCCACTTTGCCTTCAAGGATCGAAACCACTTCTTGCGTCATCACGTTAAAAATCGAAAGCCCGGCCACCACCATTAAAGCCAAAGTCATCACGGCGACAGTCGCGGTTGAAAGCCAGTAGTTGCGCCAAAAACTTTGCCAACCGGATTTTAGAATGCGCGTCAATGTGGTTTTTATCATAAGTTGATTAAATCCGAAATTCGAAATCCGAAACAAATTCCAAATCCAAATTCTCCAAATTTCAAACGAATGCATTCCGTTTAGAATTTGTGATTTTGGAAATTGGGATTTGTTTAGAAATTACCGCGTCCTTCCGTAGCCCCGAGTTTATCGAGGGGCGAAGGAGGAGAAATTAGGATTTAGAAATTTTATTCTAATTTTCTTCCAGAAAATTAGAATATGTATCTTCCTTTTTCTTCATCCCTGATTATTCTTCCCTTGTCAAAAGTTACCACCCGCCGGCTCAAATTATTGATTATCTCCCGATCGTGAGTCGCTAAAACTATCGTTGTGCCAAGCTCGTTGATTTTTAAAAGCAAGCGAATGATATCCCATGAATTCAAAAGATCCAAATTTCCGGTGGGCTCATCGGCCAGAATAACCGAAGGACGATGAATTAAAGCGCGAGCGATCGCCACCCTCTGCTTTTCTCCGCCCGAAAGCTGATGGGGAAATTGATTTACTTTGCTTCCCAGGCCCACTAATTCCAAAAGCTGGGGAACATCCTGCTCTATTTCTTTATTAGTCGATCCGCCCACTTCCATGGCAAAAGCCACGTTTTCATAAGCGGTTCTATCCGAGAGCAAACGAAAATCCTGAAAAACCATGCCGATTTTGCGCCGAAGTTTGGGCAAGTCTTTGTCTTTTATCAGATGGACATTTTGCTTATCCAAAAAAACTTTGCCCTTGGTCGGTTTTTCCTCGCCGATCAGCAATTTTAAAAACGTGGACTTGCCCGAACCGGAAGGCCCCGCAATCGAAACAAATTCCTGCGGCTTTATTTCCGTATTCACTCCTTCCAAAGCCACGCAGCCGTCATAGATTTTGGAAACATTTTGATAGATAATCATAATGCGAAATGTGCGAATCTAATGCCAACTTACGAACCGCGAAAGAATTCGTCATCGCGAGGAGTTTGCGACGAAGCGATCCCGCGGAGAGCGGCAATAACTCGAGATTGCTTCGCCCCGCAGCTGCGGGGCTCGCAATGACAAATTCTTTTTTATTTCGCAGTTCGCAAAGTTAGCATCAAGTTCGTAGGTTCGCATTATACTTTGCGCACTTCCGCCTCGATAAATTCTTCCAAATCGCCGTCCAGCACCTGATCGGGCTGAACCGATTCCACGCCTGTGCGAACATCTTTGACAAGTTTATACGGATGCAAAACATAATTGCGAATCTGCGAACCCCATTCGGCCGTGCCCTCGCCGCTTTGGATGCCGGCTTTAAGTCCCGTGATTTCTTGCTGTTTTTTCTTTGTTTCCAACTGATAAAGTTTAGAATAAAGCATCTTCATCGCCTTTTCGCGATTGGCCGATTGGGAACGTTCAATTTGGCAAGAAACAACGATATTGGTCGGAAGGTGAGTGACGCGAACAGCCGTTTCAAGTTTATTGACATTCTGCCCGCCGGGTCCCGAAGATCGATAAGTATCAACTCTCAAATCCTCCGGTTTTATCTGAATCTCGCCTATTTTTTCAATCTCCGGCAAAATTTCAACCAGCGAAAAAGAAGTGTGGCGCAAATTATTGGCGTTAAAAGGCGAAAGCCGCACCAAACGATGAACACCCGATTCGTTTTTTAAAAATCCGTAGGCGAAAGGTCCGCGAATTTCCAAAGTCGCGCTTTTTATTCCCGCTTCCTGGCCTTCATGAATATCGAGCAGATTTGTCTTAAATCCTTTTCTCTCGGCGTATCGAGTATACATTCGCAAAAGCATGTTCGCCCAATCTTGGGCTTCGGTTCCGCCCGCCCCGCTATAAATCGAAAGCAAAACATTGTTTCGATCGTACGGTCCGGAAAAGAAAACTTTTATCTCCTGTTCTCTTGTTTTTTTCTCCGCCTCTTTCAGTTCTTTTTCCACCGCTCTCATTTCTTCGGCGGAAGGATTTTCGGGCAGCTTTTTAACATCATCATCCAAGACGGACAAAATCAAATCCATGTTTTCCCATTCTTCCCTTTCGTTTTTGAGCTCCGCCAATTTTTGGCTGGCTTCCTTGGCCGCTTCTTGGTTCTGCCAAAAAGAAGAGTCAGCCATCCTTTGCTCTATATCCGCGATAATTTTAGCTTTCCCGGCCAAGTCAAAGACGGTCCTTGGCCTTTTGAGCCCGGTCTTTTAATTCATCTGAAATTTTCGCGAAATCTTCCATGTTTTCAAATTAAACTTAACACGAAAAAGTTAAAAAAACAATTTATGAATGAGCCGGAGGTGAGGATTGAACTCACGGCCTGACGCTTACGAAGCGCCTGCTCTACCACTGAGCTACTCCGGCATTATTCACTTATCGCTAATCACTTGCCGCCAATCGAAAATTCAATTAACTCTTCCGATAAGCGATCAGCGATTTGCTAATCTGTGAGCGGGCATCGGGAATCGCCCAGAGATCAACTCGGGGCGCTCCGGGTTTATCCCGGGGCGGACCCGCATCCCCGCACTTAATCCGTACATCTGGAGCGAGAGACGGGAATCGGACCCGCGTTCTTAGCTTGGGAAGCTAACGTACTGCCACTGTACTACTCTCGCGCAAAGCGCGGCGCAGATTAAGTGCGGGGGCTTGGGAAGGTCGCATTCTGCCACTGAACCATACCCGCCTACGCTCGCAAAGCGAGCTTCGACGGGCAGGCCCGCTTTATTCGCAAAATTATTACTTTCCAAAAAAATATTTCCACCATTTTACCGGATTACCGTCTTCTTCTTTTTTTTCTTCTTTATCTTCCGCTTTCGCGGAATCCGTTTGCGATTCCTGATTGATTCGCTGAACTATCGCCGCTTCGGGCACCACCACCACATTCTCCCCTTCTTTTTTAAGATTCAATTTTTCCTTGGCTTCTCTCTCCAGAAAATCGGCGCTGTTGAAATAATTCATCAATTGCGAAAGATCGCCGCTTGATTTTTCCAGCCTTTCCACTTCGCTTTTCAGATTATTGATTTCCTTGTTAAGCTCATGCCGCTTGTAAGTGAGTCTGACAAGCTGCAAACCAAACCAAATGAAAATCAAAAGCAGCAAAAAAAGCAAAAGTTTGAAAGAAAAAAATTTTTTAAAACTATTCTCCGGCATCTGTTTTTTTGATATAATGAATCATATCCTTAAACTAAAGAATATGGCTTTCTCAAGGCACAGCAAATCATTCAAAATAATTTGGACTATCTTGGTGGCGCTGATAGTCTTAAGTATGATTATTTTTACCGTCGCCCCCATGCTTGGATGATAACAGACAGGTTATATCTTTTCAATTACTTATTGCTTCTGAATAAAACCCTACGGAATTACAGATAAATACAGATATTACGGATTCATCCCCCTTCCCAACCCTCCTCCTTTGAAAGGTGGAGAGAGAGGGTGGGGATATCCGTATCATCCGTAAAGATTTGTAATTCCGTAGGGTTCTTATTTTTTTAACACCTTTAAAAACACATCTTGGGGGATATTCACCCGCCCTGCTTCGCGCATTTTTTCCTTGCCCCTTTTTTGTTTCTCCAAGAGTTTCCGTTTGCGGGTGTAATCGCCGCCATAGAGATATCCCGTCACATCCTTGCGGCGGGCTTTGATATCTTCGCGCGCCAAAATTTTTCCGCCCACCACCGCCTGCAAAGCGACGGAAAAAAGCTGCGGCGGCAAAACCTCTTTCAGTTTTTCAAGAATTCCTTTGCCTTCCAGATGCGCTTTGTCTCTGGGCACAATCCGCGAAAAAGCCTCAATCGGATCCTTGGCCACCAAAATATCCAATCGCACCAAGTCATTCTTGTGCCAACCCGTGAGCTCATAGCCCATCGAAGCATAGCCGCTGGTGGCGCCCTTTAATCGATCATAAAAATCAACGATGATTTCCCGCAAAGGGGCTTCGTAAACAATCACGACTCTTTCGCCGGTTAAATATTGAGTGTCTATATAATTTCCGCCAAGGCTTTGCGTGAGCTTCATAACCGATCCCAAATATTCTCCGGGAGTAATTATCTCCAATTTTATCCACGGTTCTTCTATTTGGCGGATTTTGGACGGATCGGGAAGTTCTTGAGGAGAATAAATCATACGCTCGATGCCGGAATTATCCATCAGGCGATACACAACGCTTGGAGTGGTAACAATTAAACCGAGGCCGTATTCCCGCCGCAATCTTTCGGTTACAATCTCCATATGCAGCATTCCCAAAAATCCGCATTTAAACCCCCGCCCCAAAGCTTCGGAATGTTCCGGTTCATAGACCAGCGAAGCATCGCTCAATTTTAATTTGGACAACGCTTCCTTCAGAACGTCAAAATCACTGCCTTCGGCCGGATAAAAACTGGCAAAAATCATCGGCCTGGGTTCTTGATATTCAGCCAATGGTTTAATAATTTCGCCGCGAGTGAAAAGACTGGAAATAGTGTCTCCCACGCGGCACAAGGAAACGTCTTTGAGGCCCGTGGCAAGATAGCCAATTTCTCCGGCTCTTAGTTTTTCAACCGCGCTAAGCGCGGGAGTAAAAATTCCCGCCTCCAAAACTTCGGCTTTGGCGCCGGAAGCCAGAAAAGAAATTTTTTCTCCCCGCTTTATTTCTCCGTCAACAACGCGAATATAAGCAAGAACACCTTTGTAGGAATCATAATTTGAGTCAAAAACCAGAGCCCTAAAAAGTTTTTTTTCATCCCCCGCCACGGCGGGCGATGGGATTTTTTCAATTACCGTTTGCAAAAGCGCTTCCACGTTTAAACCGTCTTTGGCTGAAATCTTAAAAATTTCAGAATCAATGCCCAAATTTCTGATTTCTTTTTCCACCTCTTCAACTCTGGAACCCGGCAAATCGATTTTATTGATAGCCGGAATAATTACCAAATTTTGCTGGCGCGCCAGATATAAATTCGCCAAAGTTTGAGCCTGCACCCCTTTGGTCGCGTCAACCAGCAAAATAGCGCCCTCAACCGCGGCCAAAGAACGTGATACTTCATACGAAAAATCAACGTGCCCCGGAGTGTCAATCAAATTAAGCATATATTCCTCGCCTTTATATTCGTATTTCATCCGCACCGGCTGAAGTTTGATCGTGATTCCCCGTTCGCGTTCCAAATCCATCTGGTCCAAATATTGCTCGCGCATTTTCCTTTTTTCCACGGTTTTGGTCAATTCCAAAAACCTATCCGCCAGAGTGGATTTTCCGTGGTCAATATGGGCGATAATGCAGAAGTTTCTGATGTATTTTTGATCCATAATTAGCATTTTCCCCTCCTTTAGGAGGGGTTAGGGGGAGATTTTTACATTAATATAATTATAAATACTGATCTGGCGTTCCCTTAACCCAAATATCTCCCGAACGCCCCGATTATATCACGAATTTTTGGTTTCCTCAAGTTTAATTATTTTCAAAATATTCAGCTTTTCTTTTCTCTTCTTCACAAAAAAGAAAAACCTCGCATGATTTCCATGCGAGGTATAATTTTTTTCGGTTTCAAAGGACTGAATTCCAAGGACAGAAAACCAAGGAACCCAGTCCAAAGGACAAAGCTACTTGCGAAGGCCGGCGAACCACCAATGGCCATCCCAGACGCCGTCGTCGCGGTCGACATCCACGACGCGCCCGCCGCGCCAGCGGTCGAAGGCCAGATAACACCATGTATCGGCCGAATCCTTCCAGTGAGTGCTATTGGGATAAGCATCCGCAAAAGCCGGATCGGCTTCGTTGACAGCCGCGAGTGAATAAGGGTCTGCGGCAACGAGTCCGCGCAGAGCATACTCTTTCTCGAGATCAGCATCGCTAATCTCGAGACCGAGCTGGAAGAAGAAAATCTCCGTTTCCTCATCCTCACCCCGAGGCATCGCTTCCACAACGCCGGAATTGGTGCACTGCTTACGGCCCGTGGCGTCAAGCATCTCCCGCGGGGAACGCTGGCGGTTCACCCTCGCACAACGAACGATCGTATTGCTGACCGCCTCCACATACTTGCGAACCACAGCTACTAGTTCGTCGATTAGCGAAACTCCAAGGTCATTAATAACACGCTGCGTCGGTTCGCTCGGCAGGCCAGCCTTGTGGAGACCCGCTCCCAGAAGCTATTGATTAGAAAACAGAGACCAAGCGGTAATGTGCACACACATATGGCGGTTTTTGTTCCCGGCTACTAAGTTGGGAATATGTCCATCCATATATGCCAACAACAATTAAAAGCGAAGCCCGAGCTGAACACAGCCGGGCTTTTTTCGTTTTGAGAATTTTTGCATTCCTCCCCTCCTTTTTTAAGGAGGGGTCGGGGGAGGTAATCCCTATTCTGAATTAATTACCCCGCCTTAATCCTCCCCTTGATAAGGGGAGGAGGAATACTGGATCCGCGTCAATCCGTTGATTACGGCTGAAAAATATCTTCCGATCTGCCGTCAATTTTATCACAAAAAAGAAAAACCTCGCATGATTTCCATGCGAGGTATAATTTTTTTCGGTTTCAAAGGACAAAGATTCAAGGATAAAAGTTTAAAGAATCTTAGTCCTAAGCACCGACT
>LCEC01000023.1:0-8167 GCA_000997475.1 Parcubacteria group bacterium GW2011_GWB1_42_6
AATCGAATAATCTTTGCCGCCAATCTCTTCCGTTTTGATTTCAAACGCGTTATTGGCGTGGTCAAAAAGCGTTCCGGAAAATTTTTTATCCAAAATATGCAAGAGTCGGCCGTTTTTTAGCAAGAAGTGCTTAATTTCAAATTTCTCCCCTTTCATATCTTTTTGGGAATATAAAAAACAATGGTGCAATTCGTGTTTGGCGCCAAAAAATGATTTTAAATGATGCATATGGTGAACAAGATAAAGTTTGGCTTGTTCTTGTTCGGAGATCAGATTTTGGTGTTTGTTCATACTCTATTTTACCAAAATCCACTCCCCAAAACAAACCGGAATAGATCCTATGTAATAGATCCTATTGACTGGGCGGAGCGGGCGGATTATCCTTGAGTATTGCCTGATTTTTGGCAAATGGCCTTGTTTTTACGGGCTAAAGGAGGTTCTTATGATAAATGATGTTTTCAGGGCAATGATCTTGCAAGCGGAAAGATTCCGCCAAACAGGAATGGAATCCCAATATAAAGAACAAATTATTTTGGCGGAAAAATACGCGGGCAGGAGCCATCTTCTTTCCGGAGATGTTGAAGGCAAGACCGCGACGGAAGAGAAACTTCTTCTTGAAGCGGAAAGATCTCTGGGCCATTTGCAATTTGATCTGGGGATCGAAGAAAAAAGATATGTTTTTATTTTATCCGAAAGCGATAGGAGGGCGGCCATAGCTTTTGATCGGGATAAGATTTTCGATGAAGCTAGGGCCAGAATAAGAAAATTGTATGTTGCCTGACATAAAACAAAAGCCGCGCCCAAAAAAGACGCGGTTTTTTTATTGTATAGTTTTTTCTATCTAATTGAATTTTGGCGCTTGCGCTGCGAATTCGCCCGGGGCGGCGAAGCAGTGGACCGATGGGGATTCTCCCGATATTCTCCAAATTTTAATTTGGAGAATATCGCGGATTCTCGATTTTGTTATTGTGCCAAAGGCGCAAACAAAATCGGAAGAACCCCAGACCCCCTTCATTCTGTTGTCCCGATGGCTCTGGTGGACCCGGGGAGAATCGAACTCCCATCTACGCATTGCAAATGCGTTATTCTGCCATTAAATTACAGGCCCACCAGAGCCATCGAGGATCCTCGATTCAATTCAAAATGTTTTTAATAAATTCTCAATTGCTTTTCTGCTTTTCCAATGTTTTATTTGCCTCTCTCTAACTATGGCTTCTTTTCTTGCGGTAAAAGATTCTTTATAGATAAGTTCCCATGGAATAAATTTTTTCGTCGATTTTGTAAGCCCTTGATTATGCTGTTTTAAGCGTTTTTCTATATTATGACAACTGCCGATATAATAATCTCCATTTAGAATTGATTTTAAAATATAAGTAAAAAACATTTTGAATTGAATCGGGACAAACGAGGTGCTCTTGAGCTATCGGCCCCGGATTTATGAATTTAAATTCCCTCCTTTGAATAAAGGAGGGTTAGGGAGGATTTTATAAATATTTTCCAAAACATTTTCAATATTATTGGAAATTTCCAAATTTGTGAATCGGATGACTTGAAATCCCAAGCCCTTTAATTCTAAATCTCTCTTCTTGTCCGCTATTTCATTATCGGCCTCATAATGTTGTCCGCCGTCAATCTCAATAATTAATCTGGCTTTTGGACAATAAAAATCCACTATGTGGTTGCCGATCGGTTTTTGTCTGAAAAATAGAAATCCTTTTATCTGCCTTTTTCTGATTTTGAACCAAATCTTTCTTTCCGATTCGGTCATTTCCCGCCTTAGCTTTTGGCTGTAATCTTTTAGATTGGGGTTGTATTTTAACATTTTTAAAATCTCCCCTAACCCCTCTTTACTTAAAGAGGGGAAAAATTCGGGTGGGCGTGCCAAGATTCGAACTTGGGATCTCGTCATTATCAGTGACCCCGCAAAATGCTCGCTTTGCTCGCATAGCGGGGCAGGCGCGCTTTGTTTTGTGGGCGATTGAGGATTCGAACCTCAGACCTCGTCATTATCAGTGACGCGCTCTAACCAACTGAGCTAATCGCCCCCACACCTAAGGCGTTCCTGTCCGCACTCTATAATAAAGATCATAATCTGAATAATGGATATATCAAATTAGGATTCTATTATAGGTGTGGGGGCACGCCCGTTTCTTTCATTATAACCAAAAACCGACTCTAAATCAAGGGTCGGTTTTTTTAACAGCAATATATAAACGAATTACCTCCCCTCTTCGAGCCTGAGGGCTTTCAGAGCCCGAACGGCCCGCCCTCTCCTTAATAAGGAGAGGAGGAAGAGGATGTGCCTTAATTTCTTTCAGTTGTCCCGAAGCGGTTTTTCGGAAATGTTTTTATTTATTTCCAATATTTTTTATCTTCTTGCTCAAGAGCTTTTCGGATTCTTCAAGGGCTTTTTTGAGGTTGCTTACGATTTTTTGTTCTTTTTCATTAAGCCCCGATTTGCTGTCAAATTTGGAAATTTGATCTTCGGCCTCTTCTTTTAGGGCGTCGAAAACCCGAGAAAGAGAGTTTTCCGCTTCGGCCACTCTTTTTTTAATGTTTCTGATTTTCTTTTTAAGACTTCTTCCGCTCCAAATGGCTCCAAAAATCACAAGAGTTATCATCCCGGCAAGCGTTATAATAATTGACAGATAATCAATCACGATTCTCCCTATTCTTATGAAGGTGGGCGGGTTGACCAGTATGCTCACTTTTACAGAAGGGCTGCTTTTGGCCCCAAGCGAATCGGTGACTTCCGCCCAAATATTGTAGACGCCTTTTTTGAAAGGCCGGGAATCAATAAGCGACCACTTCCCTTCTTTGTCGCTTTGCGTCTCGATTTGTCTTATTTCTCTATCCGATTTTTCGATGTGTATCGTTACTTTGGTTTCTGGTATTGCTGTTCCTTTTAAAAGAAGGCTGCTTTCGGGCAATAAGCTTTGGGGAAAGTCGGTGATAATCGGCGCTTCGAGCGGCAAGATATTAATTTCCGCCATGGCAATCGTGTAATTCCCCGCTTTATCGACGGCTTTTACGAATATGTTTCTTTTGCCGGCTGACTGGAATGGCATTTTGAAAGGGTTGCTGTGAACGATTTGGGCCGAAGCGAGAAACATATTTCCTTCGCCGATTTTAATTTCATAATAGTCAATGCCGGACAATTCGTCCTTGGTATCAAACAGAAGTATTGGCGCCGGATTTGTTGTTTCATTTCCTCCTTGTATTTTTGCCTCAAACGGCTCGGGCGGCGCGGAATCGATCTGGATTTTATAATGAGCAATCGGTCCCCACTCTTTTCCTTTTTTGAGTTGAAGATGAAAATAATGGATTCCGTCCGACAAATTAAAGAGTTCTTTTTCGGAAATCGCCGGCTCATAAATAATTTGAGGAGTATCTTTGGAATTTTCGCTGTAAAGAATTCTTACGGCATTTGTCCCGTGGGGCAGCTCCCAGACAAATTTGGCATCCGTGGAATTGCGCCAGCCATTTTGATCCGGATGGGATGGCGAGGTTATTTGCGGGACGGATGAAGAAGTCGGTTTTATCGAAGGGCTTGGACTCGGGGAAGGTGTTTGGGAGATTTGCGGAGTTGGCGCCGGAGTGCCGGTCGGGATATTGATATTGAATTGAGCATTGCCAAAAATGTCTAAAATATTGGTTCCTTTGCCGTCATTGGCCAGGATTGAACCCGTGGAAAAAACAACCGCGACCGCTCCGGCTGATTTGGTTCGGAAATTTACGGTTAAAATTTTTCCGGCCGTTCCGGAATATCCGGGATTAAGAATAATTCCCTCAAAGGATATTGTTCCTGCGTTATTGGAAAAAGAAGGATCTTGCGCCCAAAGGTTAAAAATTGAGCCGGATTTTGAAATTGAAACAACTTCGACTTTATTGTGCGGAAAGGAAATCTCGCTGGAGGCGGCATTCATCGCTTCATCGGAGGAAACATAAACGCCTATCGAAAAATTCTTATTGACGCCGAATGAGCCGCTTGAGGGAGACAAAAAAAGGCTGGCCGCTTGGGTTGTCTTTGGAAAAAAAACCAAAGCGAAAACAGCCGCAAAAAACAACAAAAACAATCCTTTGCGCTCCCGGAGAGAACAAGAATGACCTATTTTTTGAAGAATTTTATTTTCACCCTCCATACGATTAATAATAGCACAAGCAGAGCAATAATATAAATTGCGGGTTGTTGATAAAAAGCGGATTTGTATTTGGGATTCAGTTCCGCCAGGCGCTCATTGCCCGATTTATCGCGCGCCCTGACAAATATATAACTTTTCAGTTTTTGATCTTTCAAAACATATGGGCTTTCGGCCGGATTCCATCCCAAAAACCGGCTCAAAAATTTCCATCGGGTTTCTTTTATTTCATAACGCTCAATGCCCGATCCTTTGTCTTGGGTGGAAAAAACTAAAAACCATTTTCCCTCAAACACACCCGGGCTTTGGGCGATTTCAGGCTTAAAAACTTCCGGCTGTCCCGTGTCGTTTTCAGGCGAAGGTAAAAATGAAGAAACCAGATCTTGGTCGGAAATCGTGAATTCAAGATTTTTTACGTCCATTTGAATTTCCGCGCCGCTCCCGTCATTAATCAAAGCTTTGGCATTTTGAATTTGAATAATTCCCTGTCCTTTTTCTTTAGCTGAAAAAACCGCGGAAAAAATTAATCCGTTATTTCCCTCAAAGCCGCCCGGCGTAATTCCGGAAAAAATAATTTCATTTTCGGTTTGAATTCGCGGTTTTTCTATCCACAAATTGATTACGGAATTCGCGTCTTTTATCTCTTTTAATTCCAGTTTGTCCGAGGGGAAAATTATTTTTCCCTCAATGGCATTAATCTTGTCTCCTTGGGTATTAAGCAGAATGTTTGCCTGAAATTGCCGGCTGGCTTGGGTTCCGTCATCTTTTTTCAAGAAATAAATTTCGGCGGCAAAAACCGAGTCTGCCGACAGGGCGAAAAACAAAATCAAAAAAAATATTTTTATTTTTAGCGTCATTTTATGAATTTAGCCGGTCCAATTATAAGCCATAATGCTGAAATCTTTCAGGTCGATTTTTCCGTCGGAGTTAAGATCCATATCGGCGGGCGGATTTTTTCTTTTATGCCAATAAGCAAGAATGGAAAAATCGATCAGGTTGGTTTTTCCGTCTTTGCTTAAATCCGATTTATTAAAAGCTCTTTCCGGAATCGAAAGCGTATTTTTCGTTCCGACTTTAAAACTTAAAACACTGGAGAAAGAGCTGATATCATCATCTTTGATCGCTCTGGCTTTGGCTGAATGGTCTCCGTAATCAATTTCCAAAGTATTAAATTTATAGAGCCAGCCGCCGTCATTTTGAACAGTTGTTTTTTTAACAATTTCTTTTTCCGAATTGATTAAGATGGCGATTTCGGCCTGGGGAATGCCGAATCCGAAAATATTCAGCGCTTCTCCCTTTTTGACCTCCGCTTTGTCCAGCGAGATTGTCGGAGGAATGAAAATTCCGCTTATCGTGGTGGCGGTTCCCGCTGTTACGGAAATTGAAAATGTATGAGTTATGGAGCGATTTCCTTTTTTATCTTCAGCCGAGACCCCAAAAATATAAGATCCGGGCGACAGGCCGGAAATGTTGATTTCAAAATTGGCATCCGGTCCGGCCGGCATTTCCGCCACTTTTTGAGCGTCTTTTAAAAGTGCGATTTTGCTTTCCGGATAGGCTTTTCCTTTAAAAATTGCTTGGGCGACAGTGGGAGCCGCAATGCTCCCTCCCCCTCCCCCTCCGCCGGGTTGAACGGCCGATGTCGGGGTAGGCGTTGCCGTAGGTATATTATTGCATTGGGAATCATTCATTTCGCAGGCGGGGTTGCAAGAAATCGCTCCTCCTGAAAATCCTTGAGTCTGACAAGTTGATCCCCCAAAATCTTCGCCATCGCATTCCTCGCCGAATTCTTTTTCGTCATTTCCGCAGACTGAAATTTTTACGGTAAAAGTGACCGCGCTTGTGGTGTCAGCTGAAATATTTTGAGAAAAAAAAATAAAACCGGCGATTAAAATAATCGCCAAAAAGAGCAAAAAAATAAACATTTTCTTTTCATTCATTCATTTTTATTCTCTTTTTTTCTAAGGCCGATTCCGATACTAAAAGAAAAAAATCTGCGCAATATCACAACCAGCAAAGCGGTGATAATAATCGCCGAAATCACATAGCTCCAGGGAGAATAAAGTTTATAAAGAGAGCCAAGGCGATAATAAATCCCGACAAAGATATTCGCCGGCGCGACGGTAAAATAAAGCTTGGTGGCCGCGGCGATGCCGACGCTGGTCATCCCGTTTTCTGTCTTTTGGAGCGGTCGGCCTTGCAAAAAAGCGAAATAATCGCCCGGTTTGGCGCCTCTTATGGGCAAGGTCAGCTTAATTTGCACCAATTGGCTCTGATCCGGCTCCAGATAAAATTGAGAAGGTTCAAATTTAAACCATTCTTTGGCTGGTCTTAACTCCGGTTGATCTTGATGGTAAGCAATTTGAATGCCGTATTCAGACGGCTCATTTCCGGTATTTACCAGCACAAAATTGGGAAGCGTATAAATCAAGCCGGATTTTAATGGCTGGTCAACCTGAATTTTTCCTATGCCCACGCCCACGCCGATTTTTGCCAAAGCCAAAAACGGCCCCGTTAAAAATATAGCAAACAACAAAGAGCCCCAAAATAATATAATGGCTTTTTTCATTCATTTAGGGATTAGTGGGTGCGCTTGCCTGAACCGTTACCACGGCGCTTTGCTGGGTATAGACCGTGCTGGGATTCGGGGTATGCATTGAAAGTTGAAAATCGACTGTTCCGCTAATCGCCGTCAAATCTTCTGCCAATGTCGCCACATTTCCGACATCGTCTAAAGCGGTAAAATCGGCTCCGTAAACTCCGGATGTCGCACAGTCATTGTCGGTCTCGTTACAGAATTTATGCGTGTAATAATCCGGGGTGGAAGTTGCCGCGTCCAATGTCCAGTCGCCGGTGTCGGCGCTGTAGATATCAAAATTGGCTTTACTGCCGTCGTTGGTGGCGGTGATGCCGGTTGTAGAGAATAATGTCATCGTGCTTGAGGCGCTGTTGTTACTCATTGTTCCGTAAGCAAAACTGTTCTCTCCTCCCGTAATAGATATGGCATAATTAGACACTGTTACCGTTCCTGTAACTGTAGCCGTTTCCGCCGCCAGTGAAAATACGGCAACCGCCATTCCGGCTAAAGCGACTAATACGACTGAAAAAATTATTTTATTCATCCCATTAGTTATTTTTTGCGTTATTTTTGTCATAATGATTTTTTTAACCCTCACAAGACATATTTTTTTCCAAAAACATATTAAGATGTCTAACCAGGTTCATTAAGTTTTTCTAAAAAAACAAAAAACCCGATCGACCCAAGTCGGGTTTTTAAAATGTAAAAATTGCGATTTTGATTTATTCTCTCGCAGACGAAAATTCTCTTTTTGAAAATCATAATTTTATTAATACACTAATTATACATCAGAACGCCAAAAAAGTTATCCACACCATCTTTTCTTTTGAAGTATCATAAAATTGCATAATTTATGATTTGTGATATGCGTTATGCGACTCACGGGGCGCTTGCTTGAACCGTTACTATTGCGCTTTGCGTGGTATAGACTGAACTGGGGTTGGGAGTATGCATTGAGAGTTGAAAAGCGACGGTTTCGCCAATTCCCACGCTACCCTTGAGTAATTGAGGGCTGGTTGTCAGAGCGATAAAACTGGCTCCATAAGGCCCTGACGCCAAACAATTATTATCGGTTTCGTTGCAGAATTTATGCGTGTAATAATCCGGAGTGGAAGTTGCCGCGTCTAATGTCCAGTTGGTGGTGTTGGCTCCGTAGATATAAAAATCCGCAATGGCATCGCCATTGGTGGCAATAATTCCCGCCTCGCTCCATAATGTCAGCGTGCTTGAAGCGGTATTGTCATTCATTGTTCCATAAGAAAAATTTTCCGGGTCTATAGTGACAGAGAAAACCGCGGCCGATGTTGCGCCTTGGCCTTCCAAACTTAAATCAGTTGGGTCGCCATTTTCATTTTGGGCTTTAACTTGCACTCCGTAGGTAGTTCCGGCAGTCAAAGGAGTCCCGCCGCCCCCTATAACCAAGCCGTCTAATTGATCATCTCTTAACCAA
>LCEC01000023.1:8182-13828 GCA_000997475.1 Parcubacteria group bacterium GW2011_GWB1_42_6
CAATTAGTTATCCAACCGGCATCACCCGTGACCACTTGCACGGCAAAAAGTGTTATCGGACTAGCGGCAGGATTACTATTTTCGTCATTTGTTAAAATTAAAGAAGTCGCCGTGGCGCCGTTTAAAGTCGGCTGGCCCGGGACATTGGCTGAACTATAAGTCTCGGAAGCAACTGAAGCCGTGCCGGTCTGCTCTAAACTATCTTTAGTTTGGACCGTATAACCGTAACATTTGTTCGGGTCCAGACCAATATCAGAATAAGAAGCGCCGGCTTGCCAGCCGCTGTCTGTGCCGTTGGCGCCTTGATTGCTGGCACAGGCGGTATAAGTAAAAGAATAACTAATAGTACTATAGTCGTAGCCAGCAGTAGCGGCCATGGAAATCTGACCATCAGTATTATTATTAGGCGCCGTGTCAAAAGTCCAAGTATTATCAAGAGTGGCTTGAGTAACCGAAGGCGCCCATGTGTCGGCCACCTCCACCGCCGCCGGGAACGCCGCCAGCGCCACCCACTTGTGCAGCTTCTGAACCGCCGCCCCCGCCTCCGCCCTTGGTTAAATCATTGTTGCCAGGACTGCCTGCGGCGCCGTCATTAGCCGCCCCGCCGGTGCCGGTACCAACACTGCTATTAGCATCGCCGCCTGCGGTTGATACATTATTAGAGGCGTTATCAGCGGTATTGCCGATGCCATCTGGTCCTCCGGCGCCGCCGCCCCCTGCCCCAACATCACCAGTAGTATTACCATCGCCGCCATTGCCGCCTGCGTGGGATGCGGCATCATTATATGTTGAAGCGGCTAAAGTTCCCCCTGTGCCGTTGTTATTATTTGCTGCCGCTCCGCCGCCATCAGCCACCACTGTGGTCACGCCAAAAGTGCTGTCAGCACCGTTCACCTCTGAAGAGCCGCCTGCGCCAACATCAACCGCATATCCAGTGCCCGGCGTAACAGCAACTCCAGTGGACTTGGCGTAAGCGCCTCCTCCGCCTCCGCCTCCGCCATTATTATTTATTGAGCCGCCTCCACCACCACCACCCCAGCATTCCACGTCAACAGCGTATATGCCGTCCGCGGGATTAAAATCTTGGCTGCCGCCGGTGTAAGCAAATGGTTCCGGACTGGCCGCTCTAGTTGTTAAAACTTCCGGCGGAAAAGGAGGGTTTTGCCAAACTTTTGGCCAGCCGGAAAATAACCAAGCAAAAATCAGCGCAAAAACCAAAAATCCGCGCCAGAATTTGATTGCTTTTTTGGAATCAATTCCCATCACTATTTTTTTGAAAATTCTCTTTTGAAATATAACTTTGTAAAATAAAGCTGTATTTCGAGGTAAAATTTAAGCGTTTTTTCTTTATTTCATCATAACCAAAAACCGACCCTAAATCAAGAGTCGGTTTTTATAACAGCAATATATAAGCGAATTACCTCACCTCTTCGAGCCTGAGGGCTTTCAGAGCCCGAACGGCCCGCCCTCTCCTTGATAAGGAGAGGAGGAAGAGGAGACGCGTTAATTTCTTTTAGTTGCCCCGAAGCGATCTTTCAGATTGTACGCTTATCAATCCCAGTTTAGGGTCCTGGTGACCAATCGCGTAAAGTCTTACGACCACGCGACTATCGACACCTCCATATTTTATACCCCGCAGTTGCGGGGTTTTCGTCCAAAGGACGAAAAAAAATATAGAAAGGAGGTGATCCATCCACAGCTTCCGCTACGGATGCCTTGTTACGACTTCTTCCCTGTCACCGATCCTACCTTGTCGGCTCTAATGAGCCGCTTCCGGTATTACCGGCTCCCTTGAAGTGACGGGCGGTGAGTACAAAACTCGAGAACGTATTCACCGCGGCATGGCTGATCCGCGATTACTAGCGATTCCGGCTTCATGAGGGCGGGTTGCAGCCCTCAATCCGAACTGGGGCCGACTTTGATGGGATTAGCTCCGCCTTACGGCTTCGCAGCCCATTGTATCGGCCATTGTAGCACGTGTGTAGCCCAGGGTGTCAAAGGACCACGCTGATTTGACGTCATCCCCACCTTCCTCCCCGTTGTCCGAGGCAGTTTGCTGCGACACTTATAACGCAGCATGGGGGTTGCGCTCGTTTACTCACTTAAGAGAACAGCTCACGCCACGAGCTGACGACAACCGTGCAGCACCTGACTCTAACGTCCGTGAGGACTGCCGACGTTTCTGCCGGCATTCGTTAGAGTTTCTAACCCTGGTAAGGTTCCCCGCTTATTGTCGAATTGAACCACATGCTCCACCGCTTGTGCGAGTTCCCGTCTATTCCTTTGAGTTTTAATCTTGCGATCGTACTTCCCAGGCGGATCACTTAACGCGTTAGCTACGCCACTTGAAGGGTCGATACTTCAAATAGCTAGTGATCATCGTTTAGGGCGTGGACTACAAGGGTATCTAATCCTTTTTGCTCCCCACGCTTTCGTTTCTCAGGGTCAGGAATACGCCAGCTGAATGCCTTCGCCTTTGGTGTTCCCCACGATATCAACGGATTTCACCCCTACACCGTGAGTTCCATCAGCCTCTCATATCCTCTAGTCTTGACGTTTCCCGCGCGGTTCTAAAGTTAAGCCTTAGAATTTAACACAGGACTATCAAAACCCCCTACAAACGCTTTACGCCCAGTAATTCCGGATAACGCTTGAGGCACTCGTATTACCGCTCCTGCTGGCACGAGTTTAGGAGCCCCTTATTCGCCGCTTACGCTCAAAAATTGTTGGGCGGCAAAAGTATTTTACATCCCGAAGGACTTCTTCATACACGCGGCGTCGCTTCTTCAGGCTTTCGCCCATTGAGAAAGGTTCTTGACTGCAGCCTCCCGTAGGAGTCCGGGCAGTGTCTCAGTCCCGATGTTGGGGGCCAACCTCTCAGTCCCCCTACCCGTCATAGCCTTGGTGGGCCATTACCTCACCAACTAGCTGATAGGACGCAGGCCTCTCTAGAAGCAAGTGCATTGCTGCACCCTTTAAATGAGAATGACTTTCGTCCCCTCATTTCCATCTTGTATTAGTTCACCTTTCGATGAATTATTCAAGACTTCAAGGTAAGTTGCCTACGCGTTACTAACCCGTTTGCCACTCGCCTTCAACTCGAACAATTAACACTTAACTTTTTACAATTAACCTTTTAATTTTTTCGACAACCCGCCAAGTTGTTTGGCGATTTGTTCCGCCGATTGTTTCAAAAATTTAAAACAATCTAAATTTATAAGTGAACTTTCGTAAGCTATATCCAAAGCGGCAACCGATTCATTGATTGAACCCAAAGCGTTTTCGATATAACGATTGAAATCCTTATCTGATTTCTTCGCCGATCCTTCCGCTATGTTCAACGAAACGGATAAAACCGCTCTTATTAACTGCCTGACCAAGTCATTATGAGTTTTCGAAAATTTTTCCGTAACACCAACTACCATTCTATAGAATTTCTTAGAATCTTTATAAACAGGAAAGTCTAAGAATCTGAACGTTTGCATGTTTTTTGTAGTTAAGTGTTGATTGTTAACTGTCAATTGTTCGAGCCAAAGGCTCGTTCGACTTGCATGCCTTATCCACGCCGCCAGCGTTCATCCTGAGCCAGGATCAAACTCTCAATAATAAACACAGAGTAACGCGAAATTTCGACCGCGCGTTTCCGCGCGGAATCCCGCGTCAATCTGCGTTCTGATTTCGGGACAACTAAAAGAAATCAATGGTTCGACAAGCTCACCACAGGTTCTTTCGATAAACTCACCACGGGTTTTCTTAGTTGTCTAACTAATTTTCCTGCTCACACTTAATTGCTGGTGAAAACGAATTGTTAACGTTCTTTCCGGAGATAACGAAACCCGCGAAGAAGCGGGTGTGCAACCTTTAAATCTTCGCTTGTAATAAGTGTCTTATTACATTAGGTTAAATTATCTTTTACTTCTCTATTCTACTCGATCCGGAGAGCTTGTCAACCCCCGCAACTAATCGGCATTTTTAAATTCATCCTTGGATATTTTTTACTCTCTTTTGTCATCCCCGCCCCGCAGCTGCGGGGTAAACTGCAGGCGGGGATCCAGACCCGAATCAATCTGGATTCCCGTTTTCACGGGAATGACAAAGAGAATGATGCTGATTAGGTGTGGGGGTTAATCTCTTGGGCAGCGCCCCTCCTTTAGGAGGGGTTTGGGGGAGATTTTTATCAAAGTAATAAAAAAGCGCGCGGAATTTTCATGTTTTTCCGCGCGCTTGAAATTTGTTGAAAGGTGCTTTATCTTCTCATTTGTGAAGCTACAGCGGCTGTTTTGGCGTCAAAACTTCCTCCGCCGTTGCCCACAATGACAACAGTGTTATTTCCTTTCTGGGCGCCGACTTCGGCGATTTTTTGGGCCGCCTCCCATTGCATAAAATCGACATATCCGGGATTCTGTTTTAATGCCTGGCCGATTCTCTCAATTGCGAAAACTTTGGATTCGGCCGCGGCTTTTTCATTTTCTGCTTCCCAGATTGCCTTGTCGGGTTTGATATTGGAGAGTTCGACATTTTGGAGATTTATGGGAACTTTGTTGAGTTTGAAAATTTCGATCACCGCGCCGACAATACTGTCATTGACGGCCCTATAATTGGCCATGATTTCTTTGTGGCCTTCATAACGCGAGAACGTGTCTCTGGCGCGGTTGCGAATATCCATAGCCGCAAACCGTTCATAGACTTCTCGCAGTGTAATCTGACGGACTCTTGGATCCGTTGTGGGCGCGGGAGTGACTTGGATAAAAATGGAATTGCGCGTGTTCTCGTCAGTCGGAACCATTCCTCTAATGTATAAATCCACGCTCAACGGTGTTCCATTTTTGGTGAGTATTCGGTGGTCCTGTTTATCCGGAGAAGCATCGGCGGAAAGGAACTGTTCTTTAACCGTGGTGCTGTTTGCCTCCAGAAGGACCAGAATGTTCTTCTGGCCTCCTGTTCCTTCTTCGCCTATGTCTACCATTCCTGATTCCCAGATTTTTTCCTGAAAACCGTCGGGGGTAAGAACTTTTGCGATGTTGCCGCTCGGAATTTCGCGGTAAACGCCACAGCCGTTAGCGATTATTACTACTAACAGAATTATGAAGGGTATCAACCGTTTCATTGCTCAATCTCCTTGAAATGAGTTTTGTTTTTAATTTGGCGCGAAATTTACTTCGTGTGGCGCCGTTCAAAATCCTGCTGCTGCTTGATTACTTCCGATCGATCAATGACCTTTCGGGGCGCAACATTGACAACCCCGGAAGAAAATAAGTAGATTCCAAAGCCGATAAGAATGGTCACAATCAGGACATTCCTTGTCTTTTTTATCATCTTCTGCGCGCTTTCGCTTAAAGACATGTAAAAAGGCGCATAACGCAGGAAAAGAAAAGTTCCGGCGATAATAAAGGCGATAGCGACAACAACGACCGTGATTTGGACCTGGTACATTATTAAATAATCCGTCATTCTTTCACCTCCTTATTTGGATTATCTGATTGTTAAAAAACAGGGATTAAATGGTTTTTTGTTTCTATATATAAAAATATAAAAGAATTTTTGCCACCAAATCCGATTTTGTAGTTTAACAAATATATATAATCTTGTCAAGCTTTCGCCTGTTGATCTTAAATCTTAAATAAATTTTTAAATAACTCAAAAATT
>LCEC01000024.1 GCA_000997475.1 Parcubacteria group bacterium GW2011_GWB1_42_6
GAAAAACAAGGAAGGAACATCAATCAACTAAGACTCTTCGAACTTTGAAGGGCAATTACGCCCTGCGATGTCCGAAGGACTCGCAGGGTGATTAACAAATTAAAAATTATAAGCGCCGCGATTGGGAGATTGACGGCGCCAGCAAAAATTCATGGAAAATCAGCCGTATTTGTCGGTGATAATACCATCATACAATGAAGAAAAAACAATCAGCAAGACTTTGCTTTCCATTGGCGAATATCTAAAAAAGCAGGCATTTTCTTATCAAATTTTAGTGGTTTCCGACGGTTCAAAAGATAAAACAAGCGAAATAGTCAACAGCTTTAAAAACACGATAGCCAATTTAGACCTGATTGACAATCAAGAAAATCATGGCAAGGGCTGGGTGACAAAACAGGGGATGCTTGAAGCCAAAGGGCAAATCAGACTTTTTATGGACGCGGACAATGCCACGACCGTTGATCATTTTGAAAGAATGAAACCTTATTTTGACAAAGGCGCCGATGTGGTGATCGGCTCGCGCGAAGAACGGGATGCCAAGGGAGCGAAACAGGCGGTGCCCCAATCTTTTTTCAAAAGGATTTTGGGCGATGCCGGAAATATTTTAATTCAAATCTTTGCCGTTTGGGGAGTCTGGGACACTCAATGCGGTTTTAAGGCTTTTTCTCAAAAAGCGGCCGAAGATGTTTTTTCCAAAAGCAAGATAGATCGCTGGGGATTTGATATCGAAGCCTTGGCCTTGGCTAAAAAACTGGGTTATAAAATCAATATTGTTCCGGTTTTCTGGATAAACAATCCCGATAGCAGAGTTAATTTAAAAGGATATCTCCGGACTTTCAAAGAATTATTTCAGGTTTGGTATTGGCTGATAACCGATAAATATGGAATCAAGAAATAATTTTATAATTTTTAATTCTTAATTTTGTAAATAATTTTTAATCCTTAATTTTTAAACATTAAAAATCGGGATTTATTTAAAAATTACAAAATTAAAAATTATTGAGCAGGATGCCTGAAAATAATGCCGAACAAACCAAGCCTGCTTCGGAACTTCGGTTTGATCTGGTGAGCAAAGATTGGGTGGTGATTGCCACCGGCCGGGCAAAGCGGCCGGAAACTTTTGCCGAACAAAAAAGGCAAAAAGAAGAAACGCCGCAAGGGGATTGTTTTTTTTGTGATTTAAAAAATCAAAATCCGCCGGTTTTGGAATATAAAAATAAAGACGGAGAACGCGAAGTGGTTGTGATTCCGAATAAATATCCGGCCTTCAAGCATTCGGTGAATTTGCGCGAACGGGCAATCGGCCCTTATTCTCTGATGGATGGATCCGGTTTTCACGAAGTGGTAATAACCCGCGATCATGAAAAATCGCTGGGTGAATTTTCGGTTAAACAAATTCGCCGGGTTATTGACGCTTACCACGAGAGATATTTGGAATTGTCTAAACAAAAGCATATAAATTATGTTTCAATTTTTCATAATCACGGCCGCGAAGCGGGTGCTTCGGTTTCTCACCCTCATTCTCAAATTATCGCTTTGCCGGTGATTGACCCTGATTTGCAAAGAAGTTTGAATGGTTCCAAAATGTTTTTTGAAAACAGGGGCGAATGCGTGCATTGCAAGATGCTGGAATGGGATTTGGAGGACAAGCAGAGATTGATTTACGAGAACAAAGAATTTGCTGTTTTGGCTCCGTTCGCTTCGCGGGTGGCTTTTGAAACCCGGATTTATCCCAAAGAGCACCATTCTTATTTTGAAAGAATAAATGACCAAGAAAAAGATTTGCTGGCCGATGCTTTTAAGCAAGCGCTGGGCCGAATTCACAAAGGTTTGAACGATCCGGCTTATAATTTTTTCTTGCACACGGCGCCTTCGGACGGCAAGGATTATTGCCATTATCACTGGCATTTTGAAATTTTGCCCAAAACTTCCATCTGGGCCGGTTTTGAATTGGGCACCGGCATAGAAATCTCAACGGTTGAACCGGAAAAAGCGGCCGAATATTTGAGAAATTTAGAAATTTGAAGTCATATTAACATTTGAATTCTGTTAATATGCTAATATGCTAATATGATTTTGAATTTTTCATCACCCGAATTCATAGTTTTTTGGACCAGCATGCTGCCGATTTCCGAATTAAGAGGAGCAATGCCTTTGGCTATAGTCTATTATCATCTTCCTTTCTGGACGGCTTTCTCATTCTCCGTTTTGGGAAATATTCTGGCCGGAATTTTCGCTGTTGTTTTTCTGAATCTTCTTTCGGACTATTTAATGCATAAAAATTATTGGTTTAATCGTTTTTTCTCCTGGCTTTTTGCCAGAACCAGAACAAAGCACGGCCGGCATTTTGAAGTTTGGGGAAGATTGGCTTTAATTTTATTCGTGGCGATCCCTTTGCCCTTAACCGGCGCTTGGTCGGGAGCGGCGGCGGCTTTTGTTTTTGGAATTCCCCCGAAAGAAGCGGCTATTTCGATAATCGCAGGCGTCTTAATCTCCGGGTTGATTATGGGCGGCCTTGTTTTGGGTCTGATAAATATTCCTTTCGCGTCCTTTTCTTCTTTTTTGAAAGTTTAATAAAAAGTTATGAAAAAAATTATCATCGCCAATTGGAAAATGAATCCCGGAACACTGATTGAAGCAAAAGAACTTTTTGATTCTTTAAAAGAAATATCGCGTGAATTCAGAGAAACCGAAATCATTATTTGCGCTCCTTTTGTGTGGTTGGAAAACTTTTCGTCCCAAGGCGGTTTGAAAAGGGGGCTGTCTTTGGGCGGTCAAAATTGCCATTGGGAATCCCACGGCGCCTTCACCGGCGAAATTTCCGCCTCCATGCTGGCTGATTTGAAAGCGGGGTACGTCATTATCGGGCATTCCGAACGCCGCCAATATCTGGGAGAAAACGATTTAATCATTAATGCCAAAATCAAAGCGGCTCTGAAAGCCAAAATCAAACCGATTGTTTGCGTGGGAGAGAGGCAAAACGAGGAAATGCATCTGGTTGTCGAGGATCAGATTCGTTCGGCTTTAAATGGAATTCCGGCCGCGCAACTCAAAGAAATCGTCATTGCTTATGAACCGGTTTGGGCGATCGGGCCGGGAGATCCTTGTTCTCCCGATAACGCTTTAAGCGCCAACCTTTTCATTAAAAAAGTTTTAACCAAGCTTTACAACCGAGCCGGCGCGGAAAAAACGGCGATTGTTTATGGCGGAAGCGTTGATCGGAAAAATGCGGCTGATTATTTGAGCCGCTCCCAAATGGCCGGACTTTTGATTGGCGGAGCGAGTTTGGACGCTCAAGAATTCGGAGAAATAATAAAATCGGTCGGGAATATTTAAAGCTATGAAATTATTGAAAGATATCGATGTCGCGGGCAAAAAAACTCTTGTGCGGGTGGATTTCAACTTGACTTTGGAAGACGGAAAAATTCTGGATGATTTCAGGATCCGCGCCACTTTGCCCACAATCAAATATTTGATCGAAAATAAAGCCAAAGTTATTTTGATGTCCCATTTGGGCCGGCCCGAAGGAGAAAAAAAAGAAGAATTCAGCTTGAAGCCGGTTGCTCAAAAACTTTCAGAGATTCTGGGAAAAGAAGTAAAGTTTGTCCAGGATTGCGTGGGAGAAGAGGCGCAAAATGCCGCGGCTTCTCTGAATGAGGGCGAAATTCTGTTTTTGGAAAATCTGCGTTTCCATAAAGAGGAAGAAAAAAACGATGCCGAATTTGCCAAGCAATTGGCGAGTCTGGGAGAAATTTATATAAACGACGCTTTTGGCGTTTCCCATCGGGCGCATGCTTCGGTTAAAGCGATAACGAAAATCTTGCCATCGGTTGCCGGATTGTTATTGCAAAAGGAATTGGAAGTTTTGGGCAAGGTCAAAGATAATCCCGACCATCCTTTTGTGGCGGTTATCGGCGGATCGAAAATTTCAACCAAAATGGAATTGATAGAAAGTTTTATGGGCAAAGCCGATAGTATCATTTTGGGCGGAGCTTTGGCCAACACCGTTCTTTTGGCCAAAGGGATCGCGGTTGGAAAATCTATGGTTGAAGAGGATATTTTGCCGCGCGTCAAAGAAATGGACATAACAAACAACGCGGTCCATCTGCCGGTTGACGCGATTCTTTGCGTGGATAAAGAAGGAAAAGGCGCTTATGAAATCGGCCCGATAACCAGAACTCCGGATAACCAAATGATTTTGGATATCGGTCCGGACACGGAAAAATTATTTGCCAAAATTTTGGATGGCGCTAAAATGATTGTCTGGAACGGGCCGATGGGTTTGTTTGAAAAAGAACATTTTGCCCACGGCACCAAGGCGATAGCCGAAGCGATCATTAAAGCGCGGGCTTTTTCGGTGGTGGGCGGAGGAGAAACGGTGGCTTTTCTGGAAGAATTGGGCATGATTGATAAATTCGATTTTGTTTCTACCGGCGGCGGAGCGATGATGGAATTTCTTTCCGGAAAATCTTTGCCGGGAGTGGAAGCGTTGAAATAGCTTAGATTTTTTTATTTCTCTCTGCTTTGTCGCCTGTATTCTCCAAAATACCGCCTCGGCCGGTGAATTCAACAAATCTCCGGGCCTCGGCTAAGCGCTTCGACTTGCCTTGGAAGGCTTAAATGGTATAAATTGCATTTATCTCGGGCAAGTCTCGCGATTTATTTTGGAGAACACAGGCTCCTTCGCGTAGATTTTATTTTTTCGTATTTTCGTATAATTTTCGTAATTTCGCAGGGATATGAAAAGCTGGAAACTAAAACCGAAAGCTCCCGAGAGCTTTTTAAAACAATTTCCGGAAATTGAAGAAAAAATAGTCCAATTGCTCTACAATCGCGGCTTAGCCGATCAGCGCAAAATAGACGAATTCTTCAGTCCGGATTACGACCAGGATCTCCACGATCCTTTTTTGATGGTGGATATGGAAAAGGGAGCGGAAAGAATTTTAGAAGCGATCAAGAAAAAAGAAAAGATCGTGATTTTTGGCGATTACGACGCGGATGGAGTTTGCGGTTCGGTTATCTTAAAAACCGTTTTTGACGCTTTGGGTTCTCAAAATACTTCAGTCTATATTCCCAACAGGCTTGAAGAAGGATACGGACTCAATTTGGAAGCGATAAAAAAAGTTTCCGATGAAAAGGCCGATCTTATAGTAACGATTGATTGCGGGGTCAGCGATGTGGAAGAAATAGAATTGGCCAACTCTTTGGGGCTTGAAGTGATTGTTGCCGATCATCATCAGATCGGAAAAAAACTGCCTCGCGCTTTCGCGATAATCGATCCTTTTCAAAAAAAAGACAAATATCCTTTTAAGCAACTGGCCGGAGCGGGTGTCGCTTTTAAATTGGCCCAAGGTTTAATAAAAAGATCAAACAAAGAAATTCGCCCGGGCTGGGAAAAATGGCTTTTGGATTTGGTGGCTCTGGCCACGGTGGCCGATTGCATGCCGCTTATCGGTGAAAACAGGACTCTTGTGAGATACGGGCTCATAGTTCTGGCGCAAACTCAAAGGATCGGCTTGCAGGAATTAATGAAATCGGCGCGCTTAAGCCCGACTTTTCAGTTGGAAACTTTAAAAACCAATCTTGACGCGTATTCTTTGGGTTTCGTTTTGGCGCCGCGGCTTAACGCGGCCGGAAGAGTTGATCATGCCAATTTGTCTTTTGAGCTTTTAATGGAAACCGATCGGGTGAAAGCCGGCGTTTTGGTTGAGAGAATAAACGAGCACAACCGCCAACGGCAAAAAATCACCGAAAAAATGGTGGCCGAAATAGAGGAAAGATTGAAAAATTACGATTTCAGTTCAAACCGGCCTTTCGCGATTGTGGAGGAGAGCGCTCAATGGTCGCCGGCTTTAGTGGGATTGGCGGCCGGAAAAATTTCCGATCGTTTCCGCCGCCCTTCTTTTATTTTCACGAGCCGAGATGGAGTTTGCCGGGGATCGGCCAGAAGCATTCCCGCTTTTAACGTGGTGGATGCGATCGGAAAATGCTCGGATTTGGTTGATGAATTCGGAGGGCATCCGGGCGCGGCGGGGCTGACGATGGAATGCCAAAATCTTCCGATTTTTAAAGAGAGAATGAATGAAATAATCGCAAAAAGCGTCAAGGCGGAAGATTTAACGCCGGAACTTTCGATTGATTTGGAAATTCTGCCCGAAGAAATAAACTGGAGTTTATTTGAGGGATTGGAAAGATTCGAGCCGTTCGGACAAGCTAATCCCAAACCGGTTTTTTTGATGAAAAATTTAACCATCGCCGGTTTGCGGGTTCTGGGCAACGGCCAAAAACATCTTCGGTTGGATTTGAAGCCGGAATCGCGAAACAAAAAAGTTTTCAAAGCGATTGGCTTTAATTTGGCCAAAAACAGCGGAGCGGATTTGAAAGTCGGCGATATTGTTGATTTGGTTTTTGAACTAGTGGTGGATGAATGGAATGGGAACAGGGAATTGCAGATGAGGGTGGTGGATGTAAAAAAATCAGTTTATTAGTTGGTTAGTTTATTAGTTAGGAATATGGCAACGGGCATTGAGAATTTAAAGATTTATAAGATGGCTGAAGAATTGGAGATAAGAGCCTATAAAAACACTCTTAATTTTCCACGTGAAGAAAAATATACGAGCGCAAATCAAATAAGAAGATCGTCTGCTTCTGTTTGCAATAATATAGCCGAGTCTTATCATAAATCGTCTATTAAAGAAAAAATTCACATTTTAGAAATAGCCAAAGGCGAAGCCGAGGAAACAAGGACAAACATATTAAGATGTGGAAAGAAAAAATTTATCGATGAAAAAGAGGCTGATTTTATAAGTGAAAAATATATTGAATTGCTAAAAGCTATCAATGGTTTTATAAAATTTCTAAAAACTAAAAACTAACCAACTAATAAACTAATTAACTGATTATGAGACTTGTAATTTACACCGATGGCGGTTCTCGCGGCAATCCCGGTCCGGCGGCAATCGGTTTTGTCATTTGCAACGAAAAAGAGGAATTGATAAAACAGCACGGCCAGGTTATCGAAAATACCACCAATAACGAAGCCGAATATCAAGCGCTGATTTTTGCTTTAAAAAAAGTCAAGGCGCTTTTTGGCGGCGAAAAAGCCAAGGATATGGAGCTTGAAATCCGAATGGATTCGGAATTAATTGTGAAGCAAATGAATCACGAATACCGGGTTTCCGAAGAAAATCTCCAGCCCCTTTTTATCAAAGTTTGGAACTTGCTGATAGATTTTGGAAAATATAAATTTATTGCCATTCCCCGCGAAAAAAACCGCGAAGCGGATCGGCTGGTGAACGAAGCCTTGGACGCAAAGCAGGAAAATTTGTTTTAGTCAGCCAAGATTTAATCGGCTAATCAACAAGAACATGCTGATTGCCGAGGAATTCTTAGTGTGAGTATTCACGCTATAGCATGCAAAATCGAACTGAAGAAAAATTGAGAGTCGGCAAATTAAATCCGACCAAAAAGAAGATTTTGTTTCTTTTTTTGGGCGGAGCTGCTGTTTTACTGTCATGCGCTCCATCGGCGGGCCGGCGTTCCCGTATATTAAAAATAATTGGCAAAGATTGGCGGCAAATAAAAAGAGAGAAATTAATTAAAGAAATAAGGCAGCTTTACCGATCAAAACTAATTAGCGCAAAATTTGAAAAAGACGGAAGCGTGTCTTTGCTTTTGTCTGAAAAAGGAAAGCAAAAAATTCTAAATTACGAAATTGACGAAATGAAAATCAAGAGAGAACGCTGGGATAGCAAGTGGAGGATAGTGATGTTTGATATTCCTGAAGAGCAGAAAAAAGAGCGCGACGCTTTTCGTTTCAGATTAAAGAAATTGGAATTCCGCGAAATGCAGAAAAGCGTCTTTGTCCATCCTTTTGAATGCAGAAATGAAATAGAGTTTTTTGTCGAATTCTATAATATTAAGGCATATGTTCGCTTTGGAATTTTATCCGAGATCGATAATGAAATAGATCTGAAAATGTTTTTTGATTTATAATTTTGTCGCTCCTAAATTCTTAATTACCTTGAATTACGAAACACCCGATTTGTCATTCCCGCCCCAAGCGGGAATCCAGAAAATTAAGATAAAATCTGGATTCCGGCTCTGCCTGCTGG
>LCEC01000025.1 GCA_000997475.1 Parcubacteria group bacterium GW2011_GWB1_42_6
CCCAGATCGCGTCCAGAATTTGCGGCGTTTGCCCGGTAGTGCACAACTTGACAAGCCTGAAAGCGCTTGAAAACGCTTTGCATGTTGAAGTTTCTCAACAGACAATTTTGCTCCGAAAACTTATGATGATGGGACAAATAATCAACAGCCATCTTCTTCATCTTTTCTTTTTCTCTCTTTCAGACTTTTTCGGCATAAAAGACGATCTGCGATTGGTTAAAAAATTTCCCAAAAAAGCCCAAGAAGGACTTATCGCGAGAGAATTCGGCAACAAGATAATCGAAGTGATCGGCGGACGTTCCATTCATCCCCTCACTCCCGTAATCGGCGGATTTTTGAAATTGCCCGGCGAAAAAGATCTGGCCGGCATTTTAAAACAAAGCGAAACCGCTCTTCAAAAATCAATCGGTTTGGCCGAACTTTTTATTAAACTCAAATATCCCGATTTTCAAAGGCCGGCTCCTTTCGCCAGCTTGGTTGATTTAAAGGAATACGCTTTCTACGGCGGATCGGTGAAAACTCCGGATAATCAAAATATTTCCATTCAAAAGTTTTTGGCCACCGTCAAAGAACGCCAAATTCAAAAAAGTTTGGTCAAAAGATCGGATTATTTCGGCAAGCCGTTTATGGTGGGAGCGATCGCCAGAATCAATCACAGCCGGAATCAGCTGAATCCCGAAGCATTGGATCTGCTCAAAAAAAGCAAAAAACAGCTGCCGAGTTTTAATCCTTTTGACAATATATGGGCGCAGGCGATTGAAACCGTTCATTGCGTTGAAGAAACTCGGAAAATTCTTAAAGAATTGATCCGAAAAAAAATCAAACCCGAATGCCCCGCGTTTTCATTGAAAAACGGCGAGGGCTGGGCGGCGATTGAAGGGCCCAGAGGCACCCTGTATTATTATTACGCTGTGGGCAAGGACGGTCTGGCGAAGGATTGCAATATCATCACGCCCACTTCGCAAAATCTTGCCCGCCTGGAGCAAGACCTGGAAGAATTTCTGCCGCAATTGGCTTTTGGCAAAAAACATATTCCAAAAACCGAGATTGAAAATAAAATTAAAATGCTGGTGCGGGCATACGACCCGTGCCTCACTTGCGCCACGCACTAGAACCCTGCGGAATTACGAATTCTGCCTGCTGGCAGGCCGGAATGACAATAAACGAGTTTCGTAATTCAAAGGAATTAGTACGAATATTACGAATTGAATTTATCCGTATAATTCGGTATGGATTAGTAATTCCGTAGGATGCCAATATGCATGACTTTCACCTCGCCCAGCAAATCGCCAAAATCGCCCGCGAACACGCGCGAAAGCACGGGCTTGATAGAGTGGAAAAGATTGTGATAGAATTGGGTGATATTATTGAACACGGCGAGACGATTTCGCCGGAAAATTTGGAATTCAATATCAAATTAATCTTGCCGGAAGCAAAAAAAGTCGAAATTAAAAAAATAAAGGGGGATGTGTGGAAACTGGTAAGAATTGAAGGAGAATGATTATCTTAACATATTAGCATATTAGCATATTAACAAAATTCAAATGTTAAAATGTTAAAATGCTAACATGTTAACATGTTAGCATGCACGACATCATTATCATCGGAGCTGGGCCGGCCGGACTTTCGGCGGCCATTTACGCGGCCAGAAAAGCGCTTAAAACTCTGATACTTTCCCAAAATATCGGCGGACAAGGAATTGATGCCAGATTTGTCGAAAATTACTTGGGTTTTCCCGGAATCACAGGCATAGAGTTGATAGAAAAATTTCTCGGGCACGCCAAATCGCTGGGAATCGAAGTCAAAGAAGGAATGTTGGTGGAAAAAATCAATAAAAAAGACGGAATTTTTGAAGTGATCGCCTCCGAACGCAAATTTGAAGCCAAAGCCGTGATTGTTTCCACCGGAAAAAAATATCGGGAACTCGGTATTCCCGGGGCCAGAGAATTTGAAGGCAAAGGAATCAGCTATTGCGCCACTTGCGACGCCCCTCTTTTTAAAGATAAAACGGTGGCTGTCATTGGCGCGGGAGACGCAGGACTCGATGCCGCGTGGCTTTTGGCCAGTTACGCCTCAAAAATTTATATCGTCAATAAATATCCGGAATTGCGGGGCCACAATAAAGATTTGGAAGAAAGAATCAAGGAAGATAAAAAAATAGAGTTATTCAATAATTTCCTGCCCGGCGAAATCAAGGGCGATAAATTCGCGAACAAACTAGTCATCCAAGAAGTCGATTCGGGCGAGAAGAAAGAGTTGGAGGTCCAAGGAATTTTTGTTGAGATAGGATCGATTCCCGCCTCGGAGATTCTGAAAGAATTCACCCAAATAAACCAGAAAGGGGAAATAATCGTTGATCACGAAACCAATATGACATCCACTCCCGGAATTTTCGCCGCCGGAGACGTCAGTGATGTAAAATACAAACAAATGATCATTGCCGCCGCCGAAGGAGCCAAAGCCGCGCTGGCCGCGTACGATTATTTGCGGAAATAAAATAATATAATTCCAATCTACGAATTTTATTCAAATGCCACAAATAGCATGCGAATGGCGCAAATTCACGCGAAAGCGCCCATGCGAATAAATTCGTAGCATTTGAATGTTATTTGTAGATTGGCATTACTTTAATGATCAAAGTCTATTCAACGCCTTCTTGCCCGTATTGCGTCACTCTGAAAAAATTTCTGAAAGAAAAAGGAATTGAGTTCGCCGATATTGATGTTTCGGCCGATCAAAAAGAGCTTCAAGAGATGATCGATAAATCCGGCCAGATGGGAGTGCCGGTGGTTGATATCAACGGGCAAATCATCGTCGGTTTTGATCGAAATAAAATTTTGGAATTATTAGATATAAAAGAATAAATAATTTACAGATTACGGATAAATACAGATATACGGATGGGTTCAAAATTGAATTTTATCCGTATATTCGTAAAGATCTGTAAATCCGTAAGGAAATGAATAAAAAATCTTGGATCATTCTTATCGCGATAGTAGCGATAGTCGCCATTTATCTGGCCTCTTACTATAACAGTTTTATCTCAAAAGATCAGGCCGTGCAATCACAGTGGGCTCAAGTAGAGAATCAATTTCAGCGAAGATTCGATCTGATCCCCAATTTGGTTAACGCCGTTCAGGGAATTTTGACCCAAGAACAGCAGATTTTCGGCGATTTGGCTGAAGCGCGAACCAGATACGCCGGCGCGCAGGGAGTTTCGGACAGAGTGAACGCGGCTAACGAAGTTGAAAGAGCCTTGGGCAGATTGCTGGTGATTATGGAAAATTATCCTCAATTAAGATCATCTGAAAATATCCAATCCCTTCAAGCTGATTTGGCCGGAACGGAAAATAGAATTGCCGTCGAACGCGGACGATTCAACGAAAAAACCCAAGACTACAACAATGCTATAAAGAGATTTCCCGGAAATTTAATGGCCGGAATATTCGGATTCGGTGAAAAGCTCTATTTTGAATCCGCCTCCGGAGCAGAAAAAGCTCCGGAAGTGAAACTGGATCAGTAAGCTAAAAAATTCCCAATTTCCAAATCACAATTTCCAATTAAGGATTAAAATTCTTATCTGTAAAATCCACCCCAACCCTCCTTTAAAAGGAGGGAAGAAATGCGGATTTCCCCCTTCTAAAAGGGGATCAAGGGGGATTTTATAAATAGTTTTCAATATAAAATTTCAGAATTGGAAATTTCATTGGAAATTAGGAATTAGGAATTTGATATTAAATCTCCCTAAAAGAAGTTTTGCGATATTTGTCATTTGTCTCGCCTTTTTAGTATGCGGAGGTTTTGCCTATTCCTACTACTCTCCCGGTTCTCCCGCCGGCTTCGTTAACGATTTCACTCAAACTCTTTCGCAAGAACAAAAACAAAATCTCGAATCCAAGCTTTTCAACTTTGAAAAAGAAACCTCCAATGAAATCGCCGTGGCGATAATCCCGAATATGAAAGGAGATTACATTGAAAATTTCGCGGATAAACTTTTTGAAGAATGGGGGATCGGCAAAGAAGACAAAGACAATGGAGTTTTAATTCTGATCGCCAAAGAGGATCGCGAGATGCGCATCGAGGTGGGTTACGGCCTGGAAGGCGCCCTCACGGATTCGCAAGCTTATTGGATTATTCAAAATGTGACGCGGCCGGCTTTTCAAGCCGAAGATTATTACGCCGGCATTGACGGAGCGGCGGATAAAATAATCGCCGCGACAAAAGGAGAGTATGTTCCAAGCGAAAGCCCCAAAAACAGAAACGGATTTAAAGTGGATTTTGATCTCATTTGGTTCGGACTGTTTTTCCTTGTTTGGATGAGCAGTATTTTCGCCCGATCCAAATCCTGGTGGGCGGGAGGAGTCGTCGGCTTGATAATCGGAATCATTTTGATATTTTTCACTTCTTGGTTAATCGGACTTATTGCCGCCCTATTTTTGACGCCGCTGGGATTCTTGCTTGATTATTTCGTTTCAAAAAATTATCAGAACAGAAAATCTTCGGGCCGGCCGCCTTCGTGGTGGGCGGGGGGATTTGGCGGAAGCCATCGCGGCGGATTTGGAGGCGGGGGATTTGGCGGTTTTGGCGGCGGCTCTTCGGGCGGCGGCGGTTCAAGCGGAAGATGGTGAATATCGCCGCGAATCCGCGAAGCGATTATTTTATTTTTACGGCAAATCGGCTCGCCTCGGTAAAATCAAGTCAAGGCGGACGATTTCTCGGAGAAATTTAAATGAAAAAAGGGTTCACTCTCATTGAACTTTTGACGGTTATCGCCATAATCGGTCTTTTGGCATCCGTGATTATGGTGGGCGTTAACTCCGCGCGCGCGAAAGCCGCGGACAAAAGAAGAATAATCGAATTGAAACAAATAGAAACAGCCATCCAAATGTATTACGACGCGACCGGACATTTTCCCGAAAATACGGACAACGACTTTTTCGGTTATGATGTGGGATATAATACGCAAACCACGTCGGTTTTTCTCCCTGACGGAAATTGCCAGCCTCAACCGGACGGCTGGTGTTATGAACAGCAAAACCCCGATGGAGACACCTTTTTGCAGCCGTTGGCTGATTCGGGGTTTTTTAAAAAAGTGCCGGGAGATTTTAACAATCCCGACCCGCGCTACTGCGGATACAATTATTATCTGTTCAGCGAAGGAGCGTACGGCTGCGATCCGAACAAAGGCAGATTTTTTGTGATAGGAACAAGATGTATGAGCGATAGAACCAGAGAAAACGCCCAACCGGAACCGGACAGCCCGGGATTCGCGTGCCCTCTCCGCAATTGGCACACGCAATTTCTCTGGGTCACGGGTGAATTTGAAAATTAAGATTTTCATGAAAAAGATTTTCAACACTAAAATTATCAACTCATTAAAAATCCGCGTACCTTGCCCAAATGCTCGCGCGAAAAAAGGATTCACTCTCGTTGAACTTTTGGTGGTTATCAGCATCATCGGACTTTTAGCTTCGATCCTTTTGGTTGCCGTCAACCCGGCTCGAATCAAAGCAAGAGACGCCAAAAGAATTTTCGATCTCAAACAAATCGCCATTGCTTTGGAAACATATTACGATTATTACTCCCATTATCCATCATGCTGCACGTCCACATTTATAAACGGAACCGATGATTGCTTGTCCGCGGCGCTGTTAAGCAGCAACGCAATGTCGAAAATTCCCACCGATCCGGAATTTGCCGGCATGGGATGGGGAGGGGATTATGAATACACCAGTTGCGGAGAAAGCCTCTATCAATTGAGATGCCGATTCGAAGGAACGCCCATGCGGCAAGACAGCGATTATCCCAACGGCACCCTTTGCGACAGCGGAGTTTATCCCACTTGCCCGTGGTTTAAAAATTGCGTTTATCGGGGATACGGACCGAGTTGCGATCTGACATGGCAGATCGTTTCGCCGTAATTGTTGTTCAAAAAACTTCAACGTGGTATAATAAAGAGACGAATTAAATTCAATCCTCCCAATTTTATGACAAAAATAGCGATAAACGGTTTTGGCCGAATCGGCCGGCCGGTTTTTAAAATAATATTCGAGAATCATCCGCGATTGGAAATCGCGGCGATTAATGATTTAACCGACGCAAAAACTCTGGCCCATCTTTTAAAATACGATTCGCTCTACGGGCGATTCGAACACGAAGTTTCGGCCGACAATTCAAATCTTGTCATTGACGGCAAGAAAATAAAAATACTGGCCGAAAAAGAACCTCAAAATCTTCCCTGGAAAAACTTGGGAATTGACGTTGTTTTGGAGTGTTCCGGGATTTTTACCAAATATGAAGGCGCTAAAAAGCATCTGGATGCCGGCGCAAAAAAAGTGATCATCTCCACCCCCACCGACAGCGATGAAATCCCGACATATCTTTTGGGAGTCAATCACCAAGAATATGACCGCCAAAAAGACAATATAATTTCAATGGGTTCCTGCACGACAAATTGCCTGGCGCCGATCGTAAAAATTTTAAACGACAAAATCGGCGTGGAAAAAGGATTTATGACAACTGTTCATTCTTACACAAATGACCAAAGAATTTTAGACTTGCCCCATAAGGATTTGCGCCGCGCCCGCGCCGCCGCGCAAAACATCATCCCCACGACCACCGGCGCCGCCAAAACCGTGGGTAAGGTGATTCCGGAGCTCGAAGGAAAACTTGACGGCTTGGCCATGCGCGTGCCAACCCCCGTGGTTTCCATCACCGATTTTGTGTGCATAGCCAAAAAATCAACAAACAGAGAAGAAGTGAATAATTTTTTCATTGACGCGGCGCGCGGAGATCTGAAAAAAATTCTCGCGGTTTCCGAAGAGCCGCTGGTTTCTTCGGATTTCAAAGGAAACTCGCATTCGTCTATTGTGGATTTGCCTTTAACCATAGTAAAAGATAATTTAGTGAAAATAGTTGCTTGGTACGACAATGAATTCGGCTATGCTTCGCGCCTCGCGGAAATGGCCGAATATATCGCGCGCTAAAGCAGACATTCAATGTCAAAGATTTTCAGACATTGAATGTCTGCTTGGTTTTAATATGGTTCTTTTGAAAGGGGGAGCTTATGACAGTGGGAGGCTTTAATCTTACTCCGATAGTGGCGATTCTTTGGTTAGCCATCGGATTGCCATTGGCCATCGAAGGATTCCGCACCAGAAAAGACAAATTCGGATATGGTCCGATCAGGAATATTCTTATTTGTATTCCGGAATTTTTCGGAGGGCCCATCACCTTGAGCCATAAATACAGCTGACTCCCGCAATATTATTTTTCCCAAATCCTTCTCGCCAAGAGAGGGATTTTTATTTTTTCATTTTTCACCCTCTGTCATCCCCGCGCAAGCGGGGATCCAGACCCGTATTTTCCTCCCTTTCTAAAGAGATGGCCTGCCCCGGATTAATCCCGGGGTTAGAAAGAATTTTATAAATAGTTTTCAATATTGAATTAACATGGATTCCCGCTCCGTAAAGAGACGTGGTCTCCATCGGAGACTTTACGTCTTTCGCGGGAATGACATCCGAGTTTAGTAAGCATTTTCATGTGTATAAAAAATCCCCGCATCATTTCTGACGGGGGATTAGGGATGAGGTCTAACCCTTCCAGCTGCTATTTCGCGCCGGAGGAGTTGATTGAATATTTGATATACATCAGATACCCGATTTCTTCAACCTTTCTGTTATAGTGAACGGATTTGTAGAAGCCGGGCGTGTGATCGGCGCGCCCCTCGGAAATTTCCTTCGCCGAGTGGGGCTTCCAGATCACTGAGTAATTACCCGGGAAGTCTATGAACTCCACCGCCTCATTATTGAGAATGTCAGAATTGTTCAGAGATTCGGGCAGATCCGGCCTCTTCTGGAGCTGGGCGATGGCGGTGTCGCGGTCTTTGAGATCAGCCTTTAATCTTTCCATATCCATCTGTTTATCTAACAAAGAAATAAACAGAAAAATAGTAAGTAAAATTAATACAGCAACCCCAAAAAACGAAAAATCGTTTTTCATCTCATAACTCCTTCCTCTTAAAGATTCTAATTTTGAACCGCGAATAAAAGGTGCTGGTAAATTCTATTCTGAAACTAAACGCTTTAATGTGCCTCTTCACTATATCTTATATAATACACCCATATGCCTATAACTGTCAAGCCAGACAGGCGGGAAAATTAATTTTGGTTCTTATCTGTAAAATCCCTCTCCTCCTTCGCCCCGCCGCTGCGGGGCTACGGAAGGACAAGCCAACCTCCTCGCCTCACTAAAACTCCGGCGAAGCGGGCATTTATAAAGGAAAGAGAGGAACAAATACAATTCCCGAAATTCTTGACTTTATTTTTAATTCGGGTATCATGGTCGCGATAAAAGTATTTTTAGTAAATTGTCATCCCCGCGCAAGCGGGGATCCAGACTTAAATTAATCTGGATTCCCGATTTCTCGGGAATGACAAAGCGGAGTCATGAAAAAATATTTCACGCTCATCACGCTCATCTCCGCGCTTCTCATCCCAAACTTCGCGCCGATCAAAGCCGAGGGGTTGAACGCGGCCGAGATCGTTTCGCTCACGAACGCCCAGCGGCAGAATAATAACCTTTCTCAATTGCAAACAAGCAACCTCCTGCAAAAAGCGGCGCAGATGAAAGCCAGCGACATGGCGGCCAAAGGATATTTCGCGCATAACAGCCCCGATGGAAAAACGCCTTGGGATTGGATGGCATCCGCGGGATATAATTTCAAAACGGCAGGGGAGAATATCGCACTCAATTACCAAACTTCCCAAGCCACGGTTGAGGGTTGGATGAATTCGCCCGGCCACCGCGCCAATATTTTAAACGGCGCCTTCGCGCAAATCGGCATCGGCATAGCCAGCGGAAAACACAACGGCAAAGATTCAACATTCATCGTTCAAATGTTGGCCGCGCCAATGAGCGCAAATAGGGAAGATGCGATCATTCAAAATCCTCCGGCAACACTCAAACCGCCATCTAAATCGGCCGCGACTCCAAAACCCAAACCCGCGGTGAAAATTATTCCCAAAAAAT
>LCEC01000026.1 GCA_000997475.1 Parcubacteria group bacterium GW2011_GWB1_42_6
TGCCTTGTCCGCCTCTATTGTTTTATTTCCAAATATCTCTTGTCCAAATTGAATTGCCAAGAATTCTCCCTCTTGTATATCTTTTGCCATTTTCCATTCTTGTATTCCTTCGCTGTTGAGTGTAAGCAATGGATGTTCCTCGCTACAATGAAGGCTCAATCCATTAGCTACTCTGAGAATATATCCTTTGCCCTGTCCTTTGGAATAAAAAGAAGTGGCTTCATTAAAACCTTGAATCCCATACACTTTTTCTTTTATATTACAATATCCCAAAAGCTTATGATCTGATAAATCCCCGATTCTAGTAATCCCTTTAGGGATTAAAATCAATGTTTCTGTATTCACACAACCTATGATTTTTATCTCTCCCCCTTCCTTGGCCATAGATACTACTTCTTCGAAAACTCTTTGATTTATTTTCTCTATGACTCCTAAATCCATCATGGTGGTGGGATCAGCAAGCACGTCATCAAGGATTATTATGTCCGGGTGTCTTCCTCTTTTAAAACTTAAAATTCCTTCCGGCTCTATAATATGTTTCGCTCCTGTTGGCCATTGGTATTTGGCAATACCTTCAGCGTTTGTTATGTCCCTCATTTCATTGAAGAATTCATTTCTTTCTTTCATGCCTTTGTATCTTTTCAAATGGTATGCTGCCAGCTCTTTCTTGTAAGAAAGGTATATTATCTCGAGATTTCTGTCTAGCTCCCTCATATTTTTCCATAAAAGCCAAGAATAAATAGTGTTGCTTTTGCTATGCTTCCTGGGTGCCAGGATGCATGTATTCCTGCTTTTCTGCAGCATATCACACCATACGTTAAGATGCCGTCCTTTCCTGAATTTCATTTTGTCTCGTTTTTATTCTTTGAATGGCGCGGGTTTTATTGGTTACTTCATCGAATAAGCCGATTATTTCCAGCGGTCCATCGCCCAAATTAGAGATCATTGTGTTAAATTTGATTTCCCGATTTTGGGTTTTGGAATCTCTCAATATATAGATTTCGCTCACGGGTTCGGCCTTCAGATCAGGCAATAACAAGTTTGGATCCGAAACCGGCGAAAGAGAAGGCGTTTTTTGTTCTTGGGCGGTTTTGGGCTTAACCCCGAGATTATTGATCGGCGTTTCGATATTCCTGTCTTTCCAGAGAAAATAACTAGAAATTATCGCCAAAAGAATTGAAATCAGTCCAATAATAATATTCTTGCTTTTACTCTCCATGGATTTTGATTGAGTTTTGGAATTAATCAACTTAATTCCATTTGGCTGTTTTTTCAAGCGCGTCATTTGGATTTTTTAAAAAAAGAAGTATAATAAAATTGAAATAAAAAGATCGCTCCGCGAATCGAACACCGAGTGATTTATTTTTACCGCGATATGGGCAGAGGACTGGTTTTATTAATGGGATTTTTCGATATAAATGTGGCGATTGTTTTAACCGCCATGGCTTTTGATTGCGAAATACCGGCCAAAGCGGCGCTGATTTTTTTGGCCGGACTTTTTGCCAAAGCGGGAATTTCCATCACCGATATCGGCTGCATCACGGATTTTTGGGCGGCAATTTTGATAATTCTGGGATTTTTTTTCGATCCTCCAGCGGCGCTTTTCATAATCACGGCAATTATAGTGGGAATCAAAGGAATCGGGAGTTTCGGAATTTAAAAATCCTTCTCAATCAACAAAATCTTTCGGGGCTTGACCCCCACACCCAATCAGCACTAGCTTCTGTCCGAAGAATCCTTTAGAGGTAAAATAAACCATTCAAGTTAAGCGCGTTTATTGTCTCAAAACAAATTCAAATATGCTGATTAGGTGTGGGGGCTTGACTTCCATTTCGAAAAGGTTTATACTTAGATTAAGTAAGAAATCTTGTTCTCGTTTTCTTTGCATGTTCAATGCCATAAGAAATGAAGAAATAAGAGGTCGGCTTACTAATTATAAACTAGGCACAAAGAGAAATTACATGGCAAAGAAACTTTATGTAGGTGGATTGTCCTATGGCACCACCGAAGACACTCTGAAAGAAACTTTCTCGCAAGCCGGTACCGTTGAGACCGCGACAATTATCATTGATAAAATGTCCGGACGCTCAAAGGGATTTGGTTTCGTGGAAATGTCTTCTGATGAGGAAGCCCAGAAAGCCGTTGAAATGTTCAATGGAACTGAACTGGAAGGCCGCAATCTCACTGTGAACGAAGCTCGTCCTATGGAAGCTCGCCCGAGACAGGGCGGCTTTGGAGGCGGCAATCGCGGCGGTGGATTTGGCGGAGGCAGCAGAAACCGCTACTAAGATAGCGCGCAGCCGATAGCTTATAGCCATCGGTCTGCAACAAAAACTCTCGTTGAAAAACGGGAGTTTTTATTTTATAGCGGCAATCGTCCAACAAGCTTTTGACAAATACAGACCAGCTGTGATATTCTATTTTATCAACACAATAAACCCGATTTCGTTCTTTTTAAAATTTTTTCAAGGGGAAACAAGATGAACAAGTCCCAAGTTAAAGCGTTGCTTGAAAAGCTAAAAAAGCTTCAAGCTGAAGATCGAATATTCGTCATTGGCAATGCCAAAGCCAAAGAAATGGAGAAAGCGGGACACCGTTCTAATTTTGAAAGAATGGCTCAAGCGGTTATCGTAAACATTCTAGAGGAAACCGGCCTCGAAGAATTTCGAGAAAATCCCTCAAATGTCAACGGTTTTATAGAAGAGGTTGAAGAATTTCTCGCCATCTTCTAAGATTCCAATTAAGAAAATAATTCCCCTCCTAATTTCCCCAAAACGGGCAAGCAAAACCTTCGCCCGTTTTTATTTAGATAAAGAGGATGGTATGATTATTACAAAGGAATAAATATCAGCCTAATGTGCAATTAAAATCAAGTGTCATTCCCGTCCCGCAGCCGCAGGGGGAATCTAGACCCGAATTAATCTGGATCCCCGCATACGCGGGGATGACAGAAAGGAAAAGAATAGGAAAGATAAAAAATAAATGTCTATATGCTTATCGACGATGTTTCAATCAAAATAAAGGCGGGCAACGGCGGCCGGGGGGCCGTGGCTTTTAATAATATCAAAATGGCATTGGGGCCAACGGGCGCGGATGGCGGAAAAGGCGGAAGCGTGTTTTTTGAAGGCGTTTCGGATTTGGGAGCGCTCAATCAATTCAGATACAGAAAAGAATTAAAAGCCCAAAAAGGAGGAAACGGCAAATCGCAATTCAACGACGGAGCGGACGGGGAAGATTTAACACTTAAGGTTCCCGCGGGAACGGTCATCCATAATTTAACAACCGGCCTGGATTTTGAAATAACGTCAATCGGCCAAAAGATTCTGGCGGCCAAAGGCGGGCAAGGCGGCAAAGGAAATTTCAAATTTCGTTCGTCTGTCAATACCACCCCTGAAGAATTTCAAGAAGGCCTGCCCGGCCAGGAATTTGAATTGCGATTGGAATTAAAATTGATTGCCGATGTCGGGTTTGTGGGGTTGCCCAACGCGGGCAAATCCAGCCTGCTTAATGAATTGACCAATGCCAAAAGCAAGGTTGCCAATTATCCGTTTACGACTTTGGATCCGAATCTTGGCGCCTATTATGAACTGATTTTGGCCGATATTCCGGGGATCATTGAAGGGGCTTCGGACGGCAAAGGATTGGGGATTAAATTTTTGCGCCATATCGAACGCACCAAAACCATTTTTCATTTTATTTCCGCCGAGTCAAGCGATCCGCTCAAAGATTATAATATAATCCGCGCGGAACTTGGCGCGTATAACAAAGATATGCTTGCCAAGCCCGAATATATTTTCTTGAGCAAATCCGATCTGTTTTCAAAAGAAGAAATCGCCAAAAAAGTTTCGTCTCTCGCCCCGCTGGAAAAAGAAATCATCCCCATTTCAATCCATGATTTGGAAAGCGTTCAAAAGACGGAGAAGATTTTAAGAAAAATCATCAAAGAAAAAATATCGGCCTGAAAGCCATTAATGTGGATAACTTTTGTTGCCGGATGAGTTATAATGAAAAAAAGGTCGAGTTAAACTCAATCAATAAATTTTTTACATAAAATGAAAATCATCAATTGGATCGCTTTTATTCTAGTGGTCGTTGGCGCTCTTAACTGGGGCCTGGTGGGTATTGCCGACTTTAACTTGGTTACCACGATTTTGGGCGACGGGAACGCGACTAAAGTCGTTTATGATTTGGTCGGCTTGTCGGCGCTTTATATGATCGTAAAAAAAGGAAAATTGGTCTAGCCGATCTTAACAAGGGTTAAATTAAAGCCGTCCCATTTTGCCCACTGGCGAATCGCGGGACGGCTTTTTTTATATTCTTGGGCGTGCTATAATCTCAATAAGAATAATTTTTAAGCCAAAACAATGGAGAATACGGATAAAAAATGCGCCTGTGGCATGCTGCTTAATGAAAAAACAAGATGTTCTTGTAATCCGGAAGTTTGCGTTCATTGCTGCAAATGCGCCCCCGACTGCCAATGCGTCTGCCGGGAGAAAAAAGAAAAAACGGAATAATTCAATTGCTTCAGAGCATGAATAATCAAAATTATAAAGCGCCAATCGGTTTCGCGAGCGGTTTTGTTTATCGTATTTTTCCTCAAGTTTCCAATGAATCTATTGAAGCTTGTTTGAATTTGGGATGCGGCGCTTTTGAACTGCATACCAATTCGTCGCGAGAAGACATGGATTTGGCCGCCAATCTGAACAAAAAAGAGTTGGAAAAATTTGAATTTACTTCCTTTCATTTTCCCAAATGGAAAGACAAAGACGAAGCAAGAAGAATCCTGTCGCAAACCAGAAAGCTTCATGAAATTTTTAATTTTGACGCGATTACTGTCCACGCGGATTTATTTATGAATGACCACGATATTTTTGATTCCATGGATTTGCCTTTTTCAATTGAAAATATGGACACGCAAAAAGAAACCGGCAGAACTTTGGAACAAATGAAAGAAATTATGTCCGGAAATAATTCAGCCGTAACGATTGATGTTAATCACGCCATGGACAATGATCCGAGCTTTAAATTGGCCCAAGATCTTTGGGACGAGTTCGGCCCGAGAGTGAGCCATTTTCATTTAAGCGGCCTGGGAGAAGCCAAGGGATCGCATTTGCCTTTGTTTAAAACCGGCCAGAACCGACTTTTGGATTTTATGAAAGGCAAAAATCTGCCAATCATAATCGAAAGTATGTGTGAAAACTTGGAAGAAGCAAAAAAAGAATTGGAATTTATTAAAAATTATTAAAGATTTGCTGAAGTCAGACTTCAGCAAATCTTTTAATGTTTTAACGCTCTTTTTTGAGCGTTTTCTGTTAAATCAAAGCAAAGCTCCGCTTGCTTAAATTTGGACGATATTGTATAAATGCGGATAAAAAGCGATTTCCGCCCGAAAAATCAAATGAGAAAAAATCACTTTTCTTCGCCCCATGATTTTTATTCGGAGAGTTTGAAAGTTTTAAAAAAGACAAATATTCCGTTTATGGTAGGCGGGACTTTCGCCGTGATGGCCCACACGGGAATCAAGAGAGAAACAAAGGATTTGGATGTTTTTTGCCACCCCGGAGATTATCCAAAAATCCTGAAAATTTTTTCGGATTTGGGCTACCGCACTCAAACTTTGGACGAACGCTGGATGGTCAAAATACTTAAAGGGAAGTATTTTTTGGACATTATCTTTAACGCGGCCAATGCCGTGACTCCTGTGACCAAGGATTGGTTTAAGAATTGCCGCAAAGCAAAAATAGCGGGAATAGAAGTTCCGCTTCTTCCGCCCACGGAACTTATTTGGGCAAAAGCATTCATTCAAGACAGGCGCAAATATGACGGCGGAGACGTGGTTCATCTGATTTTGAAAAAACACAAAGAAATAAGCTGGAGGCGACTTTTTTTCTATATGGACCAATATTGGGAAGTTCTATTCTCTCACGTTCTTAATTTCAGATTTATTTATCCTTCCGAAAGAAATATCATTCCTCTTTGGATATTGAAAGAATTGACCGCCAGGCTTGACCAGCAAATAAAAATAGCTCCTTCAAAAATGAAAATTTGCCGAGGGCGTCTTTTTTCCAGGGGAGACTACCAAATTGATATAGAAAAGTGGGGATTTGCCGATTTGATCGGCAGTCCGATTTTAACAAGCAACGCCAAACCCGAAGAGCCAAAAAATGAACCGCAATAAAAAAACCCGCGTTGCCGCGATGGGCGATTTGCATGTGAGCGAAAGCTTGTCTTTTGATTACGGCGAAATATTCGCGCGAATATCCAAAGAAGCCGATGTTCTGGTTCTTTGCGGCGATTTGACCGATTTGGGATTGCCCGAAGAAGCAAAAATTCTGGCGCGGCATTTATCCGCTTGCGCGATTCCCGCGATTGGAGTTCTTGGCAACCACGATTTTCACAGCGGGCGCATTGAAGAAGTGAAAAAAATTTTGTCGGCCGCGAATCTTTTTTTTCTGGATGAAGACAGAAATTTTGAAATAAACAATTTGGGTTTTGCCGGCGTAAAGGGCTTTGGCGGAGGTTTTGACGAACATATTTTAAGTTTTTTCGGCGAAAAAGGAATCAAAGATTTCGTTTCCGAAGCGCTGAATGAATCGTTAAAACTTGAAAATTCTTTGCGTACTCTGAATTCGGAAAAAAAGATCGCCATTATGCATTATTCGCCGATTTCCCAAACCGTTAAAGGCGAATCTCTTGAAATTTATCCTTTTTTGGGATCTTCGCGCCTGGCCGAAGCGGCGGATCTTTTTGGCGTTGAGGCCGTTTTTCACGGCCATGCCCATTATGGTTCGCTTGAGGGCCGAACGAAACAAGGAGCCAAAGTTTATAATTGCTGCCTAAAAGTTCTTCGCAAAAAATATCCGCTTAAACCTTATCTGCTGGTTGAAATTTAAAATTTGCCCGATGAATTTTTTTAATCCCAAGCTTGACTCAAAAATACCTTAATAGTAGGGTTAAGACAAATAAAGAGAACATTAACAACTTAAAAATAAACAGATCGAATAACGCTCAAAGGGAGGTGAAAGAAATGAGCGATAAAAAAACCAATATTCATCATCCTTGCTTGCTTTTAGGCATTAATCCGAACAATCCGAAGATGGGTTATTTGTTGACAACGCAAAAAGATTGCGAATCGCGATCGAAAATTCCGCGCTTCATAAAGTTTTGTTCGCAATGCGATTCTCCCTGGAGAATCTGCTTTAGCTGCGCCCGCAAGGGAGGATCTTCGGATTATAAAAAGATCCAGAGCTGGATATCCGGCTTGAAAAGCGAGCTGGAGGAAAAAGAAGCGGCCAGAAGATTATTTTCAGGCGTAAATCAAAGCGGCTTTTGTTCTTTCCATGCCTATTGCGGCGAGGAACAGCCGATTCCGCGCTCAAAAGAAGAAATGGCCGCGATTCTTTTTCCTGAAAAATTTCAAGCTCCGACTAAAACCAAAACACCGGCGTTCGGGCCAATGACCGAGAGCAGAAGATATTATTCTCCTCCTCTCAAATGCGCCGGTATTGGCCGAACTGTTTCTCCAGAAGAGTTAGAAAAAATAAGGATAAAGGAGAGAGAAGGCCGTCAGATAAAAAAAGGAGGCGAGGGATTGGCTCAAATTCAAAAAAAACAGAAGAGAGAAGCAAAAAAGAAGCTGATTGCGCTTGAGGCGGCCAATGTTATTGCCGGCTTATTGGTAGAAAAAATTAAAAAAATAAACGAGGAGGACTTGAGACTGCTTTTTTATGGAAATGGATCCGCTCCGGAAGAAATAAGCAAAGAAGCTTCCGATCTGCGGATCGCGGCCGAAAAGATCATAGAACTTTTGAAGCAAAATATTTGACAGCCGGCTTATTGGGAAAATAAGCCGGTTTTTTTATTGATATATTTTTTGTTGTCAAATATTTTCCAGGCTTTTTGTTGTCAAATATTTTCCAGGCTGCGTTTTTTGTTTAATATGTATTGACATTTGCCGCCGGTTGGAGTTATTTTTAGTTGCCGTTCCGCTTGCCGGAAGCGGCATAACAGTTCTTTTGAGAGGTAAGAGGCAATGGATATGAAAAGCAAAATCTTTAGCAAGGTGCCGGATTTTCCGGACATTGAAAAAATCATTCCCATATACGGCCAGAATCCTTCCCTGGAAGGATTCGCTCGCTTAGAAGGAAGATTCGCGCTCTTCGCTTACGCGAAGAAAAATTTTCCTCTTAAGAATATTTTTCTTAATAACGACGATAATCCGGAAATGATTTCGAGGAGGATAGCTATTTGGCACATGAGTAAAGCCAAACGACTGTCTTTTGAAGAAGTTCTCAATAAATTTGACATCTATATCACGCCAGCTGGCGACGGTTGCCACGGCGAGATATGGGTACGAGAGAAAAAGCGCCAGCGATGCGCCTGATCAGCCGGCTCCCGCCATCAATGCGGGAGCTTTTATTTGATGCCTTGGAATTTTTTTGATATAGTATTGCCATAATGAATAAACAAATAAATCATGTTTGACCAACTGAAACAGCTGGCGCAGTTAAAAAGCCTGCAAAGCCAAATCGCCAAAGAAAAGTTTGAAGCGGAATTCGACGGAGTTAAAACGGTTGTAAATGGGGGATTGACGATTGAAGAAATTTCGCTTAATCCCGCCCTCGATTTGCAAAAACAATCGCGCGCCGTGAAAGAATCCGTCAATCGCGCTCTCAAAGAAGCGCAATCGGGCGCCGCCAGAAAGCTTTCCGAAATGATGAAATAAGCTAAAAAATTCGGCATTTTTATCGCGGCTGCAAATTCTCTAATACTAATAACTGCGCAGTATTGGAGAATTTTTCATATTGACCGCTTTGACATTGCGGGCGCGATAAAATAAGGTTTATGCGTAAAACTATTTTACCATAAGGAGGTGAATAAAATGGCCGAAGAGAAAATGAGTTTCAGCCCGGTGCAAATTGAAAAATATTTGGGTGGCCTTGAATTTCCGGCAATCAAAAGGGAAATTGTGGAAAAAGTCAAAAGCAACACGGATGACCAAAGCGTGATTTCCATGGTTGAAAATCTGCCGGATCAAAAATATAATTCGCCCAATGATATTTGGCTGGAGCTGGGAAAAATGGGAGCCAAAGAATCGGGAAGCTGCGGATGCTGATAAATTTTTACATATTGACAAGCTTTTTAGTGATGAGCTATTATCAAGGTAAGTAGCTTACGGGCTTTGTTTTTGAACATAAATAAGCCCGAGCTATCTCATTAGTACCTTAACATCGCGAGCCTCCAAGGCTCAACGCGCAGTTCACGCATCATAGCAGAAAGGAGATGGTCTATGAGGGCCAAATGCAGTCTCCTCTTTATGATTGCGGTGTTTTTGGCGATGGCAATGACGGGCCCTTCGCTCGCTTTTGCCTTCAAGGCCACCGCAAATGAAACCGTCGCCGTGCAGTCGGACGTGGTCTCTATGACCTCAATCGTAACGCCCGACGCAGCCGCCACTTCCACCGCCAATTATTCCGGTTTTGGGAATATGGCGGGTATGATTTCCGACGTTTCTGCCGTCTATGGCAACCCGAATTCCGGAGCTGCTGATGCTACCGGTTCAGTCGGAAAGAAAAATACGGCGCGCACGGGTCGAATCGCACTCGGCGCCTGAATATCGCGGCGATTCTTTCAATAAAAGAAGAGCCGCGAGCAAATTGAACCTCGCCCGAGGGAACAAAAATTCCCCCGGGCATTTTTTTATCCCCAAATCTGTTTTTGTTTTCGCGTTCCCGCCGCGCTTGATATTTAAAACCTTATGTTTTAATCTTTTCAATCTTGGTTTCTAATTGCCCGCTTTCAATGCGAAAAGAAATCATTGCCATCATCATAGTCGTATTGGCAATCGCGGCGGGAATATTGATTTTGATTTTTTTGAATGATTTTAACGGTTCGCGGCAAAACAGCCCATCTCTTTCGCCTTCCCCGTCTCCCGGCTTGAATTTGGGAGAAAATTTAACGGGTCTGCCCTTAAAAATAGCGGACGGTTTTTCCATTTCAATCTTCGCCCAAAATCTCAAAGACGCCCGGGATATGGCTTTTGATTCAATGGGAAATTTATGGGTGAGCCGGCCCGATGAAGGAGTTATAACTCTGATAGAAATTGAAAATGGCCGGGCCGCGAGGCAAAATGACGTTTTGCGCAATCTAAACAAGCCTCATGGCCTGGCCTTTGATCCCGACACTCCCAATCTTTTATATTTTGCCGAGGAAAATAAAATCTCAAAAATTCCCCTGTATTCGGACGCGCCTCCCCAAAAATTAGTTGATTTGCCGTCAGGCGGCAGGCATATCACCAGAAGTTTGATTTTTGGCGCGGACAAAAGGCTTTATGTTTCAATCGGTTCTTCCTGCGATGTTTGCGTCGAATCGGACAAGCGCCGCGGAACAATTTACTCGATGAATCCGGACGGAAGCGATTTTAAAGAATTCGCCTCCGGTTTGCGCAATTCGGTTTTTATGGCGCTTAATCCCGAAACCGAAGAAATTTGGGCCACGGAAATGGGGCGCGATTTCTTGGGCGACAATCTGCCGCCCGATGAAATAAATATCATAAAATCGGGAAAAAACTACGGCTGGCCATATTGCTACGGCCAAAGAATCGTCGATTCCCGCTTTGAAAACACCGGCGAGCAAATTTGTCCCGCTACCGAAAAAGCGCGTTTGGAAATTCCGGCGCATTCGGCGCCCTTGGGACTGGCTTTTTCGCCGTTAAATTCAAATTGGCCCAAAGAATACCGAAACAGTCTCTTTGTCGCTTATCATGGTTCATGGAATAGAAACGAGCCTGCCGACTACAAGATCGCCAGATTTTCCCTGAATGGAGGGGAACAAACCGATTT
>LCEC01000027.1:0-11191 GCA_000997475.1 Parcubacteria group bacterium GW2011_GWB1_42_6
ATATTTATCCTCGTGTTTCTCTATGCGCTCTTTGGCCTTTCCAATTTTGCCTTAATTATCTTTGCAAATTCAATCGTAGCATAGGGGGGAACGGGGACATGACCCATTTCTTTATTTATGATATATTTTAAATGAAATAAACGGGTCATGTCCCCGTTTGACCGTTGAATTTCTGATATTTATTGTTGCCACGATATTCGCCTCCGACAAAGATGTTTGAGCAAAAACAAACAAAGGCGTTAAAAATAAAGAAAATAACAACAAACTAAAAAAAAGATTTTTTTTAATAAACATAAAAAAGATTAAAAAAATATAATTATCGCTTCTTAATTTCCTTTTAACATTATATCACAATTGCCTATCAAATTGATGTGTGGATAACTAAAAACAACCTTGAAATTCAAATCTCAAGGTTGTTGCAAACTCCTTTCTTATTTCATTAAAATAACTCTTTTTGCTTCTAGAAATTCTCCTCCGCCGGATCGCATCACATAAAAATAGATGCCCGAAGAATATCCCGAAGCGTTCCAAACAACTGAATGGCTTCCCTGCTCGCTTTTTCCGCTGGCAAGCGCGGCCACTTTTTGCCCGGCGGAATTATAGATATCAATCGAGATATCGATTTTTTCCGCCAAAAAATAAGGAATCACCACTTTGGCATTGAAGGGATTGGGATACGCATTGCCCAAAGAAAAACCATCGGACTTATAATCTTCTGCTCCAACACCGGAAATTATTATTTGGTCCGCTCTGGCCGTATGCTGCGGATCCCGAGCATACATCGGCCACGGAGTTTCGGCCAGAATGTCTCCGCCGCTGTCGATGGCATATAGGCAACTATCGGCGCAACCGAAATAAAGAATGCCTTTTGGGTCAATTACGGCTGAAGAATAAATCCCTTTGCCGATTTCGCATTCCCACCTTATACTTCCGTTTTCGGCGTTAACTGCAAAAAATTTCCCGCCCCTTATGCCGACTCGAGCGCCCAAATATAGGGTTTTGCTCTTTCCAAGCAAAGGAGTAGCAATAACATAAGATCCAATACTGGTCATCCAGATATCTTCCCCTGTGCTCATTTTTAGAGCCGAGACCTCTCCATACATATTGGCGAAATAAACAATGTCGCCAAACGGAGAAATTACCGGAGAACACCCTATTCCGTAAGGAAAATTAGTCCTCAAACCGAATTTACGGCTCCAGATTGTTTTTCCTGTTGCATTCACAGCGTAGAAATCATGCCCAACGGTACCAAAGAAAAGATTCCCGTCGGCATCGATAGCGGGAGGACCGAACACCTGATTCTTGAATATGCTTTTATTGGGGAATGTCCCGGGTTCGAGCTCAAAAAACCATTTCTGACGGCCATTTTTGTCAAAAGACCAAAGACCAGTTGTGGTTATATTCTCCCCCGAAGTATTCACTGAAAAACCATAAGCGTTAAAATAAACTTCTCCTTGCGAACCGATCGATAAAGAGCCGACTCCCGAACGATATGTGGCTGATAAGACCTTCGCGCTCCAAATTATTTCCCCGCTGCCAATGTTCATCAGACTGAAATTTTCAGTACCGATATGGGAAACGTAAAAAAAATTATCCGGATTCGCGCTGGGAGAACCGTAATCTTGCCCTATTTTGCGTTTGATTTTCAACTCACCGTCAGAAGAAAGCATATAAATATAGCTTTCCCCCTTTCCTTCCTGTCCGGGAGAATTTGAAAAATAAATCATCCCGTCTTTGTCAATTATGGGCGATCCAAGAATTTCGTTCTCTGATTTTACGCGCCACTTCTGGGTACCATCGGGTTTAATGGCATAAAAATAACTGTCAAGACACCCAAAATAAATAGTTCCGTCCGGCCCCAATGCGGGAGAAGAAAAAATTTGACCTCCGGCTCTGTACTTCCAAATAATTTTTCCAGCCTCTGACGCAAACCTGGGTTGATCTGTGATTGCTAACTTGGCGACTCCATTGCTCTCGGCCCGGATTTGCCCGCAAAACAGGGCAAAAACGGCCACGATCGCAAACGCGATTTTGATCAACTTTTCCATGTTTTTCTCCTTGATGGAAATGTTCGATTTTGATCAACTTTTCCATGTTTTTCTCCTTGATGGAAATGTTTGGTTCGTTGGTTTTTCGCTAAATATTCTATTTTAAATGTTCTCTCCTTTGTTCAAAATTCGCCCTTATCTGTTCCATATACAATACAAAAATAACCTTGCGCTTGTCAAGACAAAAGAAATATCCTCAACCTATTCATCAAAAACAAAAAACACCATATTTATCCTCGTGTTTCTCTATGCGCTCTTTGGCCTTTCCAATTTTGCCTTAATTATCTTTGCAAATTCAATCGTAGAGGGGGGAACGGGGACATAGGGGGGAACGGGGACATGACCCATTTCTTTATTTATGATATATTTTAAATGAAATAAACGGGTCATGTCCCCGTTTGACCGTTTTCGTTTGACCGTTAATGCAAGAATGGCACAGGCGAGGATATTTTGATTCAAGAGAGAAAAGACGGAGATTCCTTTATTCTTACGTTAATTGGTACAACCATGTCAGACCCCATCAATCTTTAGACGGAAAAACCCCTTTGCAACGCTTAAAAGAATATTTCACCCGGATCCAAGAAGATTTAAAAAGTGTAAGGAACGCGTGACAAATGTACAATTTTAGTTGCGGCACAAAGGCAAATTGACTTCTCTGCGATAAATATTCTACAATTTAGAAAGTTATTTCACAATTTCAAAAAACTAAGGAGGATAAATGTTTGCCGGCATTTTGCTAACCCCCCGGACAATTATCGACGAATTGGCCGATAAAATAATCCGCGATTTGATTAACCAAACTTCCATTAAAATTTTATGGAAGAAATACTGGCGACTCAACACAAAAGAGATAGATATAATCTATCCCAAACTAGAAAGAAGGCCATTCCAAGATAATCTGATAAGAAATCTCACCATGGGAGACTCTCTGATTTTATTGGCATCGGGCTCTGATATTTACAATAAATTAACACGAGCAAAAGGAGAATTCAAAACCATCCATCCAGATGGCCCCAAAGTCACGGGCATAAGACTTAAATATTGGCGGCGCGAAATGACAGTCAACAAAATATTCTCTCATCCCGCCAATGATTTGTTCTTTGAATATCGAGTTCATACAACCGATTCTATAAAAGAGACATCTGACTTAATAGCAATATGCGCCAACAAAGGCGATCTCAAACAGATAGAGAAGGTTGCGCCAGAGTTTATAAAACAAATGCGCCGATAATCCTAATTAATCGACGCATTTTTTATTAAATTGACAATAATGGACTTTATATTCTATGGGAAAATTCACGCCATCACCGCTAAAATCTATCATTTTAGCGCCTTTCAATTTTTTTAAGTGATCTAAAAATTCTCTTTCGGTTAAAAATGGCATCATCTCGTCATTTTTAATTTTTTTTACAACTGTTTTCTTTAATTTTAAATCATAAAGCGAATCGGCTATCAGAAAAGTCCTCCTATGATTGGTTAATTCTGATATAGACCCGAAGTATCTGCCTCCTGAATTTAAATAAAAAAAGGCCTCGGAAAGAGAACGACAAACCAGATCGGTACCATCATACCCTCCGTATTTTCCCTCGAGTTTTTTAGATTCCAATTTTGCCGGCAAGGCATGCTGCGGCAAATTCGCGATAATCACATCGAATTTTAAATCGTCGGGAATTCTTTCAAAGAGATAACTTTTATAAAACACAACTCTATTTTGGCCGATATTATTCACGCGTAGATTTTTTCTCAATATTTTTTCCGTGTCGCAAATATCAATCGCCACAACGCTTTTTGCGCCAGACAGCAATGCCCCGATTGTCATATACCCCACCCCGCATCCTATATCCAAGACTGCTTTTCCATTCAAACCGGAAATGGCAGAAGCAACATTTTTACTAGATCTTGAAACTCCGATATTTTTTAAGGATACGCCATCCAGCTTTATAATTTTATCCCTAAAAACCAGCTTTGTCATTTGCGTTTTTTAATTTTTAGGTCCGCCTCTTTTTTTCCGTCTAAAAATCCATTATATCTCAATTCTCCGACATTTTTTCTTATCCTTGAAGCCTGATAAGGCTTAACTATTATAGCGGGGATATTTTCCATATTATTTCTGATCATTTCAGCCGCCACGGCAACTCTCATACAATAAAACAGTCTTAATCCTCCGGTTGCCCCTATCGGAGTGGCCACAATAGTTGGGCAGCCGATTAAATTGATTCCTTTCTTTCCTCCGGAATCGGAATCTGTAATAACCACGTCTATTTTTAAACCCGTATTCTTCCTGATTCCATCAGCAATATTATAAGCTGATAAATTAGGGTCTTTTGAGTAACGAACACCAATTTCTTTTTCCGGATTTATTTTATCCAAACCAATCATATCTTTATTGCTGATAGGATCATCACCATGCGCCTTTAGCAACTTCCGGGCAAAATCCAAATCACTGATACATCGGCTATAATTTTCAATCGTTAATCCATACACAAATCTCCCTTCTAAAATAGCAATTAATTTGGAGGGGAAAACAACGATGTCACCCTCCTCTAAAAGTTTAGTCCCACTTAGAATCTTAACCAAATCATCCACGGTGGAATTATCATCAATATGAAAATAAACAGGGTGCATCTTTTTGGTAACTCCTGCCCCTTTTCCCAATGCTCCGGTTATTCCCTTTACGCTGTAATTCACAATATCCGCAAGTAAGCTTATTTCTTTGGAAAATTCCATTAATTTAATAATTCCAACCAAGCGCTCCTTATCAAACTCCCTTTCTCTTTGATTAAAAAACACTTATAATTGGAACTCAAATTATAATCAACTATCACCTCTTTATTTTTCACTAAGAAATATTCTATAGAAAACGATTGAACTCCGATTTTTTTCAGAATAGATCTTATCTGTTTTACTTTTTGGAACGCAAGGGGGGCTTTTATAATTTCGGTTATCACATTAAATTCCAATCGGTCTCCCCTGATACGAACGTTTTGCGGAAAAGTTAAAGTTTTATCTCCTATGAATTCAGTTCTATAGCAAATTTCGTCATTAACTAAACTCTGGGCTACTTGTTTTTTATCATTAAATACCGGCTCTTCGACCAAATCCGAATAGCTATTTATCACTTTTAATGTTTTGTTTCTTCCGGAATTATTATTCTTTAGAAGGACGGGAAATAATAATGATTTCTTGTCCTTTTTAAGATCTTCCAAAAGAATGGTCGGCGCGAACGATAACCCATTTGATTTAAAAAATATATTTTGCTTTATTCTGTCGCATTCCAGAAAAAAACCACCGAGAGAGTTGATTATATAGGATCCTTTCTTCCGTTTAAATTCATTTAATAAATTAGACACATCTTCTTTCTTATATCGTTCATACACACTTGCGTATAAACGATTAATAATATAATCGGAATCAGCTATTCTTTTTTTATCACCTGGACTTACTAAAATAACATCGAAATTACATTTTAACTGCTTGATTAGCCACCTATCGGAAAAATCCTTATTCTCGCCTAAATAACAAATTTTCTTTAGCATCTTCTTTGGCTCCCAAATTATACTAAGCCATTTTCTTTATTAAATAGTGAGCTGCCCCCTCCAGCGGCCCTCTGACAAAATATTTTTTGTAATTTTTTTTATTTAAATCAACCCAGACATAATTCTTGTGTTCATCCGAAAGAGCAATTTCTCCGCCATTAAATTCCGCCTCAAAAAAGATCCATAAAATATACTGCTTTTGTTTGGTGATTTTGGAAATATATGTATGCCTGCTGATGGCGACAGGAATATCCTTTATTTTGCAAAGAATTTTCTTTCCAAGCTCCTCAAGCAATTCTCTTCTGATTATTTTAGAAAACTGCAAGTCTTTTTCACTCTCTCTTATCCTCCCGCCGGGAAAGTCATAAAAGCCGGCCATGGAGCTATTTTCGGGCATTTCAAGCAATAATATTTCCTTCTTTTTATTTTTAATAAAAAATTTCAACGAGACTTCAAATTTGGCGTTCTCTGAAGATATAATTTTATTTTTCATTTATTTTATTTATTGCGTTAAAAATAATATCAACTTTAATTTTATTGGCATTTATTAATGACGAAATACAATTCCTTTTTATAATAGGAAAAAGCATTGTGCGATACAGTTGGTTGGGATACAGAATATATTCTACTTTTGAATTATTGCAAATAAATTCTGGCAAAGAATTCTTGCGACTAACAATAATTAATAAAGGATTATTTATAGAAAGACTTTCTAAAGTGGTTGAATATTTTTTCCACGATGAATTAGCGTTATGAATGCAAATGATATCCGCGCCGGCATTCACATATTTATTGATACGATCCTGAATTAAGAAAATTTCCTCGCCTGTAATAAAAGAGTGCGTTCTTGCCACTATTAAGAACTCCTCACCCAAACAAGATCTTGCAATATTAATCTTTTCGGCCATTTTATCAGAAGAAATCAATTTTCTCGATTTAATATTGAGCATGGCATTAAATTTAGGCCAGTCCTCATCTTCCATACATATTCCACCCAAACCAACCCTCTTGATTAAATTTAGATTCTTCTTGTATTCGGACGGGTTTCTTCCCCCAATATCAAAATCTAAAATCACCGGCACATTTGAGCCGGTGACAATTGATTCAATAAGAGGCAAAAAGGAATTAAAGTTAACAATTCCCTCGTCTTTTTTTCCTAACAAAGCCGACATTATAAAACTACTGGCCCAAACATAATCAGCCCCGAATTTAGAACAATAGCTTGCAGTTATTGCATCGGGCGCCCCCAGAATTATCTTTTTCCTAAGCTCATTCATATCAAAAATAATAAGCTCTCACACATCTATAAGTCAATACCCACATAAAAGAATGCTTTAAAGAACTCTAAAAAAAAGAAAAAAATCAGCGGAAAAAGCTCAAATACCAATCGGCGATTTTTTCTCCCCAAAAAAGGCACGCGAAAGAAGAAGCGGTCAGAAAAACGCCAAAGGGCACTTGGGATTTCATTGACGCGCGGCCAAAAAAAACCAGCCCCAAGCCAATGATTGAACCGGATAAAAAAGAAATGAAAAGAGCGATTAAAATATTCGGCCAGCCAAGCGCCAATCCCAAAAACAGAGCGAGTTTGGCGTCCCCCATCCCCATCCAGCGGCCGCGGGAAAAATAGTTAAGAGAAAAAAAGAAGCCGCCGGCCAAAACGGCGGCTAAAAGAGAAAACAGCAAACCCCTCCAGGCTTCAATCGAAATCAAAGAAAAGCCGGAGCCAAAGGCAAGCCAAATCCAATAAGCCAAAGATCCCGCGATGCCGGCGATTATTATTTCATCGGGAATAATATAGAATTTGAGATCGGCAAAAAAGATGGCAATAAAACAAGAAGCGAGAAAAAGCCAAAACAAAAATTGTCCGATTATTTGAAGATCTATTCCGAGTAACGGGTAAGGGAACAAATAAAAAGCAACCGCCAAAAAAGCCAAGCCGGTTATAATCTCCACCCATAAATGATACGGAGAAATCTTTTTTTCGCAACGCCGGCATTTTCCGCCCAAGAACAAGAAGCTGAAAATCGGGATCAGATCAAACCATTTTAAAACGGCGCCGCAATAATCGCATTCGGATCGCCCGCGAATTGTTTTTTCCCGCGGCAAACGCTCGGCCAAAACGCCCAAAAAACTGCCGATAACGGAGCCTAAAATAAAAATAAATGAATAAAAAACGAAAAAAGACATAATTATTTATCTGCTGAAGTCTGACTTCAGCAGATCATCTGCTACAGAATTAAATTCCAAATTCAAAGAGCCGATTAAACAATCTTTGCAAAAAACTTTATAATCATGCTCATTCGCAAATATCCGATTTAGGATATCTTTTTTAATAATTAAAAAATCTCCATTGCTCAAATATTCTCCCAAGCTGCAAAAGGAATAATTTTTTACAAAATCAAAAGCATCATCAAAATTTTGAACGGCTCTTTCTATGCCGCCGGGATATAAATATAAAATATTCTTGAATTGGATATATGCGCTAAGATATTTTAAATAATTTTCATTGTCTACTAATCGCGCTTTATACGCTCCCTGAAACAATCGCCCGCTATCTTTGTATTTTACATTGTAATAATTAGTCATTCCTGTTCCCAACTTTCTCATAAATAAGGTAATTCCTCCGTCTTTTATTTCTTTTAACAAAAGATGAAAGTGATTTTCCGATAGACAAAAAGAAATAATATCAACAATCGGCTTGCGTTCTTGCCAGGCATTCGGCCAAACCAAGCGCTTGCTGAAGTCTGACTTCAGCAACTTTTTTAATTCTCTAAAAGGCGTGGGAAAAGATACTTCGTTGTTAAAATAATAAAGCATCTGAAGAAAATGCCATTTGTCCTGCGCATTGCGAACAATTAATTGTTTTCGATTGCCGCGATTATAAACATGAACAAATGATCCGACTGAAAAAGGTTCTTTTCTCATAAATTTCCACTTTATCTGCTGAAGTCTTTATCTGCTGAAGTCAGACTTTTATCTGCTGAAGTCAGACTTCAGCAGATTTGCCGATTCGACTGATTTTATTTTAACACTTTCCATACTAAACAAAAACCGCCTCGAGGATGAAGCGGTTCTTGAATGCATTTAAGTCAATTTAGGCTGCCTAAAGTGAATTGACTATGGCTGGACGCAATAACCGAATGTGGGGTCTTCATCAGCACAAGCGACGGTGCCAACGCCGCAATCCTGGGTGGCTGTGTCTATATCGCTGTCCAAAGAAGTGCCGTCAGCTTCCAAGCCGACGCCCAAAGTGTAATTATTATTGCTGCAACTGTCAGAGTCATAACCATAAGCCACATTTGAAGGGTCAACCGGAGCGGCGCTCATAAAACCCGAAGTGACCAAATCGGCCAAGGCGCTCGGATACGCGCTGTTTGAATCATAATACATCTGCAAGGCCAACTGGACTTGCCGCAAATCGGAAATGCGCCTGGCATCGCGCGCTTTTTGGCGGGCGGTGTTTAAAGAAACGAGAACTATAGTGGCCAAAATTCCAATGATGGCGATCACGACCAGCAATTCAATAAGCGTAAAACCTTTTTTATTTTTTTTCACTATTTTTTTCACCCCCTTTCGGATATCCTACGGAATTACAGATAAATACGGATACTACGGATAAAATTCAATCAAATCCGTATCATCCGTGAAGATCCGTAATTCCGTAGGGTTATATTACATGTTCCCCGCTATATTGTATATCGGCATCAAAATCGCCGCAATAAGCACGGCTACTCCGGCCCCGATCAAAAGAATCAAAATCGGCTCGATCAACTGCGAAATCGTGTCCACCGTGTTATCAACTTCCCGGGTGTAAAACTGGGACATTTTTTTCAGAATAAAATCCATTGATCCCGTTTGTTCCCCGGTGGCCACCATTTGGGAAACCAGCGGCGGAATCTCTTTATGTTTGGCCAGCGAAGACGAAAGGCTGTTTCCCACCCGGACTTCTTCCTTGGCCTGCAAAACAATGCTTTGAAAAACCGCGTTGCCCACAACATCGGCCGTAACCTGCAAAGCCTGCAAAATCGAAAGCCCGCCTTGTATCAAAGTGCTCAAGTTATCCGCGAAACGGGTCAAATAAACTTTTTGCAGAATTTTTCCGAAAACCGGCAAATTTAATTTGAGTTCGTCCCATTTTTTTCTGGCCGAAGCCGAAGTTTTGAGAGAATAACCCAGATAAGACGCGCCGCCCGCGACCGCCACGGCCAGCAAATACCACCAAGCTATCAAGAAATCGGAAGCCGCCTTGGCCCGTTTCCTCCAAAAATCCGGTGAGCTTGGGAACTACCAAAACCATCATTAAAATCGCGGCGACCACGAATCCAAAAAGTATGAAGGCCGGATAGATCATCGCTCCCCTCACCCGCGAAATCAAATAAAACTGCTTCTCCAAATAGTCGGCCAAATAATTCAGAGAGCCCTCCAAACTTCCGGAGGCTTCTCCCGATTTTACCATATTGACGAAAAAAGAAGAAAAAACTTTGGGATGGCGCGACAAAGCTTTGGAAAAAACCGTTCCGCCTTCAACGTCATTGGCCACTTCAAAAATTATGTCGCGGAAATAAGCGTTGTCTGTTTGTTTGACCAAGGCCCGCAAAGCCGAGAGCAAGGGCACTTGGGCGGAAAAAAGAATCGAGAGCTGGCGGGAGAAGGAAACCAAATCTTTTGATTTTACGCTTTGAAAAATAGCGAAATCCCGGCTAAAAAACGCTTTTTCCCCGGAAGACTGCAAATTCAAAACTATCAGATTTTTTGACTGAAGAGTAATCACGGCGCGCTGGCGATCCGCCGCTTCCACGATGCCCGACTGCATCTCGCCTTCTTTTGTTCTCACTACGTAATTGAATTGCATAAATATCCTACGGAATTACGGATTGGCGCAGATATTACGGATTTGATTTATCTGTATAATCCGTATATATCTGTAATTCCGCAGGGTTCTATTTTATTGAGTTAACATATTAAACTCGTTTGGATTGGGGGAAAAATTTATCGCCTTTTCCTGATCGACAATCCCTCTTTTAACCAGATCCGCCAAAGACCTGTTGAGAGAAATCATCCCTTCTTCAGAGCTGGTGTCTATCACCATATCGATTTGATGGACTTTGCCTTCCCGAATCAAATTGCGGATGGCGGAATTGGCGATCATCAATTCAATCGCGTTGATCACGCCGCCGTCTTTGCATGGAACCAAACGCCTTGAAATGACGCCCAAAAGCGTTGAGGCCATTTGTGATCTCACCTGCGCCTGCTGATGCGGAGGAAAGCTGTCAATGATGCGGTCTATTGTCTGGGAAGCGGTATTGGTATGCAAGGTGGAAAGGATCAAGTGGCCGGTTTCGGCCGCCGTCATGGCAGTGGCGATGGTTTCAGGATCGCGCATTTCGCCGATCATGCAAATATCCACGTCTTCCCGGAACATGGCGCGTAAACCGCTTTGAAAATTCAAACAATCAACCCCCACTTCTCTTTGGTCAATAATGCATTTCTCTTGTTCAAATTGATATTCAATCGGATCTTCAATTGTCAGAATGTGATCCTGGCGGGTTTTATTGATATCGTCAATGATTGCCGCCAAAGCCGCCGATTTGCCGTGGCCCGAAGGCC
>LCEC01000027.1:11275-13822 GCA_000997475.1 Parcubacteria group bacterium GW2011_GWB1_42_6
AAAAAGCCCTGGCTCGCCTGCGAAAAATTATGAAGCAACGGAGGCAAATTTAATTCTTCAATCGTGCGAACCTTATTGGGAATAAAACGCAAAGCCGCCGCCACATTTCCCGTTTCTTGGTAGACGCTCACTCTGAAACGGGCTTTGTCTTCAAAAGCAAAAGAAAAATCAACATCTTTGTTTTCCCAAAACTTTTTCTCCTGATCATCGCTAAGAAGACTCAAGGCGACATCTTTCGCCCCTTCTTTATCCAAAGTTTCCCATCCTTCCAGGGATTTTAAACTTCCGTCTTGGCGGATCATCGGCGGCTTGCCGGATGAAATATGCAAATCCGTCGCTCCGTTTTCTATCACCAAATTCAGAAGTTTTTCTATTTCTCCTTTGCGCGAATTATCAGCCATGTGTTTAAAAATCGATTTTTCCGTTTCAAACGGAAAATAATTAAAAATTAATTTCTAAATTTTTACAGCTTCAGCATTTTTTTGACCTTGGCCACGACTTCCGTGGGAGTGAAATGGGCTTTGATTATGTAATCGTCGGCGCCCAAGCTGATTCCTTTTTCCACTTCTTCTTTTTGGCCGAGATTCGTCAAAGCGACGACTAAAATATCTTTCAGGCTTTTATCCTTCTTTAAATTTTGCAAAACCTCAAAACCGTCCATGCGGGGCAAAACTATGTCCAAAAGAACCAAATCGGGCATCTTTTCTTTTATCAATCTCAATCCTTCTTCCCCGTCGTCGGCGGCGATGATTTCAAAACCGGCTTCCTTTAATTTTGTTGAATACATTTCCGAAAGAAACTTGTCATCCTCCATTATAAGAATCTTTTTTCCGGAAGAATCGTTATTCATGTCTTTTTGTTAATTTTTATGGTCCGATGAAATGGTTGCAGCCGCTCGATTTGCCCAAAACCGAATTGGTTTCCAGACAATAATGAATAATATAAGACGCCCCGTTGGCAAGCGACTGATATGTGTAATCGAAAGTCGGCGAAGTGGGATCTTTGATAAGACCCGGCAATATTTTTTCGGTGATCAATTCGCGGGAAAGAACATCCGCCGCTCCGCCGTCTATCGCCGTTTCATTCTGGGACAAAGGATAAACGGTGTGCTGAATTTGATAAAGAGCCATGCCGTCTCTCAAGGATTTGACGTCATTCACCCGGCGGGCATCTCGGCTTTTAGCCCTTATATCAAGATAAGAAACCGAAATCAGACTCATCAACGTGCCAATAATGGCCACGACCACCAAAAGTTCTATTAAAGTGAAACCTTTCTTATTTTTTTGTTTTATTGGCGGAACCTTTTTATTCATAATCGCTTAAAAATATGTTATTTTTGATTTTTCATCAAAATATTTTTAACACCTGCATTATACCGCAAATCCCATTCGATGTTAAATCGCGCGAAGCCTATTTTTTCTTATCTTCTTCCGTTTCCGCTGTTTCCACCGCTTCGGCGAATTCTTCAAAAGAAATAAATCCGCGCAAAACTTTGGCTACGCCGTCCTGCTGCATGGTAATCATGCCCTGGCGCCGCGATTCCACTCTGATTTTTGATTCGGTCGGACCCTCAACCACTATTTTTTCAAGTTCCGGCGTCATTGACAGAGCCTCAAAAATGGCGATTCGCCCTTTTGTTCCTTTTTTGCCGCAAAACTCGCACCCGGGCGCCTGCCAAATTTTTGGATTGTTCAAATCGATTTCGGCCAGCTGTTCCAATGTTTCAGGCAACATATGGGAAACCGTTTCGCGGATGATTTCTTTGACGCTCGGAGGCGGATCAACTGGTTTTTTGCATTCCGGACAAAGCCGGCGAACCAAACGCTGGGCAACGGCCAAATTCAAAGAAGCCGGAATTAAAAAATCTTCCACCCCCATGTCAATAAGCCTGGGGATCACACCTTCGGCGTTATTGGTGTGCAAGGTGGAAAGAACGATATGGCCGGTGAGAGCGGCGTGAGTCGCCAAATTGGCGGTTTCCGAATCGCGAATTTCGCCCACCATGATAATATCGGGGTCTTGGCGCAAAATTGAACGCAAACCAGAAGCAAAAGTATAATTGATTTCCGGCCTGATCTGCGATTGGCTGATTCCTTCCACATAATATTCAACCGGATCTTCCAAAGAAACAATATTCACGCCCTCCTTGTTAAGAACCTGCAAAATGGCGTAGAGAGTGGTGCTTTTGCCCGATCCGGTTGGTCCGGTGATCAAAATCATGCCGAAAGGCTTATTGATCGCTTCGTCAACGCGCTGCAGGTTTTTTCCGTCGAGTCCCAATTTATCAAAAGTGAGCAAGCCGATTTCCGGATCCAATAAACGGAGCACCACTTTTTCGCCGAAAGACGTGGGAAACGTCGAAACGCGGAAATCTATTTTTTTATTGTCAATGACAGAATGGAATCTTCCGTCCTGGGGAACTCTGGTTTCGTCTATTTTTAGAGTGGAGAGAATTTTTATTCTGGAAGCGACAGCCGCCTGAATCGCTTTGGGCAAAATCAAGCCGACATAAAGAACTCCGTCAACGCGAAAACGCACTCTCACTTT
>LCEC01000028.1 GCA_000997475.1 Parcubacteria group bacterium GW2011_GWB1_42_6
AAAGAAAAATCGCCGCCGCGAACGGCCAAAAAAAATTATTTTTTTCTCCGGTTAAATCCATATCGGCCGAATTAATTTTGCGCTTCTTTTGGAGCGAGAATTTCCTTTATTTCCCTCGTTGAAATTCCCTTTAACAAGAAAAGCAAACAAAAATAGATCAAAGACCCTCCGATTAAAAGAATCAAAACGTTTTGTTCTCTGAATTCCCAAATAGCCGCCGCCATAATCAACGAAGCGAACAAAACTTTAACGCCGGCTTTAAAAGAAGGCAGATAGCCTATGATTTTAAAAATGGAAACGGCCATTAACATCGTCACCAACCCCTCGGTCAAAACGGTGATCGCGGCCGCTCCATCATAAGAATAGCGGGGAATGAACAAAAAATTCAAGACAAGGTTCAAAATGACTCCAATGCTTGAAATTATCATAAGACTCCGCGATTTGTCCAAGGCGATCAGGACATAAGAAAAAAGCGTGCCAAAAAAAATAAAGCCGACGGCAATCATCAAAATCGCCAAAACCGGCATTGATTCGGGAAAATTGGGCCCTCCTAAAAGTTCAATAATTCGCGGGCTCAAAACAATTCCGCCCAAAACCAGCGGAATTCCCGTTATAATCAACACATTATTCGCGATTTGAAATATTTTTTTGAAGTTCGGCCAATCGTTATGAGCCGCTCTTGAAAGCAGAGGCATGGCCAGCCCGGCAAACATCGCCGGAAAAAATATCAAACTCTCAAGCACTTTGTACGACAAACGGAATATGCCCACATCATCGGGCGGATGGAATATGGAAATAATCAAAGCGTTGGCCGAAAAATAAATTGTCACCAAAATATTGGAAATCGCCAAAAAATAACTTTTGCGCCAAATTTCCAGCCAAAAAGGCCAATCAAATTCCAGTTTGATGGGCATAATCTTTTTAACAGAGAAAAGGACAAACGCGAAATTGGCAAAAGCGCCAAAGGAAATGGTCGCCGCGATCCATAAAAAATCAAATTTTAAAACTATAAACAGATAAATGAATCCCAACTGAACCAGCTTGCCCAGGAGTTCGCCGATCGCTATTTTGTCTATCCTTAATCTTTTTTGAAAAACGCCCACTAAAACCTGAATATCGTTCAGGAGCCAAAAGCCGATCATGCCGATCAAAATTCCCCAACGAAGCTGGGAAGAATAAGGAAAAAGCAAACTTGCCAAAGGCGCGAAAGCAAAAATTAAAAGGCCCCCGAAGAGCCTTAAAGAAAAAATATTATTTATAATCCTATTCTCATCGGCGCCCTCTCGAGAAATTTCCCGCACAAGAACTTGATAAAGCCCCAAATCGGCCAAAACGGCAAAGATTCCTCCAAAAACCGAAATAATCGAGTATTCGCCCCAGCCGGCGCGATCGAGATACCGAGTGATAAAACCGATCGTGGCCAACGAAATAAAAGTGCCCAATACGCGCGCCACGGACGAAATTATCGTGTTGAGAGCTATTTTTCTGGCAAGCATGGCGGGATCAGTTGGTTAGTTTATCAGTCAGTCAGTCAGTCAGTTAGTTAGTTTTAAGAATTTCAAACTAATAACTAAAAACTAACTAACTAAAAACTGATTTAAGCTTCCGGTTTTATGACTATTTTCCTTTCTTCTCCTTCGCCCGAAGATTCCGTTTTTATCCCTTCCGTTTGAGACAAAGCCATATGAACCGCCCGCCTTTCAAAAGGATTCATCGCCGGCAGCCATTTTGCTTCTTTGTTTTCCAAAGCTTCGCGGGCCAAATTCTTTGCCATGGAAACCAGCATATCAAGACGGCTTTTTCGATAGCCGTTGATATCAACAATAAATTTTACGGGATCTTCTTTTCCTTTGTTGATAATATTTCTTGCCAAATGCTGCAAAGCGTCCAATGTTTCGCCGCTTCTGCCGATCAAAAAAGAGGCTTCGGAAGTTGAAATTTCGGCGACAATATATCCTTCCTCGCGGGCCGAAACTTCAACGTTGCCCGAAAAATCCATTTTGCCGATCAATTCTTCAATTGCTTTTTTAACCAGCGAGAGATTTTTTTTCATTTTTTTTATTCGTCCTTAAAGTTATGTATTGTTGAAAAATACTGAAAAGCGTGGTGACTATCCAATACAACGCCAAACCCGAAGGCAATTTCCAAGTTATAAAAATCGTTATTATCGGCATCATATAAAGCATTTGTTTTTGCATGGCGGCCGCGAAATCTCCGGGTCCCGAACTTGCCGTTTGTTTGGGCATCATCATTTTGGATTGGACAAAAGTCAAGGCGCCGGCCAAAATCGCCATTAGCGCGTTGTTTTTTGAAAGATCCACCAGACCAAAAAACCAAGGATTAATCGCTTCGGGCCGGCTGACAAACGAATATAAAGCATCAAGGCTGGCCGGATCAAGACCCCGAAAAAAGACCTGATACAAGCCGATCAAAATCGGCAACTGAATCAAAATCGGCAAACAGCCGCTCGCGGGGTTGATTTTGTGTTCTTGATAAATTTTCATCAGCTCTTCGCTTTGCTTGACCCGGTCGTTCTTGAACTTGGCCTGAATTTCTTTGATTTTGGGCTGAAGAACATTAAGAGCTTTCTGCGATTCTATCGCTTTTTTATTTAAAGGATAAAGCGCGAATCTAATAACCAGAGTCAATAAAATAACCGCCACGCCGAAGCTTTCAAAGGCGATTGTGTTATATAAAAAAATAAGCCCGTTGAATAACGGTTGGTAAAAAATCGAATTGAATAAATCGCCAATCATGAATCAGTTGGTTAGTTGGTTAGTTTTTAGTTTATTAGTTCTAATTAACTAATAAACTATTTATTCACCGGATCAAAACCGCCTTTGTTCCAGGGGTGGCATCTTAAAACCCTCTTTATTCCAAAAAAAATCCCTTTGATTATCCCGAATTTTTCTATCGCTTCATAGGTGTATTGGGAGCAAGTGGGGGAGAAACGGCACACAGGCGCCCGATTGGCAAAAATCCCGCGATCAAAAGAAAAAACATTCTGATACGTTCTTATAATCTTTAAAACGGCTTTGTTAAACATAAAGTCCCGATTTTTTGATTAAATCAACCAAAGATTGCTCGATTTGCCCGAAATTCGATTTCATTAAATCTGTTTTTCCTATAAAAACCAAATCAAAACCTTGTTTTATGTTTTTTTCATCAGCCCTGATAATTTCCATTATCTGTCTTCTCAATCTATTCCGATCGACGGCTCTCTTTGAAATTTTCAAGCTTATAACCGCGGCAAAACGGCAAAAATCCAAACCGTTGGGCAGAACTTTCAAAACTAAGCGGTTATTGGAAAAATTCTTTCCGAATTTAAAGATATCTCTGAAATCGTTCTTTTTGGAAATCCTTTGATTTCTCTTTAACATAGTAAAAATCAAACCGTAAGTTTTTTTCTGCCTTTCCGGCGGCGGGCGGATACAATTCTGCGGCCATATTTGGTCCTTTGCCTAACTAAAAAACCGTGAGTTCTTTTTCTCTTCCTTTTTTTAGGCTGATAAGTCACGCTCATATCTTTGATTTATTTTAATTAATAATCCTTATTATTGTATAATTATTAAACTCAAAAGTCAATCAAGCGCGAACCTCCGATTAAACCTTTTCAACAAGATATCCACAAGTTATTCGAAACCTTAATAAGTTTATTCTCAAAAAGAGCCTATTTCCAATAACACTCAAACTTTGTTTGTGATATAATCAAGATAATGGATCAAAAAGGAGTTTGCCCCAACACCTAATTCAGCGCCGAATATTCAGCTCTTAAAAGAATAAATCTAATTATATCAGGATAAATTATTTTTAGATTTTATTGTTGGCGCCAAGTTAGGTGTTGGGGTTTACTTTCGTTAAAATCATAGTGTATAGTTAAAAAGTCCCGATAAAATCAATAAAAATATGACAAACGAGGATCTTTGGAAAGCGGCGATGGGAGAGGTGGAATTGAATATTTCAAAGGCGAATTTTATTACCTGGTTCCATGACACCGGCATCTTAAAAAACAAAGATGGGATTGTTTTTATCGGGGTGCCCAACGGTTTCAGCAAAGAGTGGCTGGAAAATAAATACAATAAACTAATCCTGCGCGCTTTAAGGAATATTTCTCCCGAAATAAAAGAATTAAAATTCACCAATAATCCTTCCCAAGAAAAAACAACGGCCAAAAACACGGTTAAAGCGTCCGTAAAAATCCAAAAAGAACAACTGGAAGAACAATCGTTCCAAGAACTTGAAATAGACAAAGAAACCAATTTAAATCCCCGTTATACTTTTGAAAACTTCATTGTCGGTTCTTTCAATGAATTAGCCCAAGCGGCCGCCAAGGCGGTAATTCAAAACCCGGGAGAAGTTTATAATCCCTTGTTTATTTACGGAGGAGTGGGATTGGGAAAGACGCATTTGATACAAGCCATCGGCAATGAAATCATAAAAATCCATAAAAAAAAGAAAAAAGTAAAATACACGAGTTCCGAAAAATTCACCACGGAGTTAGTTAACTCTCTGCGTAATGGAAAAATAGAAAATTTCAAAGAAAGCTACCGGCAAACCGATGTTTTAATAATTGACGATATTCAATTTATTTCGGGCAAAGAAAAAACCCAAGAAGAATTTTTTCATACCTTTAATTTTTTATACCAAAAAAATAAACAAATAATCATCAGCTCCGATCGGCCTCCCCGGGCTATTTCAACTCTTGAAGAAAGATTAAGATCGCGTTTTGAAGGCGGAATGATCGCGGATATCTCATTTCCCGATCTTGAAACCAGAATCGCCATTTTAAGAGTCAAAACCCAGGAAAAAAAGATTAATATCTCGGATGAGGTTTTGGGTTATATAGCTTCAAACATCCAAAAAAATATCAGGGAACTGGAAGGCGCGCTAAACCGGCTGATCGCCGCCAATAAGCTTTCCAATGGGGGAGAAATAACCATGGAAAAAGCCTTTAAAATCCTTCAAAGCGTCATTTCCCCGCCCAAAAAAATAACCAGCTATAAAAATATCATACAAGCCGTGGCGGAATTTTACGATTTAAACACTTCTGATTTAATCAATCGCTGCCGCAAAAAAGAAATGGTCTATCCGCGCCAAGTGGCGATGTTTTTAATCAGAGAGGAACTGAAAAAATCTTTTCCTTTTATCGGCGAAAAACTCGGCGGACGCGATCACACGACAATAATGTACGCCTATGAAAAATTAAGCAAAGAAATCCAAGAAAACGAAACTTTGCAGCAAGAAATAATCTTAATAAAAGAAAGAATTTATAACACTTAAAAAAACTTAATAAAGTGTTGATAAGTTTGTGGAAAAAACAAAGATAAACCACTAATAAAAATTCACTAAAAACCGATTTTAAAAATATCAAACAATAATCAACAGCTTAAGAAATAAAATTTTAAAGGACTGTATTTAAAAAACCGCTTTTTCCACAATTTATCAATCACTTAATAATTAATTCTTTGTATTATATATAAATTAAATTAATAATAATGAAAATTATTTGTCTTCAGGAAAATTTAAAAACAAATCTAAATATCGCCCAAAATATCATCGGTAAAAACCTGACTTTGCCGATTTTAAACAATCTTTTATTAAAAACGGAAAATGGCAGATTAAGAATTTCCTCAACTAATTTGGAAATAGGAATCAACACTTGGACTAACGGGAAAATAGAAAGAGAAGGGGAAATAACCTGCCCGGCTAAAATTCTTTACAATTTTATCAATAATTTACCCAATAAAAAAATAGAACTGGAATCAAAAAATGATTCCCTTGTTATTAAATGTGAAAATTACAAGGCAAATATAAAATGTCTTTCGGCTGATGATTTTCCGATTATTCCAAAAATAAAAAACGAGCCCTTGTTTGAATTGGATGGCGGGGTTTTAAAAAACGCTTTAAGCCAAGTGGCGGGTTCGGCCGCGGTTTCCGAATCTCGGCCGGAAATCGCGGGAATTTTATTCAGTCTTGATAGAAATAATTTAAAATTAGTGGCCACAGACAGCTTTAGGTTGGCCGAGAAAAATATTTCCGATATCAATAATAAAAACCAAGAGCAGTTTTCCGTTATTATTCCCCAAAGGACGGCGCAGGAAATAATCAGAATTATCAGCGAAAAAAACAGTTCAGTTAAATTCATAACCGGCAACAACCAAGTGCTTTTTGATTTTGGCGACGCGCAGTTGATTTCAAGGGTGATAGACGGAGTTTATCCTGATTATCAACAAATTATCCCTAAAGAATTTAAGACTTCAGCTCTTGTGAGTAAAGAAGATCTTTTAAACACGGTTAGAATCGCGGGAATTTTCAGCAGTAAGATAAATAATGTCAAATTTTCCGTTCTACCCGACAGATTGGAGATTTTTTCCCAAGATTCGGAATTGGGCGAAAATAAATCAGTTGTGGAATCGCAAGTGAAAGGAAAGGATATGGAAGTTTGTTTTAATTACCGGTATGTTTTGGATGGATTGAATAATATTGATTCAAAAATGATTTTTTTCGGTTTCAGTTCCGAATCCACTGCTTCGGTTATGCGGCCCTCCGAAAGCAATGATTACACTTATGTTGTTATGCCTATTAAACTCGCTTAAAAATACCGCAATTTCCTCCTCCTCTTAAGATAAGAGGAGGTTGGGAGAAGTTATGAATCAAATTATAACTCACCCTAACCCTCTCTTAAATTAAGAGAGGGAATAATAGATATGCTGATTTCCATAAACCGGGTGCTTTCCTTAAAAATCAAAGAATTTAAGCTGGAAAAGGCGATAGAATTTAAAAAGATCCAAAAAGATTGGGACGCGCACATAGAAAAATCAATCGGCGATGGATTTAAAAACAAATCCAAGCCGGTGAGGTTGAAAGATGGATTTTTAACCGTGGTTTGCCTCAATAGCGTTTGGGCGAATGAATTTCAATTCAAGCAAACAATTCTGGTTGATTGCATAAACAAAAAACGAGCCAATCCCTTGGTTTCCAAAATAAGATTTATAAGTTAAGGAAATTTATTCCCCACACTAATTACGAATAAATTTTGCTCTAATTACGAATAAATCTAATTATATTCGTAATTAGCTCCAAATTCGTAATTGGTGAGGAAAATATGCAAGATTACCTCAAACAAGAATCCCAAGCGCTCAAAAAAGAACTTCGTGAAAAAACCACGGGCTATATTTTAGCCGGCCTTGGAGTCGTCGCTGGCCTCGCCTGGAACGAAGCCATTAAAAGCCTAATTGAATTTTTATTCCCCCTGGGCCAAAACAGCATTCTTTTGAAATTCCTCTACGCGATCCTAATAACGCTTTTTGTGGTCATCCTTTCCACTTATATTGTTAGATTGGGGAATAAAGAATGAATTTATTATGCAAGAAAATTCACAACTTATTACAATTAAAGAAGCTAGTCGTTGGGCGAGTGATTTTTTGAAAAGAGATATTAGTGAATCAAATATCTCTTATTTGGTGCAATATGGAAAGGTAAAAAAATACAATGGCGGGGATTCTGTTTGTGTAAATTAAGGTGTACCCCCTGTCAAGACAGTAATATTGGGTGAATTAGGAGAATTTTTAAATTAATTATTTTAAAATTATTTGGCAAAATATATTTGGGCGGGG
>LCEC01000029.1 GCA_000997475.1 Parcubacteria group bacterium GW2011_GWB1_42_6
ACTCCTCCTAGCCTCCTCTTATATAAGAGGAGGAACAATATTGATGAAACTATCTGTAAAATCCTCCCTAACCCTCCTTTTGCAAAGGAGGGAAAAAATCTAAATATATTATACCTTCCCCCGCCAATAAAAAAAAGCCGAAAGAGTGTTTGCTCTTTCGGCTTGTTTATATAAAAGGTACTGCTATCTCATCCCGGGAAATTCTCCGGGATAAAAGTCAACTCTCCATCCTTCGCCTCCCCGCCAAACATAAGGAGAGACTCGGATCTCTCTTGTGATAGCGCCCAAATCGTGCCATCCGTAGAGATCCTGACGCTCGGCTTCGGCGTATATTTTTAACACACCGACCGGAGCGATAACATCCATAATTTGGCCGGGAATCAAAGAAAAGTCTGGCTCTCGATCCCCTTTTTCTTCTAACCAAATCCAGGCGCGAAAACATCCCTCGGAATAGAAACGGATATTCCCGCGATTGGCGCTCACACAGCGTCCGAATGCCGCACTTTCAACTTCTTTTTCCGTCAGTTCGCCCAGAACGAAAGGTTTGGCCGGCTGAACAAATACGACTTTCGGTCCCGAAGGAGACGAAATCGTCGTTGTCAGCCGCGGCGCGCAGGAAGAAAGCAGAAGCGCGAGAAAAAGAAAAAATATTTTTTTCATCTTGCTCCTCCTTTCAGCCACTGAATTCCTCGTCCAACTTCTCTGACAGGATCAATTTCAAGTGAAACCTGCAGAGAACGATAGTTATTGTAAGACATCGGAAGAGAAACAAAACCTCCCGTTTTATAAACGCCGCCCGAATATGGCGCGCGCCTATAATAATTGATATCAAACGGAGTGTTCGAGCTCCGGACATAAATTTGATAATCCAATTCCAGAGAATCCCCAAAAGGACCCTCGCGAATTATCATAAATGTCCAAGTGGTATTGGCCGGCAGATAAATCACGCCGTACGTATACCAATTGCCCCCATGGCGCGGATCCAGCCGAAACCACGCTTTGGGCGGCTTGTTAAAAACCCAAGATCCGCCAGCCGCGTCGGGAATGATCTCAATGCGATCGCTCCCCGAAAATACCAAGACTTTAGCAGCCTTAATATCCGAATTTTCCACCACCACCGGAACGATTCCCGGCCAAGAAGAAAACGAATCTCGCGCGAGACCGAAAACTTCCAGTTTGGCTTCGGGAAGATGAACCGTAGTTTTTGGAGCCAACCTCGGCCTCATGGCGCAGCCGCCGAAAAAAAAGAAAACGATAGCGGTTGCAATAATAACTACGGCGCACGTCCAGAAAGTCGAGCAATTCCAAAAATTTTTTCTTCTCATCTTTCTCTCCTCAAAAAAAGTTTTTTGACAACTATTTTATTTTCAAAGTTCTTTCTTTTGTTCCTGTTTTCAGCCTATTTCATGATCTTATATTATATCAAATCCACAGCTTTTGTCAAGATGTTGACCTTTTATCCTTGCTAAGTTAAATTTACGTAATCTTGAATCTGTAAAATTCGCATTTATTTTTTTATTGAAATAACCCCTCCTAACCTCCCCTTATGCTAAGGGGAGAAACACGGATGGAACCATTTATATAATTTACCCTCCTCTTTCGCTTACAAGATAAGGAAAACTCCGCGAAGCGCTCCTCCTCTTAAGATAAGAGGAGGTTGGGAGGAGTTATGATATAAATAAATTCCTTAATTGGTAATTGAAAATTTTTATCTCTATGCTTTCTCCCCTCCAACAATCAATCGACCTCATCCAAAAAAACGAGAATATTTTAATCGTCCTGCCTCAAGGAATTAATGGCGACTCGGTCGGTTCGGCTTTGGCAATGCACTCGGCTCTGAAAAAAATGGGAAAAAAGAGCGAAATCGTCTGCCAAGAAAAAACTCCCGAGCGGCTTTTATTTTTGCCCGGCGCCAACGAAATTAAAGAAGACATTTTCCCTTTGCGCGATTTTATAATTTCCATCGACACATCCAAAGGCAAGATATTAAAACTAAGATACGAGAACGAAAACAATAATCTGCGGATATTCCTTTCTTCGCGCGACAAAATTGAAGAAAAAAGCATCAAACTCGAACCGGGACCATATCGCTACGGATTGATTATCGCGATCGACTCGCCGGATTTGGAATCGCTGGGAAGAATTTTTGAAACCAACGCCGAGCTTTTCTTCAGCCATTCAGTGCTTAATATCGACTGCAAATCGGGAAACGAATATTTTGGCGAAGTGAATCTGGTGGAGCCAACCGCCGCCGCCTGTTCACAGATTGTTTTTGATTTGATCCAAGCGATCGATCCCAATTTGATTGATGAATCCGCCGCCACTTGCCTTTTGGCGGGGCTTATCGCCAAAACCCGCAGCTTCCAAAATTCAAAAACATCTCCCCAAGTTTTCAATCTGGCTTCAATCCTTATCACCAAAGGAGCCGACCAGGAAAAAATAAATAAAAATTTGTATAAAACCCGCCCGCTCAACCGCATCCGCCTTTGGGGTAGGCTTTTGAGCAAAATGGAATTTGAACCGGAGAAAAAAACCATCTGGCTCAAAGCCAATCAGGAAGATTTTTCGCAAACCCAAACTTCGCAGCAAGATTTGCCTTTTATCCTTGAAGAAATGAGCGAATTTTTTCCGCAAGCCCATTCAAGTTTTATTCTTTGGATGGATGAAAACGGTTTCATTTGGGTTCTGGCGCAAGCCCGGCAGCCTGAAATTCTGCAAAGAATAAACCTTGAGCTTGGCGGCACGCTCAAAAACGACAAGCTGGTGATTTCTCTCAACAAAACCGATCCCGATATGGCCAAAGAACAAATTTCCGTCTTGCTAAATTCAATGGGATGAATTAGACTGGGAAAAGAAGAATCAGTTTCTAGTTGGTTAGTTTCGCCCCGCAGAGGCGGGGCTCTTAGTTGGTCAGTTCAAAACCAATCAACTAACCAACTAATAAACTAACTAACTGACCCGGCTATGCCCAAACAAAATAGTGAAGACAAACTTGCCGAAAAATTAAAAAATATCCATCAGGGCGAGGAAGAAAAACAAGCGAAAAAAACAGCCCAGAGCCTCGGGCTTCCTTTTATTGATCTGATGATTCTTCCCATCCAATCGGAAGCCCTGGCGCTGATTGACGAAAAAACGGCCAAAATCGGAAAAATCGTCGCCATAAAAAAAGAAGGCCGTGAAATCAAAATCGCGCTGATTGACCCCAAAAACGAAACCGCTCAAAATACAATCGAAAATTTCAAAACAAAGGGATTCAAAACCTCTCTTTTCATAACCTCAAGCCGCGGCCTTAACAAGGCTTTTTCTTTTTATAAAAATTTGATTGAAGAAAAAGAAATCACCGGACAAATCGAAATTGACGAAAAATCGCTCAAAGAATTCCAGGACAAAATAAATAATTTCAAAGATCTTCAAAATTTGATTGACGAATTCGCCCGAGGAAACGCTTTTTTGATTCTGGAGATAATCATCGCGGGCGCTTTAAAGAACAACGCTTCGGATATCCATTTGGAAAGCATGGAAAAAGGAAGTTTGTTGAGATATCGCGTTGACGGAATTCTTTATGACGCGGCTTCGCTGGAGCCCAAAATCCATCATTTTGTCCTTTCGCGGATAAAACTCATTTCTGATGTCATTATCAACGTCAAAGACAAGCCCCAAGACGGAAGATTCACGATCAAGCTCAACGGATTTGATGTTGAATCCCGCGTTTCTATCATCCCGGCTCCCCAAGGCGAAAATGTGGTGATGAGAATTTTAAATCCGGCAAGCATTGAAATGAAATTGTCCGGACTTGGGCTTCGGCCGGACATTCTCGAACTTATGAAAAAAGAAATCCGCCGGCCAAACGGCATGATTATCACCACCGGCCCCACCGGCTCGGGGAAGACAACCACTCTCTATTCTTTTTTGAAAGAAATAGCCAATCCCAAAGTGAAGGTCATCACTCTGGAAGATCCCATAGAATATCATCTGGAACACGTCACTCAAACGCAAGTTGAGCCGGAACGAGGCTATACTTTTGCCCAAGGCCTGCGTTCGGCTTTGCGCCAAGATCCCGATGTGATGCTTGTGGGAGAAATCAGAGACAAGGAAACCGCCGAAATCTCTTTGCAAGCCGCGCTCACGGGACACTTGGTTTTTTCAACTTTGCACACCAATGACGCGGCCGGCGCCATTCCCCGAATGCTTGATCTGGGAGCCAATCCTGTTTCCTTGGCTTCGGGATTAATCGATGTGATTGCTCAAAGGCTCGTGAGAAAACTTTGCCCCGAATGCAAAGAAAAATATTCGCCGTCAAAAGAAGAATTAAAAAAAATCAAAGAAGCGCTCGCCTCTTTGCCCGAAGAAATTAAACCCGATCTTGACGAACAAAAAACGGATCTTTTCAGACCCGCCCAAAACGGCTGCCCGCATTGCAACCACACAGGATTTAAAGGCAGAATCGGCGTTTATGAAATTATTCAAGTGAAAGATTCCCTTGAGCGGCTCACGAGCCAGCAACCCACCCACGCCCAAATTCTCGATTTGCTCAAGAAAGAAGGTTTCGTTTCAATGTATCAAGACGGAATGATAAAAGTTCTCAATGGAGAAACATCTTTAGATGAATTAGAAAGTGTGGTTGGAAAATGACTTTCCCTACGAAATTACGAATTTATTACGAAAATACGAATAAATGCATTCCTTTCGTACTTTCGTAGAATTTTCGTAGTTTCGCAGGGAAACAAAAAAACCTCCCCTAATATGTAGGCAATCTCTTCCCGCTAGGGGGGAAGGTAAAGATTTTGCCGAGGAGAAATCCAGCCGAAGCCAAATCATCCGAGAACTAAGCAAAACCCCGCCAAGACTCAAAAATAGTGTAAAAGAGTCTTTATTGCCTACATATCAAAGGAGGTCCCACGTACTTTTTGTTTTTTGATTCTCCATTGGAGAATGTGGCATTGTATCATAGCAAAAATTTAATGTCAAGCCCCCACACCTAATCAGGATTGATTTTCATCCAAAGAATCGTTTTAAGTTTAAATAATCTATTCAGAATTAACCTATCTATTGCCTCAAAATAAATTCAATATCCTGATTAGGTGTGGGGGTCAAGCCCCGGAACCCTACCAAATTACGAATCTATACGAATTATACAGATACAAATTATATTTTTCTGTCATTCCTTTCTTTTTGTCATCCCCGACTTGATCGGGGATCCAGATTAATTTTTAACATGGATTCCCACATGGAGTTTATCCTGAGCTTGCCGAAGGGCGGGAATGACAGTTAGAGAGTCGAGATGATATATAATTTAATATTTATCCATAATATTCGTACCAATCCGTAATTTAGTAGGGTGATACTATGAATCTGACCAACCCCATAAAAATCGAAGAAGACCAGAATTTTGAGCAAACCTTAAGGCCTCAAAGTTTTGACGAATATCAAGGCCAGCCAAAGATCAAGGAAAACTTGAAAATTTTGATTCAGGCGGCCAAGCACCGAAAAGAACCCATAGAGCATGTGCTGCTTTGCGGTCCGGCGGGACTTGGCAAAACCACTCTCTCGCACATCATCGCCAAAGAAATGGGCGTGGGAATCAAGATGACTTCGGGCCCAGCCATTGAAAGAGTCGGCGATTTGGGATCGATTCTAACCAACCTTTCGGACGGCGATGTTCTGTTTATTGACGAGGCTCACCGCTTGAACAAATTGATTGAGGAAGTTTTGTATCCGGCGATGGAAGATTTCAAACTGGATATCATTATTGGCAAAGGGCCTTCGGCCAGAACCCTGCAACTCGATCTTCCGCGTTTCACTTTGATTGCCGCCACCACCCGGCCGGGGCTTTTGTCCTCCCCCCTGCGCTCAAGATTCGGCGCGATTTTCAGGCTGGATTTTTATGAACAAAAAGATATAGAAAATATAATTTCGCGCTCGGCAAAAATTTTAGATGTGCAAGCGGAACCGGAAGCCATTGAAACAATTGCCAGGTCTTCCCGATCAACTCCGCGCGTTGCCAATCGGCTTTTAAAAAGAGTTCGCGATTTCGCTCAAGTCAAATCAAACGGCTTGGCCACTTCACAGCTGGCCGGGGAAGCTTTAAAGATGCTTGAGATTGATCAATTGGGTTTGGAACCGGCTGACCGCCAAATCCTTCGCGCCATCATTGAAAAATTCGATGGCGGCCCCGTTGGCGTGCAAACTCTTGCCGCCGCCATCAGCGAAGAACAAGACACGGTGGAAGATGTTTATGAGCCCTATTTGATGCAGCTTGGTTTTATCTCCCGCACCCCGCGGGGCAGAGTCGCCACGCGCTTGGCTTATGAGCACCTCGGATTAAAATATATCGACAACGCGCAGGAGAAACTATTATAGAGTCTAACAGTAATTTATTAATTATTTAAATTATGAATAAAAAATTAAATATCTGGATTTTTTTGTTTTTATTTGCAATCTATTCGATAGCAAGCTCTTTCCTGTTTGTCGCCACATCTGCAGGATGGACTGCGTTATGGGTTATAATTATCAGCCTAATTTATTTTAGTTTGGTTTTCATTATTTCTTTTGTGACTTCAATTATTTTGCAAATATTACACAAAGATCGGATAGTAATCAGCTTGATAGGATTATTCACCCTATTTATAATCCAGATCAACGCGCTGCTTTTTAATGTTTTTAGGGATTGCGGCGATATGGTCTGCCGTAATTCCTCTTTTTTTCTCAAAGATTTATTTCATCTCAAAATACCTATTAATTCTAATTTTATGATGGCATACGGCCAAGCAAGTTCTGTAGTTTATTGTTTCTTCTTGATCATTTTTTTATATTTTACATACAGAACAGCCTCTTCAAAGAACAATATAAAAAATGAGTCTGTAGGACAGAATCAGTAAATATCTAATCCGACTCCAATATCCTGACTTAATAATCGACAACGCGCAGGAGAAATTGATATAAATTTTCCCTCCCCTTAGCATAAGGGGAGGTTGGGAGGGGTTATACAAATAATTTTATCCATACTATTCCTCCTCTTAAAGTAAGAGGAGGCTAGGAGGAGTTAATTCCATAAAAAATAAATGTGAATTTTCTCTATAATAATTCACAAACCAGGCTTCGCCGCCGCCAATTACGCCGCAATCAAACCAACGCGGAAAAAGCGATCTGGTCCCATCTGCGGCGACAATCACTGGAAGGACTAAAATTTTTCAGGCAATACTCAATCGGACCGCATATCATTGATTTTTATTGTCCAAAAATTCGTCTGGGCATAGAAATAGATGGCGGGCAACACGCCGAGAAGAAAAATGAATTGAGAGATAGAAAAAGAACGGAATTTCTATCAAAACAAAATATTCAAATTATTCGTTTTTGGAATAATGAAGTTTTAAAACAAAAAGAAGCGGTTGTTGAAAAAATAAGACATTATATTATTGCATTAAGGAAATAACTCCCCCAACCCCCTCTTATTCTAAGAGGGGGGAATAAAATCCCAAATAAAAAAAGACCTACTCGGGTTTTCCCTTTCGGTCTCTCAATGTGCTATTAAAGTATTAACGTAACTTTGCTGCGAAAATTGCTAATGCTACCGCACCTCCAATAATCGCAAGAATTATTCCGTGAGCCAATACAGATTATCTGATATTGCACTCACAATTCCACCTAATAATCCTATACCTAAAGGCAACAATCCACTTTTCATTTCCTATCTCCCTGATTGAATTTTAATGTTCAAACAACAAGACTGGCAAATATTATTTATATGCTAACATTTATAAGATATTATGTCAAATTAGTAAATGAAACTATAAAAAATTGCAATTTTTTTCTATTAATCGGCTCCGTCTTTATATTTTTTCTTTTTCCCCAAATCTCTCTCGCCTCCCCTTTAATCATCATTAATGAAATCGCCTGGATGGGAACGGAAACCAGCGCCAACGACGAATGGCTGGAATTATATAATAACACTGACGAGTCAATTGATTTGTCCGGATGGAAAATCATCTGGGCTGATAAACAGATTGATCTTTCGGGCCAAATAGCGGCTCGTTCTTTTTTTCTATTGGAAAGAACGGATGACAATTCGGTGCCAAGTGTTGTTGCCGACCAAATCTATATTGGCAGTTTGAATAATAACGGGGAATATTTAAAACTATTTAATAGCCAAGATAATTTAATTGATGAAATCAATGCTCAAGCCGGCTGGCCAGCCGGCGATAACGCCCAAAAGTTAACTATGGAAAGAAAATCTGGCGGTATTTGGCAAAATAGCCAAATCTCCGGCGGCACGCCGCGCCTTCTAAACAGCGCCCTAAATCAAATCCCTTTTTCCCCAACACCTGTTCCATCTTTTACTTCAACGCCAAATCCTTCTCCGTCGCCAACCCCGGAATCTTGGACAACCCCTTCGCCTTCCGCGCCGGCTTCATCCGGCGATCAAGAAAATTATTCTCCCGCCCCGATCTATGATTATTCCCAGGATGTTTATCTGAACGAATTTTATCCGTATCCGGGCGCGGAAGAAAAAGAATGGATTGAGATTTTTAATCAAGGAGAAAGAGTTGTTGATTTAACGGGCTGGAAAATAGACGACGCTGAAAATTCCAACCAACCGCAAGAAATACCGCAAAACACCAAAATAAATCAGGGAGATTTTTTGGTGATAATTTTTGAAAAAAGCGTTTTTAACAACGACGCGGACCAAGTCCGTTTGATCTGGCCCGACGGGCAAGTGATCCATTCGATTTCCTATCCCAAAGCGATTAAAAATTCATCCTGCGGCCGGTTTGGCGCGCAATGGCTCTGGACCAATCAGCCGACTCCGGGAAAAGCGAATAAAAAATCAATCGCGGTTTTAAACGAAAAAGTTTCTTCTCCTTCCCCATCCATTGCTCCGGCGCCCAAAGCGCAAACTCTGATTCAAGAAGCGGCGCCTCCGCAAAAAATTTCTCCGGCTAAAGAAACTGTTGATCTGGCCGCGGAAATGGAAATCAAAAGCGAGCTTGCTGAAAACATATCGAGCAACCCGTCTGATTACCTGGCCGCGGAGTCTGTCGCCTTTGACCCCAAACAGAAAAAATTAAACGATTGGTGGCTGATATTGGGCCTGGCCGCTCTGGGCGGAATCTTCGGTTTGGGATTTGTTTGGTTCAGGAAACAAAGCTCCCCGCCCCATAACGATTGACACAGCAAGAGGTTGAGAATATCATAATTTAAAATGCAAATATCAAAATGTAAAATGACGGTTTAAAATATAAAAATAAGCAAACTCGGATGTCATCCCCGACCTGATCGGGGATCCAGATTAATTCAGAATTAAATCTGGGTCTGGATTCCCGCCTTCGCGGGAATGACAGAAGAGAATTAAATTTTGGATTTTGCATTGTCATTTTAAATTTTGATTTTTAAATTTTACACTATTTATGTCCGGTCATTCCAAGTGGTCCCAAATCAAACATAAAAAAGGAATCTCCGATGTCAAAAAAGGCAAAATATTTTCAAAGCTTGCCCGCATAATTACGATTGCCGCCAAAGCCAAAGGAGGAGATCCCCAAACCAATTCGTCTTTGAGAATGGCTGCCGACAAGGCCAGATCTTTAAATATGCCCCAAGATAATATAGAGCGGGCCATCAAACGCGGCACGGGAGAAATAGAAGGAGTGAAAATCGAAGAATTTTTGATGGAAGCCTACGGCCCCGGCGGAACCGCTTTAATCATCGAGGGCGCAACCGATAATAAAAACAGAACTATTTCGGAATTAAAATTCCTGCTTTCCCAACGCGATGGAAAGCTCGCTCAATCAGGCTCGGTTTTATGGCTCTTTGAGCGAAGAGGAACAATTATTGCCAACGCGCACGGATCGGGTAAAGACGAAACTGAATTGGCCGCCATCGATGCCGGGGCCCAAGATTTAAAGTGGTTGGATGAAAATACCATCGAAATCGCCGCCAAACCCGAAGATTTGGAAAAAGTAAAAAAACAGCTGGAGTTAAACAATATTTCCATCGCCGAAGCTTCTTTGGACTGGATTCCCAAAAACGAAATCTCCGCGCCGGACAAATCTTCGGCCGCCAAATTGGAAAAGCTTCTTGAAGAGCTGGACGAACACGATGATGTGAATGAAGTATATACGAATTTAAAATAATTTCTAAATTACAATTTCTAATTTCCAATTAAGGATTAGAAGTTCTTATTTATAAAATCCTCCGTCCCGCTGCTGCGGGACGCCTCCTTTAGAAAAGGAGGAATAAATATATATCCGCTAACTAAGTTTGTTTAAAAATTAGATATTTGAAATTTCATTGGAAATTGTAATTTGTAATTTGGGAATTAAAACCCATGCTCATTCTCGGCATCGATCCCGGCACGGCCCGCATCGGCATCGGGCTTATCAGATACGAAAACAAAAAAATAAGCCTTGAAGGCTACGGCTGCATTGAAACCAAACCGGATTTGAGCGACGAAGAACGTCTGCTCCGGCTTTATAACGAACTGGATAAACTGATAAAAAAACAAAAAACCGATTTGGTGGCGATTGAAAAAATCTTCTTTTTTAAAAATCAAAAAACAATAGTCGGCGTGAGCCAGGCCCGGGGAGTCATCTTGCTGGCGGCAGCCAAAAACAAAAAAAAGATAATGGAGTTCACCCCTTTGCAGATAAAACAAGCTTTGACTGGCTACGGCCGGGCGGAAAAAAAACAAATCCAGCAAATGGTGAAAGCGTTCCTGGGCCTCAAAGAAATTCCCAAGCCCGATGACGCGGCCGACGCCTTGGCCGCCGCCATCTGCTGCGCCCATTTCTGCCCCGCCCCAATCCCCAAAAAGCGGAGTTGACAGCCGATTCAAAACAAAATAAAATTATCTGGAATAAAGAATTGCCAGTCTTTTTTAAGCCAAAAGGTCGAAAAAATAAAAATAAGCAATCAAATAAATTATGATAATCGACGATTTAAATAATAACGATCCAACGGAAGAGGAAGAAGAAGAGAAAGAGGAAGATTCTTCCCCTAAATTTGACGAGGATGAAATAGCGGAAGACGAAGTGGATGAGACAGTCGCCTAACCAATCAAAAACCTCCGGCCCGATCCGAAAGATCGGGCCGGTTTTTAATTCCGGCAAAAAACGATTATCCCCCGCCCGATATTGATAAAAATATTTTTTTATGCCAGAATAAGCTCGAAGATTCTTAACGGAACCGGCTAAAAACGCCAATAAAATTCAATTCAGCCGATAATGAAAGGCAAAACCGCCATACTGAAAAAGAAAATAAAAAAAATGATAAAAATCGCCGTCTGGCTCGGTGTTTTTGTTTTGCTTGGCGGGATTTTGGTTTTCGCTTATTTCGCCAAAGACCTGCCCGATCCCACCAAAATAGACAAAATAAATATCGCCGAATCGACAAAAATCATGGACAGAACCGGCGAGGTGGTTCTCTACGATATTCACGGCGAAGAAAGGCGCACGGTCGTGCCATTTGACCAAATCTCCCAATACGCCAAAGACGCGACTGTCGCCGTTGAGGACAATAATTTCTATAACCATTTCGGCATCGATCTCAAGGGCATTGTCAGGGCCGCCGTTTACAATATGATCGGTCGGGAAATTTCCCAGGGAGGATCGACCATCACCCAGCAATTCATTAAAAAATCAATGCTTTCGGACGAGCGGACTTTCACGCGCAAAATCAAAGAAGCGATCCTTTCGGTGGGCCTGGAAACAAAATATTCCAAAGAAGAAATTCTGGGATTTTATTTAAACCATCTGCCCCAAGCCCCCTCGTTTTATTCCCCGTACGGATCGCATCCGGAAGAACTCAAAGCCCGCCAGGAATATGTTTTAAACAGAATGAATCACTTGGGTTATATTTCCCAAAAAGAAGCCGAAGCCGCCAAAGAAGAAAAATTGAATTTCGGCGAACAAGCGCGCACCATTAAAGCGCCGCATTTCGTGATGTATATCAAAGAATATCTTGAAAACAAATACGGCAAAGACTATGTCCAAACCGCGGGGCTTAAAGTCTACACGACCCTCGATTGGGAACTTCAGGAAATGGCCCAAACATTGGTCGCCGAAGGAGCGGCTTCAAATTGGAAAAAATACCGCGCCTACAACGCCGCCCTCACCGCCGTGGATCCAAAAACCGGGCAGATCCTGGTGATGGTGGGTTCGCGCGACTATTTCGACACAGAACACGACGGCAACGTTAATGTGACAGTCCGAGATCGCCAGCCGGGATCGTCTTTCAAGCCTTTCGCCTACGCCAAGGCCATGCAAGAAGGCTACACCCCCGAAACCATAGTTTATGATTTGCGGACCGAATTCAATCCCAACTGCCCGGCTGACGGGCTGGGAGAAAAAGACCAATACGGGCTTGATTGCTATAATCCCAATAACTACGACGGAAAATTCCGCGGACCGATTTCTTTGCGCGAAGCCCTGGCGCAATCTCTCAATATTCCGGCCGTCAAAACTTTGTATCTGGCCGGGATTTCCGACACGATCAAATTTGCAAAAAAAATGGGCATCACGGGACTTAATAATAATTATTACGGCCTTTCTTTGGTTTTGGGCGGCGGCGAAGTCAAATTATTGGACGAGGTGGCGGCTTACGGAGTTTTTGCCAATGACGGAATCAAAAACGAAAAAACCGCGATTTTGAAAGTGGTGGATAACAAAGGAAAAATCATTGAAGAATATTCCAATAAATCCGAAAAGGTTCTTGACGCCGAAACCGCCAGAAAAATTTCCGATATCCTTTCCGACAACCAAGCGCGCTCTCCGGTTTTCGGATCAAATTCTTCTCTCTATTTTCCCGAACGCCAAGTGGCCGCCAAAACCGGAACAACCGAAAAATACCGCGATGCATGGACCGTGGGCTACACGCCCTCAATCGCCGCCGGAATTTGGGTTGGCAATAACAATAACACTTCCATGTCGGCCGCCGGCGCCGGAATCGCGGCCGCCGGACCGATTTGGCATTCTTTCATCAAGAAGGCTTACGAACTGAAAGCCGCCTCCTGCGGCGAAGGAAAAGAAATAAAAGAAAATTCTTTTTGCTTCCCCAAAGACCCGGAAAATTTCACAAAGCCCCAAACGTCAAATGTTCAAAAAGCGATGCTCAACGGATCATATATGAGCGAGCAGACCTATAAGATTGACAAGATCACCGGCGCCATCGCCACGGATTTCACGCCGCCCGAGCTTATTGAAGAAAAAGCCTACAAGCAAGCCCACTGCATTCTTTATTATGTTGATAAAGATAATCCGCGCGGCGAATATCCCCAAAATCCGTCAACTGATTCCCAATATAAAAATTGGGAGGCCTCGGTCGCTTATTGGGTTTCCCAACAAAACGAAACTTTAAACCAAGCTCCGCCGACCGAATCGGACACGGTCCACAACGAATCGAATCTGCCGCAAATCCAAATTATAAATCCGATAAGCGGACAAGTGATTGATAAAAAAGTTTTCTTCTTCAAGGTTAATGTCTCCGCTCCTTTGGGCGTTAAACAAGTGGATTTCTTCGTGAACAACGAATTCGCGGGTTCGGCCCTTTCGGCGCCCTATGAAATTTTTGTCGTCCTCCCCAAAAATATTGAAAAAGGCCCGGTGATTCTCAAAGCCCGAGCCTACGACAAAGTCCTCAACCGCCAAGAAGCCCAAATCAGCGTGTTTATAAAAAAAGACGAGGTGCTGATAAGCGATTAAGAATTTTAAAAAGCCCCCTGCAAAGGGCTTTTTTTCTCCCCCTCTTAAATAAGAGGGGGCTGGGGGGAGTTATTTCCTTGATCCAAAATAAAAACACTCTCGCTTGTTAACGAGAGTGTCGTGGAAGTTTTTTTAAAAAAACTTCCAAAATTTTAAAAGCTACTGCTGCGCCGGAGCCGCCTGGGCGTTGATCTTTTCCTGGCAGATTGTCCGATAGTAAACACTCTGCTCGATCAACTTCATGACTCCCGTCCCTCCATGGATCTCATCCGGGAATCTTTTTACAAGCGCCAGAATGAGCTGATAGAACCAGCCATTGAATGCCTCGTAGGTACGCTCCTCGGGATAATTTGGTTCCCCACGACGCAGGGCATCCAGATTGGATTCGGCATGCCGAAACATCTCTATGGCGTCCATCATAACACCAAGATGATGATACTCATTCAGGGTGATCTCTCCGCCGCACAGTTCAATGAGCTTGCTGGCGCGGTGGGAACGGGCCTGTCCCGGGGCCTGATGATACAACCTTTCAGCTTCCCGGAGGAGCTTCGCCGTGGTATTCAGCAACAACCATTTGTTATGCTGATTATTGACAGAGACCGCGTGTTCTTCTACCATTCCGCCCAGTATTGTCATAACAGTGCCGGCGTCGGCTTGATGGTCGTTCATAAAAGCAACCAATTTTCCCTTGGTCAGTGTCGACTTTGCCATTGCTTTCTCCTTGCCTTTAAAAGGCTGTTTTATTGTATTTTTAAGCTGCTTTCCTCTCTATCCTGATACATAAGTATACACCTTCTAAACCTCTTTGTCAATAGCTGGAGCATCTGTCTCAAAACAATCAAAAATCCCCTGTTATTGTGGGGATTTTATTAAAATACGCTCTTGCGGCAAAACGGCGGGGCCTTACGCAGGACGGAGATCATGCGCGTTCGAGCCTTAACCGTAGCGGTATTTTTTCCTATTGCCGCAAGAGCGTTTTACATTTTGCCCGGATCCTTTTGATTCAAAAAGATTGCCGAGACTTTTTCTTTCACAACAACAATAATCCCTGCGCCAAAAAATATCAAGAGTAAAAATCAAAACTATTTCAAACAATTCATCCTCTCTTTCACATACCCGCAAAATTCGCAATCATCGCGCATGGGAGGAATTTCTTCGCTATCCAAGCAATCTTTAAGATTAACAATTGCCCCCTCAACCCACGAATCGTCGCCTTCGTAGGGCAATAAAACAATGTCAAATTCAATCTTGCCGTCAAACGCTTCTTTATCGGCCCGGCCGTTGCAATAAACGAAATAGCCGGTTTTGGAAACTATAAAACCGAGATGGCGAAGCAGCCATTGATAAATTTCCATTTGCCGCTTATAGCCCATCTGCCAATCGGCATTAAGATTCACTTCTTCGTTTTTTGAAGTGGCTTTGTAATCCACCACAATAAGCTCCTTGTTTTGATTGATCCAAATATCATCCACCGCTCCCGTGATCGTCAAACCGGTCGGCTCATGCAAATATTGCACGCCCTTGAAATTTTCCCGCCATTCGTCCATCATCTCGTGCGAAAAAGGAATCGCGTCAACTCCGTATTTTTCCATCAAAGGATGCCTCGTTCCTTGCGCCCGATGAATATCAAATTCCTTTTTTAAAAGAGTGTCCACCGCTTTATTGATATTAAACGGCGGGCCGCTTGGCCGGCGGATGCCCAAACGATTATTTAAATAGAAACAGCAAGGGCATTCGGTAAAAAGTTCAATCCCGCTCCGGCTCACCTTAAACCCCGCCCCTTTTTTATATATATTCCTCGTTTTAACCTTAAATTCTTTGTTCATAGACTATTTTTAAGTTAATTTGGATTATTTGACTTTATTAGCGCTATTTGCTATATTTAAATTGATCGCAAGATCACTGATTCTAGAGCTTGGGGGCCCCTTCATTGGGGTCCCCTTTGCGTTCCAGCTCTTTTTTCCAACATATAAAATCGCGTATTTTCTGAATATCAAAAATCATCAATCCCTTGTCCGCTAAAGCAGAAAGTTCTTTTGATACCTTACGAGCCGTAGCGAACAAAATGACTTTCTTGCCCGCACTTATTAATTTTTCAACAGAATCGGCAAAATCACTGTCGCCGCTCCATAAAATAAAAATTTCCGCGTTGTTTCGCTCGCAATCCAGAAGCATATCTACGCCAATCTCAACATCAAAATTACATTTCATATCCTCAATAAAATATTCCCCTCTTTTATTCATATCTTTAAATCTTTCATTCAAATATTCAATCGTTGTAATCTCATATTTTTTTAGAAGAGCCCGACGAATAAATTGGCTAACTAATACTGTTGAATCTGGCAAAATACTTGAAATATTAATGGAAAGCTGCATAATTTTCACAGGTTTTGTCCTAAGAAAATATTTATTATCTTCCGCTTCTGTTTTCTCTTTCTCCGATCTTTCGTTTCCAGCCAAATAACCATTGTAAAAATTTACAGCTTCGATTGCGCTAAAAGAGTCTAAAAATTGCTTTAGTCTTTTTAGGTTAATATGCCATCCGAGTTTCTCGCTCCAAGGGCGAACATTGGCGTAATCAATATATACGCGAGTTTTACCGTTAAAAATACCTTCGAGTTGTTTAATAACTTCCCGTTTATTTGTGGCAATATTTTCAATTCTTTCTGTTTTTGGCGTAAACATAAAATTAATTCACTTTTTGATATCTGTAATGATAACGAATATTATCATTAAGAAATTGCCCGCGCGACGAAGCATTAAAAAATTGCCGAAACAGATATTCCGACACATTAAAATATTGATATATATCGCCTGAAGTAAATTCCACTTCCAAAATAGCCGATTGTGAGTCATAACCGATTGAGCGAATATTTGAAGATGACACGGGGATCCTATCCATAAATATTTATTTTCCACAGAACTCCGGCATTGCGCCGAAACTTTTATTTTCTAATTTATTCTAAGGCCAATAGCATTTTGGACATTCCCAATATTCCCATTTAGCCGAGCGCAGTTTCTCGAGCAAGGCGATGCGCGACATATTCAACATCCAAGGTTGTGAGCCGATTAATACGCATAATTTATTCCTTACCCAATAACCTCAATGTTTCTCCATATTCCTTTACCACTTTCTCAACCGCTTCTTTAATGACCTCCTTCTGGCTGCCTGTTAATGCCCCGTTTTTAGCTTCTTGAGTTAATTCATTGACATTATCCATTGAGATAACATAAGCGCGCCCAATCTTTTCAGCGGGAATTTGCCCCTTTTTTATACGCTTAAATACGGTTATTCGGCTCACACCCAGTATTTTTGCCAATTCAGCAACAGATATATGCAGTTTTTTGGTCTTATTTTCCATAATAATCTTTGTTAACCCTAACGCCTCATAAGATTAACATATGCTAATCTTATCGTCAGGCAAGGTTAACAAGATCACAATTCTCCACTAAGCATCTATTATGAAATTATTTCAAAACGGTTCCCGACAACTTTATTGAGAGACTAACGATCCAATTCATTGTCTGAGAATTGGCTTTCAATTACTTCCCTTCGATATTTCAATATCTCTAAGTCTTTCTTGAGTTCTATGTTTCTCCGTTGTTCCTGCACGAGCATACTCTCCAAAGCCTGAACGGAATATTTAAAATCTTCTTCCAAGTCCTCTCTTAAATCTTGCATACCCAAAGCCTTGTTTTCAACTTTAATCTTTACGCTAAGAATTTCAAGCTCGCGATCTGACTCCTGGATCTCTTGTTCTTTGGCGGTAATTTCGTTAGCAGTTTCATCAATTAAATTTTTCTTTATATTTTTCATATTGGATTAGCTAAGAATTAATTTTTTATTTTGGCGCGATTCATCCCCAAAAACAGCCGTGACTATCTTTATCTATGATATTCAAAGCTGAAGCGAATGACCTGCATCCCGCGTAAAATTCCCATTTTCCGGAAGCCCTTTTCCAATAAATCAAAAATTTCTCCGGATTTTTTCTAAAAATGATTTTTGCCGCTTCAATTTTAATCCATTCTTTTTCGTCATCCCATTTTAGCCTGGATTCATATATCAAATAACCGCCATGAACTTTTTCGGCTTTCATATGAACTTTATCCGCCGCCCTGTCCGGAACTTTGAATTTTTTCTCAATTTTTTCTATAAATTTATCCATAGTCATTTTTTTCGATCAGTTTTTGGCATGATAATCACCTATCTTCCAAAATGGGTCATGTCCCCGTTTTGTTTCCCGCGCCCGATGAATATCAAATTCCTTTTTTAAAAGAGTGTCCACCGCTTTATTGATATTAAAGGGCGGACCACTGGGCCGGCGGATGCCCAGGCGGTTATTTAAATAGAAACAGCAAGGGCACTCTGTAAAAAGTTCAATCCCGCTCCGGCTCACCTTGAACCCCACTCCTTTTTTATATATATTCCTCGTTTTAACCTTGAATTCCTTATTCATACACTATTTTTGGGTTTGCTGCTTAGAAAATAACGTCCCATGTATTTTCTGAATCTTATCCCTTGTATTTTATTTTCTTCAGGATTTCATACGCACCATTTAAACTTTCTTCAATTATTAAATCTTCGTTAGATGTAAGATTTCTTATTTTACCTTCGATGAAATCATAGCGAATGTCGTTAAAGTCCTTAACATAAATCATTTTGTCGAAGGTAGATATTTTATACTCGCCATTTTGAAATGAAATATCTTTTATGCCAATATCGTCTAGATTATCTATTTCATACTGAATTGCTTCTTTGGCATATAATGCATGTTTTTCTGTTAGACTTACGGAACATAGTTCTACTAATCCGTTTTCTAGTTGACACCAAGTTAACCAACAGATTGGGTGACTATTCTCATATATTAATTCGACTTCATTCATAGTGGTCTCTTATATACAAATTTCCCATTTGCTTCGTCTATTTTCATAACACAATAGCCAATGAAGTCTCGAAACCAAATTGGCGCATCTCTGTGTAGAATGATACCTATAACAGGAAGTAGTATGAGAAGTATTGGCCCAGCAATGAATATAAGTACTAATAGCCAGAATAGTTTCTTTAGTCTGTCCATTAATCACCGCGATG
>LCEC01000030.1 GCA_000997475.1 Parcubacteria group bacterium GW2011_GWB1_42_6
TTCTCCCCTCCTTTGCAAAAGGAGGGTTGGGGAGGATTTTAAAAATAGCTTACATTATAAAATCCCTCCTAACCTCCCTTTTTTAAAGGGAGGAAAAACAATAAATTTCTTGACGGCTATTTTTTCCGCCTTTCTCATCGGCGGCTATTGGTATGCCCGCAATTGGATATTAACGGGAAATCCTATTTTTCCGACCGAAGTTTCCCTTTTTGACAAGCAAATTTTTGAAGGACTTGGGGCGAGTTTTTCCAGTGGCATATTTGCCACCTCAATTTTGGATAATGTAAAAACTTGGCAGGGAATCAAATTGCTCGATCATTATTTTGTCCAAACCGGATTGGTTTTGTTTGCCACTTTTTGGGCGATCGTTTTTTTGCCTTTGGTTTTTTGGCGATCATCTTCAACTTCCTTTTTGTCATTCCCGCGAAAGCGGGGATCCAGACTCAAAAAAAATCTGGATCCCCGCCTGCGCGGGGATGACAATTTTTTATTAATATTTTTATCGGGCCTGCTTTTGTTTTTTAGCTTTTTGTTCTATATTTATCTTTATGTCAAAGCTCCTTACACCTTCATTCATTTTGACCAAAATATCCGCTATTCTATGCCGGCTTTGTTTTTGGGCTTGGCGGTTGTATTATTGGTTTCGGGCGCGCTCAAATCAAAATGGTTTAATTTGGGGGCGATTTTGGTTCTTTTATTGATTTCGGGGTTCAATGTTTGGCTCTTTATCAAATATCCGCAACCAAATTTCACTTTCGGGTCTGATTTAAAAGAATTCGGCAAAAGGGATGTTTTTTATCTTAATCTGCAAAATGTCTATACGGGCTTTTGGCCGGTGATTGAAACTATGGGATATTTGGATGGAATCGCTCCCAAGGACGCTAAAATCGGCTACAGCGGCTTTCATTTCCATTATCCGCTATTTGGGCCGGATTTGGCCCGCCGGGTGGATTATATTGCTGTAAACAAATGTTTTAAATGCGATTATCTTGATTATAAAAAAGAAGAAGGGAATATTTTTGTTCGGCCGGATTTTGATTCTTGGCTTGCCAACTTGCGCCGTTATCAAAAAGAATATTATATTTTTTACCCCCAAGGCGGTTATCCGGAATACGAGTGGAAATGGCTGGCGGATAATCCAAAGATGTTTGAGTTGCTCTATAGGGTGGAGGATGCGTATTTGTATAAAATAAAACCATGATACGAACCTACGAAATTTATGCCAACCTACGAACCGCGAACGGGAATCCAGACATTCAATGTCCGGGATCTCGACATTGAATGTCTGGATTCATTAATTTATTGTTAGCATAAGATTCGTATGTTCGTATCATAATTATGCCCAAAGTCTTTATCATCATCGTAAACTTCAATGGCTGGCCGGATACGTTGGAGTGTTTAGGGTCTTTGGAAAAAGTTGATTACGATAATTTTGAAGTTGTTTTGATTGATAATGCATCAACCGAAAAACCGCCGCTCTATTCTGTCATTCCGGGCTTGACCCGGAATCTAAAAGTCCGGCAAATTTATAATGATTTTAATCTTGGTTTTGCGGGGGCGAACAATCAAGGGATTAAAATGGCGCAAGGCTGCGGCGCTGATTATATCCTTTTGCTTAACAACGACACGACAGTCGAGCCGGATTTTTTGAACAAATTGGTTGAAGCCGCGCAGTCTGATGATAAAATTGGAATTATCGGGCCATATATTTATTATTATGATGATCCTGCCAAGATCCAGTTCGCCGGAGGAAAAATAAACTGGTCAAAAACGAGGGGAGAGCACATACTACAACTAAACTCGGATGTCATTCCCGCGAAAGCGGGAATCCAGATTAATTCTGGATTAAATTCGGATCTGGATTCCCGCTTTCGCGGGAATGACAGACCCGTCTCCTACATCACCGGCTGCGCTTTGATGACTAAGCGCGAGGTTGTTGAAAAAATCGGGCCCTTAAGCGAAGATTATTTTCTTTATTATGAAGACACCGACTGGTGCCAGCGCGCCAAAAATGCCGGCTACAAATGTGCCATTGTTCCGGAATCAAAAATTTACCACAAGCAATCCAAAAGCGCCGGCGAATTTTCCTATCCCTATATTTATTACCATTCCCGCAATGGTTTGATCTTTGGCTGGAAATTCGGTCCCAAAATTATTGTGGCGATTTTAAGCGTTTGGATCTTTTTAAAACAAATCATCAAATATCTGACAGGCTATAAACGCGCCTGGGCTCGTCCCGTGATGAAAGGCGTGGTTGATTTCTGGAAAAGGAAGAGAGGGAAGCTGGAAGGGTATTATTGACATAATGATAAGGAAAGTATATGCTAATAGAATTCGCCTTAGCCCTTTTCAATTTAAAAACACTCAAAAATCAAGGAGCAGAAAATGAAAGCTCTGAAACTGCATTTAAAAAAAGCCGATGACTTGGTTGGTAATCTTGTCAATAAAAAAGCTGTTCGGCGGTATGCTTCTATTTTCATGGGTCTTTTTCTGGTAATATGCGCAATAGTTATCGCCGTGTTATCAATAAAAAGCAATCAGAATTTTTGGAGGCTTCCGCTTTCTTATGAAATTTCGATGCCTCAATTTACAGGGAGGATCAAACCCCAAAGTCAAATTCATCCGGGAACATTCACGGTTGAAGTTGACTTTTCTGAAACGAGTAAGTGGGGAGACGACGGATTGATGTCATACGGTGTTGGCAGTAATGCAGTGAATGACAAAAATGGCTATGCTATTTGGAGTTCAGGAGTTGTTATTGAGGCATGGAGGCCTGATCCGAAGACGGCTGGAGTTTACGAATATGCTGTTAAATTTATTCCCAGTCGTTTTCCGAGTGACTATAATATCAAAAAGGTATCGCTTAATCGCGGAAGATTAAGAGTTGATTCGGCTTTTGATGAAGATGACGTGTTAACTCAAATTGTATTAAATATCTTTTTTGGGGGCTTCTCGTTTTATTTTTTAATTTACGGCCTATCGCTTATCGCTAAAAATTTGAAAAGAAGATCAATCGCACCTGCTCAAACATGAGCAGGTGCTTTTTTATGCATGCGAATGAATGCTCTGGAAAAATGGCGAAAAAAATTTTATAATGAAGAAGAATTTTCCCCCTCTTAGAATAAGAGGGGGTTAGGGGGAGTTAATTCATTTAATTTTTAAATGTTATAACCCCTCCCAACCTCCCCTTATATAAGGGGAGGAGTTTTATGCTTATAGGCATTGACGCTCACAGCTTGGAAAAAAACAGAACCGGAGTCGGCCGGGTGCTTTTTAATTTGGTAAAGGTCTGGTCTGCCGACTACCGGCTGCCGACTACCGCTAGATTCGTCCTCTATTTCAAAGACGAAATTCCGGCGGATATGCCCAAGGCCCAAAATTTTGAATTCAAATTGCTCGGCGTCAAAAGCACGGCTAAATTTATTCATTGGGATTTGGCGCGGGCGGCCAAAAAAGACAAAGTTGATGTTTTGTTTTGCCCGGGATACGTGGCGCCGATATGCTATAAAGGAAAAATTGCTTTAACGCTGCACGATATAATTTATGAGGCCCATCCGGAATGGTTCCATTGGCAAAGCTGGGCGGATAAAATTTTGCTCAAGTGGGTTTCCAAAAAATCGGCTCAAAAGGCGAGTGTGATTTTTGCTTGTTCGGAACATACAAAACGGGAAATTAAAAAATATTTCAAAGTGCCGGATGAGAAAATCGTGGTGGCGGAGCTGGCGGTGGATGAGGAGCTAAAAAACGCCGATTCAAACGCGAATGAAACGCAAATAAAACGACTTGGTATTTTAAATAAATTCGCTTTTTTTGCCGGGTCGATTTTTGACCGCCGGCATTTGCCCGAAGTTATCGGCGCTTTTTCTCGTTTGGCCGAGGAAAAGCAAGATTTGCAGTTTTTGATCAGCGGCAAAGACAATACCGATAAAAAGAACATTGATTCTTTGATTGATTCGGCCAACGAAGATTTAAAAAGAAAAGCGATTTTGCGGGTTGATTTTGTGGGCGATTCCGATTTAAAATTAATGTATGGCGCTTGCGCGTTTTTTATTTACCTTTCCGATTACGAGGGTTTCGGTTTGCCGCCGCTTGAAGCGATGAGTTTGGGAGCGCCCGTGATCACCAGCGATTTGACTTCGCTCAAAGAGGTGGCCGGGAACGCCGTGTTGCTTGTAAAAAATAATTCAGACGAGGAAGAAATTTATCAGGCGATGAAAAGAATGGCCGAGGATAATATATTGCGTGAAGATTTGATTCGGAAAGGTTACGAACAGGAAAAGAAATTTTCTTGGGAAAAATGCGCGAAGATAGTGTTGGAAGCAATGATAAAAGCGTAGGGTCTTGCTAAAACTGTGTCATTGCGAGGATCCCGATAGCAATCGGGATCCAAAGCAATCCCGTGATATAATCACAAATATGTTTAATCTTTCCTCGAGATTGCTTCGTTATTTCGACCGAAGCGGTCTCATTCCTCGCAATGACGAAAACCGACATAATTAGAAAATATATCACTCCTTTTTCTCTTGTTTTCGCTTTGGAAATTGCGGTTGTTTTTTTGACGGCTATGGGGCTGTTGCCAAGGGAATCCGTTTTGTTTGTCACCGGAATTTTGGTATTTTTTGTTTTATTCAGTGAGCCTCTGGACGCTTTAAAAATGGTTGTTGCTTCTATTCCTCTTTATGTTGCTTTGCCCGTTTCGGAATCTTTTGACCATATGGCCAATTGGCGGATAATCGTTTTGGTTTTGTTTCTGAATATTTTTTGGAAGCGGAAGGAAGAATTTATTCAAGATTTTAAAAATTTTATCGCCAAAAGAACAATTTGGTTTTATCTTTTGGGATCATTCGCGGGCTTATCCATACTTTCGGTTTTTATCGCTTCAAGCAAAACAATGGCCCTGAAAGAATTGGCGTTTTTGATTAATATTTTTTTGCTTTTCATTGTTGCCTTAAAGTTGATTTCCGACAAAAAATCATTGATTGAAATTTGGAAATCAGCGGCGCTGGGAGGATCGATGGTTATTTTTGTTTCAATCATTCAATTTATTTCCGTGCTTTTCGTTCCTCTTTCGGTTTTTTGGAATTTTTGGGTGAATAAAGCAATTCCGGTTTTTTACGGCGGGGAACTCGCGAGCTTGCTTTCTTATTCCAATACTTGGTTTGCTTACTATGCCCAAAATCCGCCGACTTTGCGTCTGTTTTCCGTTTTCCCCGATTCGCATTCTTTGGCGATGTTTTCGGTATTGTTAGTTCCGATTTATCTGGTTCTTGTTTTTTTGAGCAAAAGGAAAAGCGCCAAAATAATTTATTGGGCGGCGGCGGTTTTTTGTTTGTTCAGCATCGTTTTTTCCGGTTCGCGCGGCGTCTGGGTGAGCGTTTTACCCGTAATAATATTGGCTGTTTTGTTGTTTTGGCGGGGATTTGACAGAGAATTTCTCAAAAAATCTTTTGCCGCTTTTTTTATTTTTATTTTCGCTTTTATCGCTTATTCGGGCTATCCTTTTTTTCTTTACAAATTCCAGTCTTGGCAGGGAATCGGCGAAGGCGCCGGAAATTTCAAAATAGCTTTATTTGAACGGGCCAAATCCATATCTGATTTTTGGGAAATTTCCAATAAAGGCCGTTTGGAAATTTGGCGCTTGACCTTTGAATCCATCGGCCGGCGCCCCATTCTGGGAGTCGGTTTGGGCAATTATGTCGATGTTTTGCGAGAAGACGCCAGTGTCGCCAAAAAAGGAGCTTCCGCCCATAGCCTTTATTTGGATTTTGCTTCGGAAATCGGCATTTTTGGCGCCTTGATTTTACTTGCTATTTTTGGCTTTATACTTTATGATGCCTGGCTGGTTTTTAAGCATTCAAAAGAGAATTATTTAAGGCTTTTTGGCTTATTTTTCGCGCTTTACTTCATTTGGATTTTGGTTTATAGTTTATTTGACGTGGTGCTCCTTAATGATAAGGCGTTTTTATTGTTTATGGCTGTTCTGGGAACATTGTATGGAGCCAAGGAATTAACAAAGACAAATAGATAATTTTATAATTTTTAATTTTATCCCCCCGCGCCCTTCGATAAACTCGGGGCTTGGGAGGACAAGTAATTTTTAAATAATTTTTAATTCTTTAATTTTTAAACATTAAGAAATTAGAGAATTATTTACAAAATTAAAAATTCAAAAATTAAAAATTTTTGAATTTGTGGATAAAAAAGTTTCAATCAATCTTCTTCTTTTTAAACCCGAATTTTATTTAAAACCGTGCCTGGAATCGGTATTGGCCCAAAGTTTTCAAGATTTTGAATTGCTGGTGATTGATAATGATTCGCAAGACGGCACGGCGCGAAAAGCGAAAGAAATTTTGGAATCGCAAAATGATTTAACCGACTGGCGCGTTGTGGAAAACAAAGAAAATCTTGGTTTCGCGGCCGGTCATAATCGGGGAATAGAGATGGCCAAGGGAGAGATTGTAATTTTGTTAAATCAAGATATCATTCTTGATAGGGATTACATAAAAAATACCGTCGAAGTTTTTAGGGGTGATGAAAAAATCGGTTCTGTCCAGGGAAAGCTTTTGCGCTTGAGAGTTGATGGAGAAAAATTGCAAAAAACGGAATTTATAGATAACGTGGGTTTGATTATTTTGAAAAACAGGAGGATCATCGCGGCCGGACAAGGCCAAAAAGACGGGGGACAATTTGAGAAAAGGGAAGAAATTTTCGGAGTTGATGGAGCCGTGCCGGTTTTCCGCAAGAGCGCGTTGGAAGATATTAAATTGCCTGTCCGCATTCGCTCTCAAAAAGCTTCGGCGGGCGTTCAGAATTATGGCCAAATTAAAGATTTGGATAATTCTGGCGAATATTTCGACGAAGATTTTTTTATGTACAAGGAAGATGTTGATCTGGCCTGGCGGATGCGTTTGGCCGGTTGGAAATCGTTTTACGAGCCAAAAGCTGTCGCCTGGCACGCCAGAACAGCCGGAGACAGCGCCGCTGTCAATTATTTCGCGATAATAAGGGAAAGATTGAAAATAAATAAATTCGGAAAATATCACGCTTTCAAAAATCAGCGCTTGATGCAGATAAAAAATGAACAGTTTTGGCCGCTCTTGAAACATCTTCTCTTTTTCTTGCCAAAAGAAATCGGCGCTTGGGCGTACGTTTTGGTTTTTGAAAGATTTACCTGGAAAGCCATCAAGGAATTGTTTCAGCTTGCGCCGAGAGCCTGGGAAAAAAGAAAAATCATAATGGCGAAAAAGAGAATTTCCGCGAAAGAGATTGAGAGATGGTTTGCATAGAACCCTACGGAATTACAGATTAGTACGGATATTACAGATTTAATTTCCTTTAAATTACGAAACTCGCTTATTGTCATTCCGGCCTGCCAGCAGGCAGAGCCGGAATCCAGATTTTATCTTAATTTTCTGGATTCCCGCTTGGGTATTTGTATCATCCGTAAAGATTCGTAATTCCGCAGGATGTTAATGTCTGACGAAAACACAAACAAAGAAGATTATTCCGACGAAGATATAGTTTCGGAATTCTCAAGCAAAAAACCTTCAATGGCCAGGAGGGTGTTTTTCAAGCTGTGGATGTTTTTGCTGATTTCCGCTTTTTTGGTTTCAGGGGGAGCTTTGGTTTATAAAACAGGTTTCACTTATTCCCAAGTTTGGACGAACGGCGAAGATATCAGCGGTCTTTTGCCGCTTTCCGAATCCACTCCCCAGCCGGACGCGAATCGTTTGAACGTGCTTTTGCTCGGGCTTAGGGGCGAAGACGATCCCAACGGCGGACTTTTAACCGATTCGTTGATTCTTTTGAGCATCGATCTGAAAAATAAGAAAGCGGCCATGATTTCAATACCTCGGGATCTCTATATCAAGATGCCGGGCGAAGAAAAAAAAGAAAAAATCAATTTCGCCCACGCTTTGGGCTATCAGAAAAAAGGATCGGCCGGCGGACTTTTCTTCAGCAAAGTGGCTATTTCAAAAATAACCGGTCTTTATATCGATTATGCCGTTTCAATTGATCACGAGGCCTTTAGAGAGATAGTTGATATTTTGGGCGGAATAGACATAACTCTTGAAAGACCATTTCGCGAAGATTCCCAATTTTCAAAAGAAATGATTATAGACTTGCCGGCCGGAGAAAACCATTTGAACGGCACGACGACTCTTTATTTCGTTCGTTCCCGATTTTCAACCAGTGACTTTGACAGGGCCAAACGCCAGCAGCAGGTGCTGGTAGCGGTAAAGGAAAAAGCATTTTCTTTGGGAGTTTTGGCCAATCCGGTAAAGATTTTTCAGATTCTTGATTCGTTGGGAAAAAACGTGAGAACCGATATGCCGATTTCGAAAGTGGCCGAACTCGTTTCTTTGGTCAGCGGATTTGAAAACAGAGATATAAAGCATAAAGTTTTTGACACGACTCCCGAAGGTTTTCTTTATGATTCAAAAACGGAAAGCGGAGCTTATATTCTTTTGCCGGTGGGAGATGAATTTTCTAAAATCCAAGAATATTGCCGAAATATTTTCAAATGATTTCGATTATCGTCACACATTATAAATCTCCGATGCTTAAGCTTTGCTTGGAATCGGTCAGAAAAGCGGTTAGGGGTTTGGAACGCGAAGTCTTTGTCATAGATTGCGAAGCGCAAGAAGAGACGGAAGAATTTATCGCGTCTGATTTTCCGGAAGTGAAATATTTTGCTTTCAGGAAAAATGTCGGTTACGCGAAACTGGTGAATCACGGAATAAAAAACAGCAAAGGAGACTTTATTTTGGCTCTTAATTCGGACATGGTTTTGACGGAAGAAAGTATTTCGCGAATGGTCGCTTTTATGAAACAAAATTTCCGAGTCGGCATGCTCGGACCGCGACTCATCGGCCTTAACGGTTTAACCCAAGATTCTTGTTTCCGTTTTTACCGTCCCGAAACAATCATCTATCGGCGAACTTGGCTGGGAAAAACAAAAAGCGGCAAAAAAGAATTGGGCAGGTTTTTAATGAATGATTTTGACCACCGGCAAAATCGGCAAGTTGATTGGCTTCAGGGGGCGGCCATGATGATTAGGAGAAAAGCTTTGGAAGAAGTGGGGCTTATGGATGAAAGATTCTTTTTGTTTTTTGAAGATACCGATTGGTGTCGGCGTTTTCACGAAAAAAATTGGCAGGTGGTTTATTTTCCGGAAGCGAAAATGTACCATTGCCACGGTCAGGTTAGCAAAAAGAAAGGAGGAATTTCAGACCTTCTTTTTAACAAGTACACTTGGATCCATATTTCAAGCGCCATAAAATACTTTTGGAAATACAGATAAATATAATGCGAACCTGCGAATCTTATGCTAACAATAAATTAACGAATCCAGACATTCAATGTCCGGGATCTCGACATTGAATGTCTGGATTCCCGTTCGCGGTTAGTGGGTTGGCATAAAGTTCGCATTTGTTCGTATTGTGATCATGAACAATTATTTCAAACGTTTTTCTTCTTTAATTCTGATGATCGTTTTGGCCGGCGGAATATTCGGCGCCGGATTTTGGT
>LCEC01000031.1 GCA_000997475.1 Parcubacteria group bacterium GW2011_GWB1_42_6
ACGAACAAAGATATCTGCCCGACGAAAAAAGCATTCTGCTTTTGGTCGCTTATCAAGCGCAAGGAACGATTGGCCGAAAAATCAGCGATGGTGCCAAAAGCGTTGAAATTTTTGACCAGCCGGTTGAAGCGAAAGCCGAAGTGAGAAAAATTTCCGGCTATTCTTCCCACGCCGATCAGAAATTTTTGATGGAATGGATAGCTGGTTTTCAGAAACCAGTTTGCGCGGCCGATAAGAAAAAGAAAGGACGTGTTAAAAAAGTTTTTGTCGTGCACGGCGAAGAAAAACCCGCGGCGACTTTGGCGGGCCTCATTCGCGATGAATTGGGCATAGAGGCCGTGGCCGCGAAGGAGGGGCAAGAGGAGAAATTATAATTTTTTTTAAAATAATTATATGGAAAAAATATCCCAGAGTTATCAAAAATTCAAAATCTGCGTTTCCGGGGCGGCGCGCACCGATTGTTGCGAGGCGGGAGCGATGGAAAAAACCAAGGAGCTCGGCCGCCAAATTGTCGCTCATAACGGCGTGGTGCTCACCGGCGCCACCACGGGCGTGCCTTATTGGGCGGTGATCGGCGCCAAAGAAGTGGGCGGAATTTCAATCGGTTTTTCGCCGGCGGTTTCGGAAGTCAGCCATGTTAAAACTTATCACTTGCCCACTGATTATTATGATATTATAGTTTATACCGGTTTTGAATATTCCGGCCGGAATCTTTTTTTAACCCGCGCTTCGGATGCCGTGATAATCGTTTGCGGAAGGCTGGGAACGCTCAATGAATTCACGATCGCTTTTGAAGATCAAAAACCGATCGGCGTTCTAACGGGCACCGGCGGAATGGCGGATAAAATCAAAGAAATAGTCGATGATGGCCATCGAGGTCCGGGGAAAATAATTTACGATTCCGATCCCCATATTTTGGTTGAAAAGTTGATTGAGATCGTGAAGAAAGAAAAAGATTACAAAGTTGATTTCAAACCCAGCAAAGGAGGGGGAGAATGAGATTTCCCTACGAAATTACGAATTTATTGCGAAAATACGAATAAATGCGTTTCTTTCGTATTTTCGTATAGTTTCGTAGTTCGTAGGGAAACGGAAGGGGGTGAGAAAAATGCCGGAAGAAAAATTAATAGGCAAAGTCACCCATTTTTACGGAAAAATCAACGTGGGTATTATTTTGCTTTCCGAAGAACTGAACAAGGGCGAAAGAATTCATTTTGTCGGCCCGACAACCGATTTTGAACAAGAAGTCGAATCAATGCAGGTTGATCATTCCGAGGTTGAAGAAGCGCAAACCGGGCGGGAAATCGGAATGAAAGTGATAAGGAAAGTAAAAGAAAACGACGAAGTTTATAAAGTAAACGAATAAAAAAATGGAAGAAAAAGAGAATTTTGAAATTCGGCCGGAAGAAGAAAAACAGCCGGAAAATTCCGGTTCTGATTTGCTGTCCGACGAGCCGGAAATAAAAGAGGAAGAAACGCCCAAGATTTTCGGGCGAACCGTTGAAATATCTTCAAGAAAAAAACTTTTTTGGACAGCCATACTCATTGCTTTGCTCAATCCGGTTTTTGCCGGATTTATCGTCGCGGCGGCTTTTTTGAGCGAACCGGGATTAAGGCGCGAAGGAAAAATAATCGCCGCCGCCGCTATCGTTTCGGCGGTTATCCAAGTTTATTTCTTAATGGAAAACAGTTCTCAAATCGTATGACTTTGTCGGGATTGGAAAAAATGCGATTTATTTGCGCCGCGGCAACTCTTGCCGGAACGATAATCGGGGTGGGGATATTTGGCATTCCTTTTGTGGTCGCGCAAGCCGGTTTCGCGACTGGCGTTTTTTATTTGGTTGCGATCGCTTTTTTGTCTCTTTTTATGCATTTGGCCTACGCGGAAGCTGTTTTGCGAACCGGCCAAGATCATCGCTTGATCGGCTATATAGGCAAATATTTCGGTTCCAAATCAAAAAAAGTCGCGACCGCCGTTCTTTTGGTTGAATATTACGGAATCATTTTGGCCTATATCATCGTGGGCGGAGAATTTTTGAATTTGATTTTTTCCAGTTGGCTGCCAAGTTCCGAATTTATATGGTCAATCATATTTTTCTTGTTTGCCGCCTGGGCGATTTTTTTGGGGCCGAGAGCATTGGCAAAAAACGAACTTTTTTTTACCGGTTTGCTTATTTTGGCGGCCATTTATTTGTCGGCCAAGGGAATTGTTTCTTTAAATCCCTCGAATTTAACCGGTTTTGATTGGGCTAAATTTTTTGTGCCCTACGGCGTGATTTTTTTCTCTTTCGGCGGTTCAACAGCCATCCCGGAAATCCGCCAGATTTTGAAGGGGCGGGAGAAAAAAATCAAATCCGCCATTATTTTGGGAACGCTGATTCCTTTGATAATTTATTTGCTTTTTGCTTTGGCGGTTGTGGGCGTGAGCGGCTCCAAAACCTCCCCCGAAGCCATAAAAGGATTGGTTCCCTTTTTGGGCGAGGGGACGATAATTTTGGGCGCGGTTTTTGGAATTTTGGCGATCTTCACTTCATTTTTGACGGCCGGAATGAATTTGAAGAAAATTTTTCAGTATGATTACCGCGTCAAAAGCTTTCCTTCTTTCATTTTGGCTTTGGGTTTGCCCATCGCGGCCTATTTATTGGGCTTTAAAAACTTTATCGTTTTAATCGCTTTCACGGGCGCGGTTTTGGGCGGAATTGACGGAATTTTTACGATTTTAGTTTATTTGAGAGCCAAAAAACTTGGCGACAGGCGGCCCGAATTTTCTTTGCCCAAAGGAAAATTTTTGGCGTATTTGGCGATTATTTTGTTTGTTTTGGGAATAATTTATCAGATCGCGATGATTTAAATTTTCAATTATCAATAATCCCCTTCTTCGTCCTTCGATAAACTCAGGGCTACGGAAGGGCAAAGCAATTTTCAATGAATATTTAATTTTCAATATTAAATATTTGATATTGATTGAAAATTGAAAATTATTTTTCAGTGCTTCTTAAACTCGAAAAGTCTATTTTTTATCTTCTTATTTTCTTGGCGCCTTTGCAGCTAAGGCATATTTTCTTTTTCTTGGGCGAAAAATTCAGCGAATGGCAATCCATCCATATTTACGCGACGGATATTCTTGTCATCTTTATTTTGTCTCTTTGGCTGTGGCGGTCGCGCAAAAATTTTTCTTTTAAATTTGACGGCATTGAAAAATCGCTCGTTGTATTTTCGTTTTTTTGCGCTCTTTCTCTTTTTATGGCGCAAAATCTGCAAATCGGATTTTTTGGATTGGCTAAAATTTTGGAAATGTCGGCGCTTTTTTTGTATATCAAGCGCAATTTTGAGAAAATTTACGGAATTGATTTTTTTTGGTTTGCGTTTGCCGGCGGAGCCTTGCTTCAATCAATCGCGGCGATTGGCCAATTTTTCAAGCAGGGAAGTTTGGGTCTGAATTTTTTGGCCGAGAGCCCGATTGGTCCCAATTTGCCCGGAGTGGCCAAAATCGCGGTTAACGGAGAAAGAATCATTCGAGCCTACGGCACGGTTCCCCATCCCAATATTTTGGCGGCGATAATTTCAACGGCGATTTTCGGTTTGTTGTTTTTATTAATTGAAAGATGGCTGAAGTCAAAAAAGACGGAAAAAGCGTTGGCGGCGGTTGTCTTTATTTTTTTGGCGCTTGGGCTTTCTTTGACTTTTTCAAGGGTGATTATAATTTTAACTTTGATATTTTTGGTTTTATGGCTTTGTTTTTGCTTTAGGGAAAAAAAATATCGCGCCGGAGCTTTATGGGCGGGTGTCTTGGCAATTTTGATTTTTGCCGCGATTTTGATTTCATTCAGTCCTTATTTTTTAAGCAGATTCAGCCCCCAAAATTTGGGCGAAAGCCAGCCGGTTGTTTTGCGTCTTGCTTACGGCGAAATTGCTTTAGATATGATTAAGAACAGATTTTTTTTGGGAGTCGGTCAGAGCAACTTCACAATCCTTTCGCGAGATTATTTAACAATGCTGGCGCCATGGGTTTTTCAGCCCGTTCATAATATTTATTTGCTGATTGCCGCCGAAACCGGAATTTTGGGCTTGGCCTCGTTTTTAACCTTTTTATTTTTTATTTTTAAAAAGGCTTGGGAAAAAATCAAGAGCTTGGCCGGCGGGGAAAGGATTTATCTTTACTCTTTTCTTTTTATAGCTTATAATTTTTTATTCATCGGTTTGTTCGATCATTTCCTTTGGGATCTTCAGCAGGGACAGCTCTTGTTTTGGATGATTTTGGGAATTATCGCGGGATTAAGCGCCCATAGCTCAACGGATAGAGCGCAGGCCTCCGAAGCTTGAGATTAGGGTTCGACTCCCTGTGGGCGCACAATTAATCGATATTATTAATGATGAATAGTTTAGTTATTTAACAAAAAGATTCATTTAAAAAGGAGTTTTTCGTGAAAAATGACAAAGGGCGGGATATAAACGATGTTTGCAAATTGCCTGAATTTGAGGAATTAAGGAAATTTATTCTTGGCAGCCAAGATGTATTTTCAACTTGGGGGAGAGTTTGGAATAATCGGCAAAAAAGAAGTTGCGTAGCCTTTTCCAACAAATCGGAAACCGTTTTAATTTCGGCTGACCGCTATAAAACTGTTGAGTATGAACCCTTGATGGTAAATGGATATTGCCGGTCCGGAACGAAATCCGATACTTTGCTTAATCAGGTGATTGTTATACTGCGAAAGCATAATGTTCCTTTTGTACTGAATTAAAACATGAGTCGCCAGCTCTTATTTTTTTCGGAACCTCGCTTAAACGAGCGAGGTTTTTATTTTGGGCGGAGCTTATTAAGACTGTTGGCTCAACTCCTCTTGGGAGCGCATAGATTTGAGATTATTGATTCGGAATAGAATTATTTAGCAACAGTTGTATTTTTATCGATTAAAGGCAGTTTTTTGACGCTTTGCGGGTTTGGGCAATAAACCAAATTCGCAAGGCGTTTTTTATTTACAAGAGCTTTATGGTAAAATATACGTGATATGAATCTGCGAATCTCATGCCAAATATGCCCGCCCTTTTGAAGCTTTATGCGAAGGAGGGCGAACTGCGAAATAACATAAATATTTTTTAACTATTCCAGACATCCGATGTCAAAATTCCCCGACATCGGATGTCTGGAATCCCGTTCGCAGTCCGCAGGTTGGCATAAAGTTAGCATTTGTTCGCATTATATTTATGGATTACAACGAAGCATTGAAAATATTAAAGTTGAATCAGCGCATTTACGATTCGCTGTCTGATGATTTCGCCCAAAACCGGCCCAAGATCGCCCATGAATTCACTTGGGCGGTTGATTATTTCAAGGATGGGGACAGGGTTTTGGATCTGGGATGCGGCAATGGGCGGTTTTTTGAAATTTTGAGTTTTGATCCCGCAAAAAAAATTTCGTATTTTGGCGCGGATAGTTCCGAAAAATTGATCGGCATGGCCAGGAATAATTTTCCGCAAGGGCAGTTTGTGGCGACAAATGGTTTGCAGTTGCCCTTCGGCGAAAACTTTTTTGACGGGATTTTATGCATTTCCGTTTTGCATCATCTGCCAAGCTATGAATTGCGCCGGGAATTCCTGCGCGAAGCTTTTAGGGTGATTAAAAAAGACGGTGTAATGGTTTTAACGGCCTGGCATTTGAAATCGCGCCGATATTATTGGAATCTTTCGATAAAATATTTTTGGCTCAAAATCATCGGCAAATCAAAACTTGAATGGGGGGACATTCTTGAGCCTTGGGGCGACGGGGTTGAGGGAGTGAGATTTATCCATAATTTCAGCCGAAAGGAATTGAAATCGCTTTTTGAAGAAGTGGGATTTAAAGTTGAAAGCGCGGGCCTTTTGACCCGCAAAAGCGGAAAGAAAAATTGGGTGGTGGTCGCGAGGAAATAAATTAAATGTAAAGTTCTAAATTGTCATTCCCGCCCCGTAATAAATACGGGGTAAACTCTGGCGGGGATCCAGGTTTTGGATTAATCTGGATCCCCGCTTTCGCGGGGATGACATTGTTTTTTTATGCGTTTTTTCGCCGATTTTCACATCCATTCAAAATATTCCCGCGCCACTTCCAAAGAAATGGATCTGGAAAATTTGGACAAATGGGCGCGGATCAAGGGAATTCAACTTTTAGGAACGGGGGATTTCACTCATCCGGGGTGGCTCAAAGAATTAAAAAGCAAGCTTGAGCCGGCCGAGCCGGGATTTTTTAAATTGCGCAAAGCGGATCAAATTAAATCCGATGATGATTGGTATTTGCCAAAGAAACAAAAAGGCGAATCAAGCGTGAGATATATTTTAACTTGCGAAATCAGCTGCATTTACAGCAAGCGCAATAAAACCAAAAAGGTGCATATGATGGTTTTGGCGCCTTCGTTTTCTATCGTTGATAAGATCAACGCGCATTTGGGCTGGATTGGCAATTTGAAAGCCGACGGGCGGCCGATTTTGGGGCTTGACGCCAAGGAACTTTTAAAAATCGTTCTGGATGTTTCGAGCGATTGCTTGGTTATTCCGGCGCACATTTGGACACCGCATTTTTCGGTTTTCGGTTCCGAATCTGGATTCAATTCTCTTGAGCAATGTTTTGACGCTTATGCAAAAAATATTTATGCGGTTGAGACAGGATTGTCTTCAGATCCGGCGATGAACTGGCGGATTCCGGAATTGGACAATATCACCTTAATCTCCAATTCCGATGCGCATGGCCCTAGCCGCATTGGCCGCGAAGCGAATGTTTTTGAAGGCAGAATATCGGGTTATCGCCAAATAGCCGAAGCCTTGAAAATGGGAAAATCAGCTCCCTTTTCCTTGTCCAACAGGCTGGTTGAAACAATCGAATTTTTTCCGGAAGAGGGCAAATATTATCTGGACGGCCACGGCAATTGCAAGGTTGTCTTAAGTCCGAAGGAGTCAAAGAGGCTAAAAGGCAAATGCCCCAAATGCGGAAAACGCATGACTTTGGGAGTGCTGAATCGCGTTGAAGAATTGGCCGAACGCCCCGAAGGATTTGAGCCGCCAAAAAAAATTCCATTCAGAA
>LCEC01000032.1 GCA_000997475.1 Parcubacteria group bacterium GW2011_GWB1_42_6
TTGATATCGGGCAGGGAGATGCGACGTTCATCGAAACGCCGCGCCATCATCAGATTCTTATTGACGGCGGGCCTTCGGCGGCGATTCTGCCCAAGGTTGAAGAATCTTTGCCTTTCGGGGACAAAAGGATTGAGCTTTTAATCCTCACTCATCCCGATTCCGACCATTTGAACGGCCTGATTGAAATCTTAAAGCGTTATGAAGTGGCGGCGGTTTTGGAAACGGGAATAAAAGACGATTCGGCGCAATATGCCCAATGGGAGGAAATCATAAAAGAAAAAAATATTCCCGTTTACTACGCTCATTTTGGGCAACATATTAAAGCCGCGGACAATCTGGAGATCGAGATTCTGGCGCCCTTCTCGTCTATCCGCGGAAAAGAAGTTTCGGATAAGAATAATTCTTCGATTGTCGGCAAAATCATCTATGGAAAAAGCTCTTTGCTTTTTGTCGGCGACGCTTCCAGCGTTTTGGAATCGCAAATGATTTTGGCCGGTTTTGATTTGGACGCGGATATTTTGCAAGTGGGGCACCATGGCAGCAAAACTTCCACAAGCGCGGAATTTTTGCAAAAAGTTTCTCCGGATTTTTCCGTAATTCAAGTCGGGCTCAAAAACCGCTACGGCCATCCGAGCCAAGAAACCCTGGATCGGCTCAAAAATTTTTTGACTTTGCGGACGGATTTGTCGGGGGATATAAAATTCGAGTGCGATTTGGAAAGATGCCGGAAAACGGATGAGTATTGATTTTATTGACTAACTGAAGTTAATATTAAATCAGCTCTTTCATTAAGTCAGATCAAAAAAGGAGGAGGCGATGGATGGCGATTCAAAAACAGGGGTTTGGGTGGCTTTCACAAAAGTCAGGGGCGGCCGAATTTTGTCGGCCGCAACGCATCCTTTGGACGCGAAGAATTTTTCCGGAATCGAAAACCCGGTGATATTTTTTCGATCATTGGGGCTTGCTTCTCGATTGACCGGAAGCGGAAGAGAAAAGATTCGCGCGGATTTTTGCGACATCGTCGATTGACGGCGGGTGATCTTTTTCGCTTATATTCCCAGAGGGGTAGCTCTTTGGGAATTTTTATTGGCAACAATATTTGATTTGACAACTCTCCCAATTCGCATATAATGTCAGCAAGTTCAATAAAGCAGAGAAAATAAATTTGCTCGTGTTTATTTTTTCTGGTATGATAAAAACGCCTTTAATTGGGCGTTTTTATAAACAATAAAATTTATGATCACTCAAAGAGAGAGAACTTTGGTTTTGATAAAGCCCGATGGAGTCCAGAGGTCATTGATCGGCGAAATTATTCAGCGCTATGAGCGCGCGGGATTGAAATTGGCGGCTTTGAAATTTTTTGTTCCCAACGAAGATTTGGTGCAAAAACATTATCTTTCTTTTGACGGCTGGCTGGAAGCGGTGGGGACCAAATCCATCGCGGCTTATGAAAAGAAGGACCTAAGGTCGCCTTTTGCCACTCCGGTTGAATGCGGCCAGGCGGTTCTCAAGAGATTGATTAAATATTTGTCTTCCGGACCGGTGGTGGCGATGATTTGGGAAGGGAATCAAGCGGCGGGAATCGTGCGAAAAATCACCGGCGGAACAGAACCCTTGACTTCCGACGTTGGCACAATCCGCGGAGATTTTACGATTGATTCATATAGTCTTGCCGACACGGATGACCGTGCGGTGAGGAATCTGATCCATGCCTCGGGGAGTCCTTCGGAGGCCGAAAAAGAGATCCCGATTTGGTTTGACAAAAGTGATATTATGGATTACAATCTCATTCAGGAAAAAATTCTTTACGACGTCAATCTGGACGGCATAAAAGAATGATTTTCTGAATAAGATTATGCCCTACTCGGATCCCTTTGGAGAACAAAAAAATAAATGGTTCATTATTTTGCTTTTCATCGGCCTGCCTTTTATCGTGTTTTACAGAATTCTAAAAAATGATTTGCCGGCTATCGGCGAAGAAACAAGACCGGAGAAGAAGTAGCTAATCGCGTATCGCTAATAGAAAAATAATCCGAAAATGCGTTGATGCATTTTCGGATTATTGGTAAAATAAAACTGGCCTCGTTGTTTTAGAGTATGTCTGAAAGATCTTGTTTCCGCTGCAAATTACCAATTTCGGCTGCAAGACATTCAGGTCTCATCAAGCTATCACAGGATAGCTATCCTCGGCCTTTATGTTTTTCGCTCGAAATTTGAAATTTTCACGACGAAAAAGATTCTTCAGACATACTCAAGAGTTTTGCTTCTATGATTTGGGACAAATCGTCTTTCTAGGGAATCCAATATTTGATATCGTTGCTGATTCGTTCGGAACGTTATCTTGCGGATACCCACCTAAATAGATTGCCGAATTCATAGGCGAAACTTGGGCAGCGAGGTTTTTTTGTTTGATATTGTCGGGTAAAAACAAATATGGTATATTGAACAAGCCTTTTTTAGGCCTGTTTTGTTCTTTGCAAACCCGCAAAAAAGATAGAGTCTGCGACAAAGGAGGAAAGGATGCCGGAATTTAACAAGAATCCTCACTTTCAGAGGATGACAATTGATTGCGAATTGAAAATTTTGGGTTTAGGGGCGGTTAGAATTTTTCTGATTTCCAATCTTCTGGATGCTAATTACATAGGCATCTATAATGGAAAAATCGGATTTTTCAAGTCTATGGATTGTTGCAAGCCAATCCATGTTTGCCGCAGGGGCAAAAAAAGGAAAATTCGCCGCCGTTTCTACAGAATCGAAAAAGGAAAAGTGGCGGTTTCTTTTCCGACATATTTATTTGGTCAGAGGCGTCTTAAAAGCGGTCATCACTACGATTCGCCCGTCTTCTATGAAGTTATTTCGGAAATCAGATTTCCTCATGAGTTGATTGTGGTCTCCGTTTTTAATAACGAGCGGGAAAAAGAAAAAGTAAAAAATATGACAAGGCAGGTTGTGTAATAGCCTGCCTAAAACCAAAAACCGCCTCGCGCAATGCGAAGCGGTTTTTTATGTGTCGGGGTGCGGGGAGTTGAACCCCGGTAGCAAGACCCCCAGCCTTGTGTAATGCCGCTATACGACACCCCGAATTTCTATTCTGCAGCGATTATAAATGTCGTGAAATTGAATTTCAAATCCCGTATGCTTTCTTTCAGTATATCCAGTTTATACAGTTTTGAGCAAATTTTGGGAGCGATCACGGCGCAAGTTTTTTCCAATTTTACCGCGGGAATGACAGAAAAAAATAAAGTTGAATAGGTCTGCATCTTATCATAAAACCGAATGGCAGGCAATAAAGGATTTTTTTTGTTATTTGTTATCTTAATCAGATTATCCACGCTATAGCGTGATAAATAGAACTAAGGAAAATTAAAATAAATAAAACCCCGCGAGCCGTTTGGCTGCGCGGGGTAGGTGAATCAGTTGAATGAATTTTGAGTTTATTCGATTTTTTCTTGGGAGATTTTCTCCCATCCTTCATCGCGGAGGCCTTTTAACAATTCTTCGAATGAAAAAGATGGCGAGACTCCAAGCTCGGTCCGTTCTTTTTCTTGCTTGTCCCAATTGATCGTTTCAAAGAAAACGCGAGCGATGGGGGAATTTCCGGCCTTGGCCATATATTTTTTTTGCAGAGAAATGGAAACGTGTTGCACTTGCGCTTTGAATTCGCTTCTGTCATTACTGAACAGGTCGAACCACAAACCTTTTTGGGGCGCGAATTCCATATCCATGTCTCTCTTGAAGATATGATAAATTTTCGATTCGGAAGACTCGTGTATTATCCGAAGGTCAAAGAAAACTCTCATGCCGTTCTCCTTTTTGGGGATATTGTTTTTGCGATTTAAAGAACTTGATCCTATTGATTTGAATTTTTATCATAATCAATGTGCAAAGTCAATGAAAATAAAACCCCCGCGAGCTGTGTTTGGCTGCGCGGGGGGGTGCGAGGAGAAAGTTTATTTATCCAGGGCGACAGTCTCGGCGGGAATGAATTCCCATTCGAGCGAGTCACAGGAGTCGACCAGAACGATTTTTTTCCCGTTCCAGTTGTAGACCTTTCCGATTTCTTCCTCCTTCTGAAGAGCTTCCATCAATTCGGGAGGAATGAGACTGGCGCCGGCACCGATTGGGCTACCAGCGTAATCATCCGCAAAATGGAGAATAGGTATCCACTCGGGAATTCCGTTGTACACGGAAAGATGATTTTTTGCTCCTTCAATATTTCCATCTTTTGCGGCGTTTCTTTCTGCGGTCATGACCATGACCGACCACGGAACCGGTCCGGTCTGGAGCTCGTCGGTAAAATACTCGGGAAATTTCATTGCGATCGCCTGATCGAAATCGTAGGTGATATCGAGTAGCGCGATCAACCACATCAGGAACATGTTTGGGATCTCACAGATCGCTTTCCAATTCTTGTACACGGTATTTCTCCTTTGAAAAGGGTTTATTTGAACTTATAGGAACTATCGAGTGATCTTATATTCTATCACAAATGCGATCTAAAGTCAACATCCGGTCTGAAAACCAAAAAACCGCCGGGAAAGGCGGTTTTCGAAAATTTTTCTGTTATATCGCGGGATTGCTTCGCCCCGCTGCTGCGGGGCTCGCAATGACGAATCTTGTTCGCATTTCCGCTCGCCTGCATAAGGTTCGCATCTTCCGCATAATAATTTTATTTCGCGTTCATTTTCTTCATGCACTTGGTGCAAGCTTTGATTCGTTTGCCGGAAGGCAATTTAACCCATTGGAGATTGGGATATTTTCTTTGTTTGGTGGTGGGATTGTATTTGCCGCGCAATTTCACAAGAACTGTGTCGAGTCTTGATGTTTTGCCGCAAATGGCGCAAGCTTTTGCCATATCGGTGTTTGGTTGAGTCCGGAAGGACTTTTAATTTTTACCGTTTGATGATATAATAAATTCAAGTTTTTTGCAAGTCGAGCCGGAAATTCAGCTTAAGTTTAAATCGTTTAAATCAAAAATCAATTTTTATGGATGGACTGCAAGGGCGCTTATTTCTATATGTTATCATCGTTCTTTCGGCGATTATTCACGAATACGCCCATGCTTGGGCGGCCGCCAGAGAAGGAGATCTGACAGCCAAATACGCCGGGCGGTTGACTTTAAATCCTCTGGCCCATATTGATCTTTGGGGCACGGTGATTTTGCCTTTGTTTTTGCTTTTGTTTTTTGGAGTTTTTTTCGGCTATGCCAAACCCGTGCCGATCAATCCTTATAACTTTCGCGATCAAAAGCGGGGAATAATTTGGGTGAGTTTGGCCGGAGTGGCGGCTAATTTGGCGGTAGCGGTGGTTATCGGGCTTATCATCAGATTCTATCCCGATTTTTACGCGGTTGGCGCCTTGGCTTCAATTGTTTTGGTTAATATTTGGCTCTTGCTTTTCAATCTTTTGCCGTTTCCTCCGCTTGACGGCTCCAAGCTTTTTGAGGCAATCGGCGGAAGATCCGGCAAATTTTCCATTTTTACCCAAAATCCCTTTGGGATTATTATCGCGATAATTGTCGCTATGTATTTTATTCCGATGGTAATCCCCTTTATTTTCAGGCTGATAACCGGTTTTGGAATTTAACGAATAAGAAGGTTTGACAGGTTTTAAATGATCTGCTAAACTTTTCATAGACTTAAAAAAGAGTCTCTCCGGGGTTGCGATCGGGGGTTTAAAATGGCTGTCAGCCTTTTGCTTGGATAAAATCCAATCATGGGGCTTATTGCTGTTTTTTTATTATCTTACAGATTAAATTTAGAGCGAGCACGTTCTTTTGCTTTCCTCGCCAATTACGAATAAATTTTGCTCCAATTACGAATAAATTCAATCCCATTCGTAATTGGCTCTAAATTCGTAATTAGTGAGGAGAATAAGTTTTTTGGAAAGAGCGGGCGAAGCGAAAGATATGCCGACAATTCACCAATTGATAAAAAGACCGAGAAAAAGAGTGCTGGCCAAATCAAAAGCGCCGGCTCTTTGGCGCGGCTTCAATACCTTGAAAAACAAGCCGTCCAATTTTGCTTCTCCATTCAAAAGAGGGGTTTGCACGAAAGTGACAACTACCACTCCCAAAAAACCTAACTCGGCTTTGCGCAAAATCGCCAAAGTCCGTTTAACCAACGGCATGGAGGTAACAGCCTATATTCCGGGCGAAGGACATAACTTGCAGGAACACTCGGTGGTAGTGATTCGCGGCGGACGCGTTAAGGATTTGCCGGGCGTGCGCTACCATATAGTGAGGGGCGTGCTGGATACCGCCGGCGTTGAAGGTCGAAAGAAAGAAAGAAGCAAATATGGAGCAAAAAGACCTAAATGACGCAAAGCGTCATCCTGAGGCGTTACGCCGAAGGATCTCGTGTTTAGCGCGGGATTGCTTCGTCGCAAACTCCTCGCAATGACAAAATATTTATGCGCAGACCAAGAAAATTCAAAAGAGATATCGCGCCGGATCCGAAATTTCAAAATCTTTTGGCGGCTAAATTCATTAACCGCATGATGACCTCCGGCAAAAAATCAACCTCGCGAAGGATTTTTTACGACGCTTTCGCCATTCTGGAAAAACAGCAAAAAGATCCTCTTCAAATTTTTGACGAAGCGATAAAAAATGTTTCGCCGATTTTGGAAGTCAAATCAAAAAGAGTGGGAGGAGCCAATTATCAGGTGCCCAGGGAAGTCCGGGGCGAACGGCGCTTGTCTTTGGCGATTCGCTGGATTATCGGCGCGGCTCAAGCTAAAAAAGGCAAACCGATGGCCGAAAAACTGGCCGAAGAATTCGCTCTGGCGGCCAAAAACGAAGGCAATGCCATCAAAAAGAAAATCGACATGCATCGCATGGCCGAAGCCAACAAAGCGTTCGCGCATTTTAGTTGGTAAAAATCATCTTAGCATTTTAACATGTCAACATTTTAGCATTTGAATTTTGTTAATATCTTTGAATTACGAAACTCGCTTATTGTCATTCCGGCCTGCCAGCAGGCAGAGCCGGAATCCAGATTTTATCTTAATTTTCTGGATTCCCGCTTGGGGC
>LCEC01000033.1 GCA_000997475.1 Parcubacteria group bacterium GW2011_GWB1_42_6
AAAACATTATCCAAACAACTTAAGCTGTTTAAGCTTTAATCAACCGACTAAACTCGGCTGCTGATACCCCGCAGCTCTGCTGCGGTTGGGTAATTCATTTGGTTCAAAATAAAATTGGCTATTCTTTCCCCCGACTTCCCGTCTTTAAACGGGCATTGCTCCCAAACAAGGCGTTTCCGCCCTTCCTTGTCCAAAGACGGATTTTCCAAATATTTATTTATCCACTCAATAAGTTCTTCTCCGCTTCCAACCAGCTTGATGCCGCCCGTCGCCACCGCTTTTTTGTAATGCTCGGTTTTGAAATATTGGGTCGGCGATTTCATCGCCATTTTTTCTTTTTTGAATTCAAAATTTATATTGATCACCGGTTTGTCAAAAATCGCGGCTTCTATGCTCAAACTGGAAGCGTAGCAAATCAGAAGCGACATTTGCGAAAGAGTGTCTTTGAGATGATTAATCTCCGGCGCGCCCATATCCCATTCCGTGCCCCCCAAACGCCTTGAATCAAAACGCACGCCCGGATAGTCATAAACCAAACCCGGCCTTTTTTTGAGCTCTTCCTCCTCCAAAATGTCATAAGGGAGAAAACGAACCAAAATCTCGCAGTCGCCGGATATTTTTCCGCCGGAAATCAATCCGCGCAAAAAATCTATCAGTTGCCAATCCGAATTGCTGAAAGTTTTTCCCATTGTTCCCAAGAGTATCAGTTTTTTTGAAGGATCGACGCCGATCCGCCGGAAAAAATCCGCCCGGTTGGAAGTCTCGCCGTTAAAATAGATATCATATGTCGGAACGCCGCCAATAAAAATATTTTCCGGCTTAACATCATTGTGAATTATCAATTCATCTTTGACCAAATTGTTCACAACAACGAATTTTTGAGGCAAAAGCCTGATTAGGCACCGCGAAGTGATTTTATCCCAAGAATAAATCATTCCCAGAGTTTTTACGTCTCGTTTTTTGGCTTCGCGCAAAATATGGATTTCTTCTTCATCAAAAAGATGGGGTAAAAAAACCAAATCCGGTTTGTATTTTTCAAAATAACCGGCGTAAAAATCGTTTTTTACCAGAAGAAAATCAAGAAGTCTGGCAAGCCGGCGAAACGCGGGCCTGGCCACGATAAAATTCAACGCCTTGCTCAAAAAATAAATCAAAGGATTTTTTCTGATTTCAAAAGCCATTGCGCGCTTTAAATCGGTTGTTTCGGTTTTTATCAAAGAAAACTTGAGCCAAGCAAAAAATTTATCCAATCCCCCGGGCCTCGGGCAAGCGGCCACTTCGTATATCAGGCGCGGATCATTGAATTCTTTTTGGTAAAAATCGGCTTTTTCCCGGCTCCTTGTGAATAGGACTATTCTAATTTGAGGATCTTTTAAAAGAGTCTTCAAAATCGAAGTCCGCAAAATATTCCTCGCTTCCACCCCTTGAAAAATTGAAATAAATACCGTTTTCATAAAGAAATTATTTTTTCCGCCAAATCGACATTGCGCCGGAAAGACCGGCCGTCGGTGAATTTGATGAAATTTTCGGTGATCTTGCGCCTTTTTTCGCCGTCGGCCCGAGGGTTGGCCAAATAAAAATTTATACCCTCAATCATTTGGTTAAAACTTTTGGCCACCTTCACCGCCTCTTCTTGAACAATGGGCTTGTAATGCGAAAACTCGTAAGCGTCCAAATATTTTTCAGGAAATCCTATATTGATGACGGGCTTGTCAAAAACGCAGGCTTCCAGAGTTATTGTTGAAGCGTAATTGATGACCAAATCGCAAAATTTCAAAGTTGATTTCAGGTTGGCCAGATCCTCGCCGCTCATTTCTATCCGGCTGCCCGCCTCAACGCCTCTTTTTTCTCCCGCCTCTTCCACGGCAACATTTTTTTGGGCCAAAAATCTTTCATATTTCGCCCAGTCGTCTTTGGGATGCAGCCGAATGAAAAAATTCGGCTCGTTTTTTATCTTTCCGTTTTCCCTGGCTTCCAACAATCGGGCAATCAGTTCGTTTTCCAAAGGATAATTTCCGTCGGTGACGGTAGTGATTAAAATCGTTTTTTTGGAAGGATCCAGGCCTTTTTTGTTCAGAAAATCAGCGCGGGAAAGCTCTCCGGGGGAATCAATGAAATAATGATCAAACCGCATCACGCCCGAAACAAAAACTTTTTCGGGCGAAAAACCGTGCATTTTTATCGCAGTTTCTTTGATGATGTCGTTCCAAACCACCAAATAATCGGGCTTGCGCAAATTTTTCGATCCCCCGAAAAGATTATCCCAACTGAAATCCACGGCCGCGGTTTTTAATCCTTCTTTTTTGGCGAGCGCGATAACTTCCGCGTCCAAATGGTTAAAACCGGGAGTGGCGGTTAAAATAATCTCCGGATGATATTGGGCGCAATATTTCTTGAATTTTCCCGACCGAGGCAGAAAAAAAGTTTCCAATTTCAAAAATAAATCGGGTGTCAGAAAATTCTTCGGAAAAAGATAAGCGAACGGCCGAAAAAACTTTCTTTTGGCAGTAAATCCTCTTTTATGATGGCGTTTTAAAACCGGCTCGCCATCGAATTTTCTGATCAGCGAATAGCGCAGGATTTTGCCGAAAAGATTCCAGAATTTGGGAAATTGTATTTTCCAGGGCAAATAAACAATATTCGGGGAAGCGTAATAAGGATGCTTTTCATCCATCGTTCCTTCGGGCAAAAAAACAACCGCCTTGAATTTTTGGGAAAGATATTTAATGTAATCCGTGCACAAAAGATCCGAAGCGTAAACAAAATTGGGAATGAATAAGAAAATGGTTTTCATTGTTTTTTGAAAGTGAATCAATAAAATATCAGCTGAATATATGCTTTAAAATATATTCAGCCAGGCGTTTGCCCGATCGGCCATCCAGTTTCCAGCATTGATCTTCGATGATTTTTCGGCGATTTTCTTTGTCCAAAGACGGATCGGCAAGATATCTTTTGGCGCCTTGGACCAATTCTTCTTGATTTCGCGCCAAAACCGCCCCTTTTCGCTTTATAATATTCAGCACGTGTTCGTAATCGTAATAACGCCCAATGCCGCGAATGTATTCCCTTTTCTCGCGTCCGTCAAAAGCGATAAAAATCACGGGTTTATCAAAAACAAAAGCGTCTATGGCGATTGTGGAGGGCCCGCAAATAATCAAATCAGCCTGAAAAATCGAATCAATCAAATGTTTTTCATCATGGCGGGAAAGCTCGAATTCCTTAAAAGCGCCCTCGTGAAAAATCTTTCCCGGCCGGTCAAAAATAACCCCCTCTTTTTTTTGAAAACCGTCCAGATTCACCGTGTCGGCGGGCGGAAGCCGCGCCAAGATTTGGGCGTCGGGCAAAAATTCTTTTTGCAGAATATCCAGAATCTGCCAATCGACATTATTGTTTTTTATATAACGGTCGCCCGCGGGCGCGTATAAAATTATCTTCTTGGCCGGATCAAGATCGAGCCCGCGGCAAAAATCTTCTCTGCCGGCGCGGCCTTGCCGAACATAAGCGTCGTAATGGGGAATGCCGCAAACAAAAATTTTCTCGGGATCAATGCCATGATGCTCTTGGGCTTCTTTTTTCAGAATTTCATTATTAACAATCATCTTGTCAGGCACAACTTTGATAAATTCTTTGCAAGTCAGATTATCCCAAGATCTCACCATTCCCAATGATTTTATTTTTCTCTTTTTAGCCTCCTTGAGCATTAAAATATCGTTTTCGTTCTGAATATCGGAGCAAAAAACCAAATCGGGCTTATATTTTTCAAAATAGCCGCTGAATTTGCCGCTTGGAATAAATCCGTAGATCCAACGGAAAAATGACTTCAAAAAACCGACTCTTCCAAAAACCGAAGAGACTAAAGAGGAAACAAAAAAAGAAAAATATTTTTTATCCGCGTCCAATTTTTCCCGCCGCTTAAGCTTAACGCTGTTGGTCGCGAGCAAAGCCGAAAAAATAAATTTGAATATAAAATCGATTTTTGAAGCGCGTCCCGGATTTATTTTTTCAAAAATAACATTCCCGCCCCCAAAATTTTTTTGAAAGAAATCAAATTTGTAGTCGGGTATAAAAACCGCCAATTTGAGATCCGGCCGGTTTTTAAGAACTTCAAAAGCTTCGCTCTGAAAAATATTGCGCGAAATCAAACCGTGAAAACTGGTAATGAATATCGTCTTCAAATGTTTTGCCCTATTTTTTTAGCCAAAGATTCGGCGTCCAGCCCGTGTTTTTTCAAAACCTCGCCGTTGCGTCCGCAAAAAGGAATTTCTTCGACTCCGAAAGAAATTATTTTGGGAGCAATTTTTGATTGGCGGACCGCAGCCGCCGCGATCATTTCGCCCTGTCCCATTTTTTTATAATGGTCATCCAAAGTGAAAATTATTTGATAAGGAGCAAGAGTTTCTATCAACCATTTCTCGTCCAGCCGATTAAGCCAAGGCAGATTCAAAACGGCGATAGACTTCCCTTCTTTTTCCAATAATCCCGCCGCTTTTATCGCTTCGCCGAGCATCACGGGGCCGTAAGAAATTAAAACCGCGTTCTTGCCCTCTTTCAAAAAAACTCCCTGCCCCAATTTTAGCGCATAATCTTCGGGCATCTTGCCGAGCGCGTCGAAAGTGATTGAAACGATCCTTAAATAAACGCTTTCCCGGCTTGATTCAACCGCCCAGCGCAAAGCCTGTTTCATTTCCGCTTCGCAGCAAGGCTGGATCATCGCGAGTCCCGGCACATTTCCCAAGCACGCGATATCGCGAACCGATTGGTGGGAATGCCCCGGCGTGCCCGGAATAAGCCCGGCCAAAAAACCGGCGTAGATTATTTTCTTTCTCTCGGTGGCGTTATTGTAAATTTGCTCGTTGGGACGGGTTGTCAGAAAACTCGCGAAAGAATGAACGATCGGCAGTTTCCCTTGCAAAGCCAAGCCGCCGGCCATCGAAACCATATCTTGTTCGGCAATGCCGCATTCAATGAGGCGGCGGGGAAATTTTTTCCTGAAAGGAATCAACCCGCAATCAAGCAAAAGATCGGCGTTGAGCGCGACAATGTCTTTGTTTTTTCGGGCAAGTTCAATCAATTCTTCGCCGTAAGCGGGAACCAGGCGTTGAGCTTCGGATCCTTTTTGCGGATGGACAAATTCGGTTGATTCAAAAGCCAAAGGATCAAGGCCGGCTTTTTTGAGATTGCCATTAACCCTATTCTTCAATTCTTCGAATCCTTGGCCGTATAATTCAAAACCGGGCGCTCCGCTGTGAAATTTATAAAATCCGTCTTTGCCTATTTTTTCCATTTCCGAAATCCCCTTGCCCTTTACGGTTTTAGCAATTATGATTTGCGGCTTGTTTTTTACCGATTTGGCCCAAATAAAAGCTTTTTGCAAAGATTTAAAATCGTGACCGTCGCAATTTTTAACCTCCCAGCCGAAAGCCCGGAATCTCGCCTCTATCTTTTCTTGCCGGCTCACGGCCTTTGTCCAAGTGTCCGATTGGATCTTATTGCAATCCACAATCGCCGTGATTTCATTAAGCCCTTCCCGGGCCGCGCCTTCTAAAGATTCCCAAACTTGGCCTTCCTGTAATTCACCATCGCCCAGCATCACATAAATCCGCCCTTTTTTGCCCGCCAGCCTTTTGGCGAGCGCCATACCCTTGGCTTTGGAAATTCCCATGCCCAAAGAACCGGTATTGGCCGCGATAAAAGGCGTGCCCACATCCGGATGCCCGGACAGACCGTTGATCTGGCGGAGTTTATGGATTAAACTGAAATCCAGTTTTTCCAAAGCCATCAACACCGCGTAGAGAGTCGGCGCGTCGTGGCCTTTGGAAGAAAAATAAATATCGGAAGTCTTTGCCTTGAAATCATTGGGATTTTTCATCTCGCAAAACCAAAGCCAAGCCACAATATCGGCCGAACTGAAACTCGAGCCCAAATGCCCCGTGCCGTTCTGGCGGACCATATATAGAACATTGATCCGCAAAATATCGGCCATGATCTTGCAAAGCAAAAAAGAATCCTTGACTTTTTGCCGGATTTTTCTGATTTGAGAAAAGGGGATGTAATACAATTTATCCATGTTTTTATCGGCTGTAAGACAAGAAAGCCGCTAAATTCCATTATTTTATATTAAATTATATTGCCGGCTTTGTAAAGAAAAAAGCGGAGCATTTTCACTTCGCTTTTGACGCGCGATTTCAGAGGTTTTCCGCGATTGCCTCCAGCGAATTGAAATTTCCAATCACCGGAAAATCGTGGCCTGACCATTGATTTTTATTCTCTTCAAATCCGACAAAACCGATGAATCGGCAACCGAATTTTTGAGCTGACAATCGGTCCAGATCTTCGTTGCCGATATAAACCATTTCCCGCGGCGAAACGTTTTCCATTTGGCGAATTTTTTCCAGATTGGTTTCTTTGGCGCCGATTGTTTCTTTTGTGTTTTCCGGCCGGCCAAAAACATTTTTGAAAAAATCGGCAATGCCAAGAGCTTCCACGCTTTCCAAGAGCGCCTTCTCGGGCGTATTTGAAACAATAAAAATCAAATAATTTTGAGAGAGCGATCGCAAAACTTTTTTTGTTTCCGAATCGGCTCCCCTGACCAAAATCGCCTCTTGGACATTTCGATTAAACCTGGCGGCGTATTCGGCAACCAAACTTTCAATTTTCTCCTCGGACTGATCCAATTTTTTGAAAATCTCGCGCAAAATATTGAAACGCGTTTGCTGACCGTAATAAGAAAGGACTTCCGGAACCGTTTTTCTGGCCGAATCTTGGAATTCAGATCCGTCAAAAAGGCCAGACCACGCCTCGAGCTTGATCCCTTCCGAGTCAATAATTACTCCATCAAAATCAAAAACAACAGCCTTTATCATTTTTTCTCCTTGTTTACGGTTTATTTTTGAGATTTGCTGAAGTGAGATTTGCTGAAGTCTTGAGATTTACTGTCTGATTATTAATAAAAACGCAATAAAAATTATTAGAATAACCAAAAGCGAAACCGTTG
>LCEC01000034.1 GCA_000997475.1 Parcubacteria group bacterium GW2011_GWB1_42_6
AATCGCCAGAGCCATTCAAAGCCCGCTTTTTGCATCCATTTGGGCGCCCGTTCCACCCGGCCGGAAATAAAATCAAACGCTCCGCCGATCCCAATCGCTATTTTGACCCGCGGCAGTTGCGGCAAATTTCGCGCGATCCAACGCTCCTGTTTTGGCATGCCAAGTCCGACAAATAAAATTTCCGCGCCCGACAGATTTATCTTTTGGATTGCCCGGCTATCATCAATGAATCCGCCAAGCGTTTCTATGTTTAATTCCCGGCCCAAATTTTCGGCCGCTTTTTTAGCCGCGCCTTCTTTCGCTCCAAAGAAAAATATTTTTCTTTTTTGGCCGAAACGATCCGTAATCGCTTTTACCAAATCCACGCCCATAATTCTGTTTTTTATGGGTTGACCCAAAATTCTTGAACCAAAAATAACGCCAAAACCTTCCGCCAAACATAAATCGGCCCTGTTCAATATTTCTTTGAATTCAAAATCTTCTTTTGCTTTTACCAAAAATTCCGCATAAGGCAAAACAACATAATGCTGTTTGCCATCGCTTAAAAACCCTTCTATTTTTTGAAGGACTTCTTCTTTTGGGAGATCGTTAATTCGAACTCCGAGAATATAATTATTCACTAATTCCTTTAAATTACGAAACTCGCTTATTGGTGTTTCGTAATTCAAGGCAATTACTAATTTTAAGCTAATCTTGAATGAATTCCTCGCAGCCAAAAAGATAAGATTTTCGAAGCGAGGAATGTTTGAGTTCCCTTCAATTTTATTGATTGAAGTATATTGGGATTAGAGTTTTTTCTCTTTCGATTTATATCTGATTTTGACACATTTTTCATAAAATTGAAGGGGAGCGAGTTCCGCAGCGAGAAAATTTTATCTTTTTGGCTGGTCAATAGGATAATAATTCCGCCGATTCCAAAACCGCGTATTGGGCTCCGTCCCGCGCCAGATTGCTTTGCACAAGTTCGATGCTTTCCACCGGCGCTTCCGCCTCAAAAATTTCATCAATCAGCGGCGGATTTTCAAGATCTCTCCAGCGCTCCATTTTTGTTCTGGCCAGCGTGATATGCGGAATAAATTTTTTTGTTTCGGGTTTATTGAATCCCGAATTAACCGAAAGAAGGCTGTCTTCCAAGTTATGTTTCAAATCCGCAAGTTGTTGATTCGGTTCTCCCGACAGCCAGATCATGCGCGGAATCTTAGCCGATTTTTCAGGCGGACCGTAGATGATTTTTTTGAATTTTATGTTAAAAGGCGCGCCGTTTTGAGCCGTTTTCCTCATTGCTCTTGCCGCCGCCACAACTTGGTCGTCATCCGCGTAACCGATAAAAACCAGCGTTAAACGCAAACTGTTTTCTTTGGTCCAACGGACAGGCAAAAAATCATATTTCTCCTGCCATAAAATCAGCTTCTTCTTTATTTTTTCGGGCAGATTGGCCGCGATAAAGATTCTTTTCTTCATATTGAAATTTTAGCACGGGCGGTGTTAAAATCAATAATCAAAGCCCGTACTTTTTTTATGGACAAATTCTTTTGGAAAGCCGGATTCTCTTTGCTTATCGGACTGATTCTTTTTGAGCTGCTCAACGCGGCGGAAATTTTGGATTACACCGCGGATTACGGCTGGCCGACATTGATTTTTATCAATTTGGAAATCATAGCCGGAGGAAAAATTATCTCTTTTCTTTTCAAAAGAAAGGATTGCTTATTGAAATTGGGGCCGGCCTTCTTTGCCGCCGCAATGCTTGTTTATGCCGATTCTTTCGGAAACATTTTGCGGCTTTATCCTAAAATTCTTTGGTATGACCGATTCTCGCACTTTTTGGGAGGAATCGCGGCAGCGCTCTTTTTCTTTTCAATTGCCCAAGCTCTCAACCGCTGTGGTAAAATAAAGGCGAATGCCTTATGGCTGTTCGCGCTGGCTTTCTCATTCTCCCTTTCGGCAGCCGTCTTTTACGAATTAGCCGAATATATCCAAGATATGATTTATGCCTCCCAACGCATCGGTCCCGGCACAGACACAGTTGATGATTTGTTTATGCATTTTTTGGGAACAGCTATCATCACGATAGCGCAAGGGGTTAATTATTTATTCAAAAACAGAATTTAGAAATTACAATGTATATTCTTGATGTTATTGCCGCGACAAGAATTCCAATGGCTCAACCTCAAGTTTTGAGCTATTTTTTTGGCGACAGCCTGCCTCCAGGATCGCTGATTGAAATCCCTTTGGGCCGGCGGAAAGAAACAGGGATCGTTTTGGAATCGCGGCCTGTTTCGGACGCCAAAACAGAAATAAAAAAAGCTGATTTTGAAATGCGCGGCGCTTCCAAAATAATCTGCCCCGAATCGGTTTTGACCAAAGAGCAACTGGAATTGGCGATTTGGCTGGGACATTATTATTTCGCCCCGCCCGGACTTTTCTTAAAAATGATGTTGCCAAGCGCGGCAAATAGCCAATCGCGAATAACCAATGGCGAAAAACAAAATAATGAACAGAAATTAATACTTGTTCCTACCGTTGAACAAGCCCAAAAACTGGCCGAAACATATAAAGGCGCGACTTTATGGCATTCGGGCTTGAGAAAAAAACAGTTTGATGAAATTTGGCGGGAAGTAAAAAACGGCGCCGCCCAAACAGTCATCGGAACGCGTTCAGCGGTCTTCTTGCCGTTTAGCAATTTAAAAAAAGTAAAAGTCAAAGACGAATTTCATCCGAGCCATAAATCTTGGGATATGTTCCCCCATTATAACGCCGCTGACGCCGCGGCCAAGCTCGCGGAGATTTTTAAAGCGGATTTTTCGGTTGAAAACAAAATTCCTTCCGTGAGATCGAGATTTTTTTTTGGACAAAAAAATGACTCCGCGAAAAAAGCCGAAGAAAGCCAAATTGAAATAGCGGATATGCGCCGGGAAATCAAAGAAGGAAATTTCTCCATCTTCAGTCGATCGCTCCAAAAAAACATCAAAGAAACGCTCAAACAAGAAAAACAAGCGGTTTTTTTCATCAATCGCCGGGGAGCCGCCAATTTTATTCTTTGCCGCGATTGCGGATTTGTGGCCAAATGCCAAAATTGCGATTTGCCTCTTTCTTATCATTTGCTTAACGGCAAGCCTTCTTTGTTCTGCCATCATTGCGGATTCACTCAAAAGACTCCCGAATCTTGCCCAAAGTGCAAGAGTGATCGCTTAAAAACAGTGGGATCGGGAAGCCAAAAAGTGGAAATTGAAGCAAAAAGATTTTTTGGTCCGGCCAGAATTTCAAGATTGGATAATGACACGGCGGAAACGCCAACCAAACAGAAAAAAATAATATCCGATTTTGTGGAAAAGAAATCGGATATTTTGATTGCCACTCCGGCCTTTATTTCTTGGATGGAAGAATTGCTTCGGGCCGATATCCAAATTTCGGCCGCTATTTCCGCCGATACAATTTTGCATCTTCCTGATTTTCAGGCTGGCGAAAGAACATTCCAAATCCTCGCGAATTTAATAATCCTGACCAAAAAATCAATCATCCAAACATATAATCCCGACAGCCCGCTGTTTAAACAAATCATCCAAAACGATTGGAAATCATTTTTCAAAGAAGAAATTGAAACCAGGCGGATTTTAGGCTACCCCCCTTTTTCCCAAATAGCCAAACTGACTTTTCGCCACAAAAATCCCCAAAAAGCCGGACAGGAAGCGAAAATTCTCCAAGCGAAACTTTCCGGAATCAATAAAAATCCCGATATTGAAATCAATCCCGCCTTGCCCGCTTTCATTTCAAAAGAAAGAGGCAAATATGCTTGGAATATTATCATAAAATTCAAATTTAAAAATCCTCAATTTCTCCCGCCGATTGATTTGATAAAATCCCGAAATTTATTGCTTCAATTCGTTCCTTCGGATTGGGAGATTGATATTGATCCCGAAAATCTATTATAATATAACTTACGGATCTACAGATCGATACAGATTTACAGATAAAATCAATAAGCGAGCCCGTTCTTATATTTTCCTCGCCGATTACGAATGGATTTTGCTCCAATTACGAATAAATTCAAATTCTATTCGTAATTGGCTTTAAATTCGTAATTCGTGAGGAAAATAAGTTTTTTGAAAGGAAGCTGGCGAAGCGAGATTTGAGCTCTAAAAATCAATGTCTAATCTACCTACCAAAATTTTATTCCTTGGCGCTTCCCGATTTGCTTTGCCGATTTTGGAAACTTTGGCAAAAAGCGATTTTAAGCCGGCCGCCGTTCTTACCGCCCCGGATAAATCATCAGGACGAGGCCTGAAACCATCCGAGTCGCTTATAAAAAAAGAGGCCGAGAGTTTGGGTATTCCCGTTTTTCAGCCAAACAGCCTGGCGGAAATAGAAAAAACCGCCAAAGAAATAAATCCTGATCTTTTGGTTTTGGCCGCCTACGGAAAAATTCTTCCCCAAAATATATTGGATTTGCCAAAATTCGGTTGCCTTAATGTCCATCCGTCTCTTTTGCCAAAATACCGCGGCGCTTCGCCGATTCAATATTCCATTCTAAACGGCGACAAAGAAGCGGGAGTAACTGTTATGAAAATGGCATCCAAAGTTGATGCCGGACCGATTCTCGCCCAAGAAAAATTCATTCTTGACCGGCTCGATTACACCGCTCCGGAACTGGCCGAAATCCTTTCCGGAATCGGAGCGGATTTATTGCTTAAAGTTATTCCCTTTTGGATTAACGGAAAGATTAAGCTTCAAGAACAAGATGATTCTAAAGCAACCTTTGCAAAAATACTCAAAAAAGAAGACGGTCTGATCGACTGGAACGATTCGGCCGCTCAAATCGAAAGAAAAATCCGAGCTTTTGTCCCTTGGCCGGGAACTTTTTCCCGTCTCGAAGGTAAAATTATAAAAATAATCAGCGCCAAAGCCATAGACGAAGACACAGCCAATAAGACGGGTGAAATTTATCTAAACGATAAAGAAAATCTCTGTATCAAAACAAGAAAAGGAAGCCTAATAATAAAAACATTGCAACCTCAAAACGGCAAGGCAATGGACGCCCAAAGCTATTTAAGGGGAAACAAGCAAGCCATCGGAAAAATTCTGGAATAACAAAATAAAAATTCAAACCCAAAAAACCACCCCGCAAAGCGGGGTGGTTTTTAAACGAATTCATTCGTCTGAAAATCGCAGACTATTCGAATATTTTCTTTCTCAAATAACGCACGGCTTCGCCCGCTTGATCTTTTCCGCCCAAACCGAATGCCAAGCCGCCGGCAATCGCGATCATCGCGATAAGGCCGGTTATAATCGTCTGCAAAAGGCCCGGAGCGATTCCCAACTGAATCAAAGCCGCGAAAATGCCAAATATCAAAATTGACCACGAAGTTATCGTGCCCAAAAATATCGAAGCCTTGATGTTTGTTACCGAAACACTGGCTTGAACGATTTTTCCTAAAATATTAGCCAGCCAAACAGCTACCAACAACACCAATACGGCCGCGATCACATTGGGAACATAAGCCAAGATGCTTCTTAAGAAATCCGTAACCGCCGGCAATTGTAAAATATCAACAACGGCCAGCAAGAATACGAAAATCAAAAACCACTTGACGAAAGTTCCAATCCAGCCGGCAAAGTCCATCTTAATTCCAGCCCTTTCAAAAAACTTTCCGAGGCCGGCTCTATCCAAAGCCGGATCGATTCTCAAAGCGCGCAAAATTTGCGTGATCAATTTTTGCAAACCGACCGCGATCACCCAGCCGACTATCAAAACGATTATCGCGCCCAAAATATTGGGCAGATAACCGATAAAACCTTCCCAAACGGACTGAAAAGCGCCTAAAGTTACTGTTGTCCAAGATTGAAGAACCATTTATTTTCACCCCCTTTCGCGTATCCCTACGAAATTACGAATTTATTACGAATATACGAATTTAAATCCTGAATTTATTCGCGGCATTTGCATGCCATTCGTAAATTGGCATTGCATTGCGCTTGCGCAAATAAAAATTGAACAAAAACCCGTTCTCCAAAAAGAGATCCGGGCTTTATAATATCGTTCTCGTAGGATTCATCTTTTTTATTATACGCTTGAAGGAAAGATCATGTCCATCTCATCGGTTGTGGATAACTATAAAACCGCCGAAGCGGTTTTATCAAAATCAGGATTGGATCATTTACTTTCTAAATCATCTACGGGTATTCCTTCAAATTCCAAAGTAGCAATCAATTTGCCAGAAACTGGTGTCCAAAAATCTTTATCTCGTTTAAAAGCTCCAACAACTAAATCATTATCATCTCTTTCTATTCGATATTCAGAACCCTCCCAAGTTAAAATTTTAGATGACATAAATTTTGATAAATTATCTTCTTCTGACTTAAGCTTAATCCAAAAGATAAATAATTTTAATGCCAAATGTTCGGAAGAATTAAGATCAATCCAAATCAGTTTCTCGCCACTCTGAAGCATTGGCGAAAGGGGGTGCAGAATACTTGAATTAGTCCGAACCACTTTCGCCGCCTGCGGCGGCGAGGAAGTCCCCCCGCGAAAATCCGGAAAGGCGGCGAAGCCGCACGAATGACAATTTCAAGTTTTTCTTTGGCAGCAAATTCCTAAAGAGTTTTTTGACATTCTGTCGCTTGCTGTTCTTCTGTCCTCTTTAAGTCTTCGGGCAAAGTAAACGGTTTTCGGGTTGGCTTGGAAATACCGAGGTCGATGTATTCCAAGTTTGAGTAAAACCAAGGAGAGAAACAAGGACCAGGAGAATTATCAGAACTTGTTTCGACAAATACAAATTTATTGCTCAAAATTCCTACACCTCTAAATTCCTGATACTTAGCAAGTTTCTGGCTGAGCAATAATGTATTTCCTTCCGGGATGTTGAAATTGAAAGTCCCATCTTGTCGGTATGTTTTGTCCTTTGCCAAATCGTAAACCCAAATATCAGAGCCGTCATCAAAATTGGTCACATAGTAAAATTTATTTTTGTTCTGTGGGTCTTGGAAAACTTGTCTAACTTGCCAAAAATTCAAAATAGCCAATTCAAATTTTGTCTTAACAAGTTCATCGTTCTGATTATTAGAGGTTGCTGGAGTGGGAGTTACGCTAGAAGTTCCCTTAAGTTGATCAACTTGGATACGCAAAGAAACAATTTCGTTATTAAGTTCTGATTGTTTCTGATTCGCCCACCAATAAATTCCGCCTCCAACAATTATGGCAGTCAAAATAACAGAAATAATTATTGGGAGAAGTACTGGATTATTTTTAGCAGTAGTATCAAATTGATTTATTGGTTGTTCCATAAAATTATTAGTTAATAATTATTGATTTATGATTAAAAAATTTTCTTCCCCCAAAATTAAAATATGGTTCGAGCCGATGTTTTTCTCCGGGTTCTTTTGCGGTTTTGAGCGGTGCGGCTCCGCTGCCTT
>LCEC01000035.1 GCA_000997475.1 Parcubacteria group bacterium GW2011_GWB1_42_6
GCAGTTCTTCCGGAACCAGCCCGCGAGTTCCGTCCACCGCTCGCGCAGTTTCCCGTCGTGAAGCTGCATCTCGGGCACGTAACGGGGCGAGCGGTCGAATACGGACATGAGGAAGTTGCCTGAGCGGTGGGGAGAGGCCTGTCTCGCAAGGAAGGCGTCATAGTCCATGTCCAGGGTGACTGAAGGTCCTTCCGGCGCAATGGGAAAGAGCGCAGCGGGAGAAACCGCGCCCCTTCCGGCGGACAGGCGAGCATTCATGACTGCGTCTTCCGCGAGGCCGAGCAGCACCTCTGCGGCAGCGGCTTCGGCCTCCATGCTCTTGCCCGCTTCCAGTCCCCGCTCTACGCGGGCGAGGAGCCCCCGGGCGCCGACGAGGAGGGCCGCGGCTTCTCCGCTAAGGGCGAAGTCCCCCTCACCCCGACCCTCTCCCCGGAGGGTAGAGGGAGTCTTCCTGAACCGGGCAGCTATCTCGTTCCAACGAGCTGCAAGCGCATCAAGCGGCGCGCCGCTGATTTTGATAAGGAAGTTTTTAAGGAAAAAATAAAAAATTTCATAAAAAAAACCATATGAAAGAAAAAATTATAAAAATCCAAAACTGGATTTCCAAAAACAGAAAAATCGTTTGGTTTGCCGTTTTGGTCGCGTTTATTTGCGGAATTTGGGCGTCTTGGTCGGGACAAAATTATTCCGCTTCGGTTTCGGTGCTTGTGAGCCGGGTGGCTTCGGCCCAACCCATAGATTACAACTATGACAGCTACTACGCCCTCAAAGCCACTGATGAATTCGGCGGCACTGTTGTCGGCTGGCTCAAGACTCCGGAAGTGGTTGAAGCTGTTTATAAAAGAGCGCAAATAGAATTTAATCCTTCCACTTTCTCGGGATTCAGCGGCAGTTTCAAAGGAATAAAAGTTTCTCCCAGCACCGTGGAAATTAGATTTGAATGTTCGTCGCCCGACGACGCCAAAAAAATAGCCAAAGCCTTGGGGGAAACGATTTCTGAAAAAAATAAGCAATTGGCCGATTCTTCAAAGCAGGGAATAAATTTCGTCGCTTTGGCGAGCGATCCGGTGGTTATAAAAAACCGATTTGACGTATATGTGAAATTTTCGGCCGGATTGCTGATTGGGCTTGTTTTTGGACTATTTTTTCAAAGAGCAAAGGAATTTTTTAGAGAATAGATTCAATATTTTATGATTATCGGCGTTGATGCCAGAGTTTTGGCAAGATCGAACAGAACCGGGATAGAAGAGTACGCGATAAATCTTCTGTCTCGGCTTTTGTCTTTGGGCAAAGAGCATCGGTTTAAATTTTTTTTGAACGCTTTTCGCCAAACGCCCTTGAATTTTGATTGGGCCGGTTGGGAAAACGTGGAGATTAAAAAATTCCGCGTTCCCAATCGTTTTATTTTTGATCCAATGTCCAGGATTTTCGATGTCCCGAAAATCGACAGCTTAATCGGCGGGGCCGATGTTTTCTTTTCGCCCCATTTTTTACTGGCGCCCGTTTCCAAAAAATGCTTGAAAGTCGCCGCTTTTCACGATCTTTCTTTTGAATATTTTCCTGAATTTTTTTCTCCGCAAAAAAGATTTTGGCACTGGACTCTTAATCCGGCCGGAACGGCGAGAATGTGCGATAGAATTATCGCGGTTTCCCTGTCCACCAAGGCCGATTTAATTGATCTCTATAAAGTTTCGGAAGATAAAATAGAAGTCATTTATTCCGGGGTGGGAGAAGAATTTAAAAAAATAAATTTGGCCGAACGCCAGCGATCCGTTTTGAAAAAAAGATATAATTTGCCCGAAAAATTCATTTTATATTTCGGCACGATAGAACCGAGAAAAAATATAGCGGGTTTGATAAAAGCTTACGAAGTTTTCAGGCAAAAAAATCCAGACGCGGATTATTCTTTGGTAGTCGCCGGCAGCCGCGGCTGGCTTTGGAAAGACATTTTGAAACGCGCCAATCTTTCTCCTTTCAGGGAAGACATAAAATTTGCCGGTTTTGTCCGGCCGGCCGATAAGGCTTATTTATATAATCTCGCTTCTTTATTCGTCTATCCCAGTTTTTTTGAAGGGTTCGGTTTTCCTCCTCTTGAGGCGATGGCTTGCGGCGCGCCGGTTATTTGTTCCAACAACTCTTCTTTCTTGGAAACAGCCGGAAATGCCGCTTTATTGATCGACCCTTGCAACCCGGAAGAAATAGCCTGGGCGATTCAAGAAATGCTCGGGGATGAACGATTGAAAAACAAATATATTGAGAGGGGAAAAGAAAATATAAAACGCTTTTCTTGGGATAAATGCGCGCGGGAAACGCTGGATTTTTTAACGAAATTTTAGTTGATTGAAAAACAGTGAATCGCTGATTGCTAATCGTGATTTGAATTTACGATATGCGATACGCGATTAGCGATATGCGAATGATAATAGGAATAGACGCCCGATTTTTTGGCCCGCGGGCGAAAGGTCTTGGGCGATACACGCAAAAATTAATAGAAAATTTGGAAAAAATCGATGGCAAAAACGTCTACATTGTTTTTTTGCGCGAGAAGGATTTTGAAAGCTATTTTCCTCAAAACAAAAATTTTAAAAAAGTTTTGGCCGATTTTCCCTGTTATGGTTTTTTTGAACAGATTTTTTTTCCTTTTCTGATCGGACGGCACGGGATTGATCTTATGCATTTTCCCCATTTCAACGCGCCGATTTTTTACCGCAAAAAGTTCGTGGTCACGATTCATGATCTGATCTTGCGCCATTTTCCTCCCAAAAAAGCCGGCGTTTTGGAAGGATTGAAATATTTTATAAAGGATCTGGCTTATCGGGCGGTGATCAGGCGGGCGATTAAAAAATCCGGGCGGGTCGTTGCCGTGTCCGAGTTTGTCAAGAAAGATATTCTGGCTCATTATAAAATTACCCCAAAAAAAATCAGAGTTATTTATGAGGGTTCTCCCGATTTTCAAGATAGTGATAAACAGAAAGAATCGAATGTTGCCGCGCGGAATTCTTTCATTCTTTACGTGGGCAACGCCTATCCTCATAAAAATCTTGATGTTCTTATTGATGGCTTCTTATTGTATTTGGATAATTCGGGTGATAAAATAACTAAGCTGGTTTTGGCCGGAGAAAATGATTATTTTTACGAAAGGCTCAAAAGACAAAAATCCGGCCCGATTTCCAAATATCCCGACAGAATTGTTTTTTCGGGATTTATTGAAGAAAATAATTTGCCGGCTTTGTATCAAAAAGCCTCGGCTTATGTTTTTCCTTCCCTCTGCGAAGGCTTCGGTTTGCCTCCTTTGGAAGCGATGGCTTGCGGCGCGCCGGTTATTTCTTCCGATGAAACCGCTTTGCCTGAAATTTTGGGAGATGCCGCCCTTTATTTTAATCCGCGCGATCCGGAAGATTTGGCTCAAAAAATTAAAATAATTCTTGAAGATAAAAACCTGAGAGATAAATTGATAAATAAGGGTTATGATCAGGCCAAATCTTATACTTGGAAAAAAATGGCTGAAGAAATAAAGGAATTGTACTTTGAAACAGTTCTTTGATTTTTTAAAAAAGCGAGGCCGGGATGACAGGAAAAGGGAGAAGAAGCGCTTATGTCATACATGGTGATGTGTTTTTCTTTGTTTATTGCAATTGCTGGATTAATGAAGAGCCTTGCCGCGGTCGCATGATGAATGAAGTTGATAAAGAAAATCAGATATTTGAGTGCCCAAATTGCGGGACAAGAGCGGAAAAAGTGGGAAGAATAGAAGTTGTGATATCGGATTAACTTTCTACAAATATAAGAGCCGTCAAACAAAGACGGCTTTTTAATTTTCTGTGGATTATAACTTTTTGCCGTTGTGATATAATTAAATCGTTATGTCCCGGCAAAACATCTTCAATCAGATGTTCGATTTGCGTCCTTGCAACGAAGAGGGCGGTTTGGATTTGCAAAAAATTCAAAGAGTCGGGGAATTTCTTGATTTGCGGCAGGAACTATGGATAAAAAAAGAAGCCGTAAAAAGAACCGGAACAAGGAAAAAGCCGATTTCCAATCAACAAATATCCGATGATCTGCTTCGCGAACTTTTAAAAACTCCGGAAGAAGATAGAGTTGAGAAAAAAAACGATTGTTTTAAAAAATCCGCGTTATTTAAAAAATCAACTCTTGATTATCCCGATAAAGAAGAAATTTTGGCCGTTTTTGAAGAAATAGAACGTTTGGACAATTCTCTGAAAGAATTGATTTTGGAAAAAGCCGCGATTGAGCCGGAAAAAATCGCTCCGCAAATTATTTTGTCCGATTTAGCGCAAGAAAAAACAATTGAAGAACCGATTTGCCGGTTGATTGGCGAGCCGGCGCGGATAATGGAAACGGCGCGAATTCATTGCGAAAAATCGGTTAAAAATGATTTGGTTTTGCCGGAGGAAACGCGGAACGAAGAAACTTTCTGGCGGCCTTTAAAAATAAAAGAAAGATTTTTTCCGGAATTAAGTCTGAAAAAACGGGCAATTTCTTTCGCCGCGGCCGGATTTTTCGCGCTCGTAATAATCAGCGGTCTTTCTTTGGCCGGCCGGGGGATAACGGCCAAAAAAAATATTCTAAGTTCCGCCATGGATGCTTACCGTTTAATGATGTCGGGCAAAGATTCCGCTTCCAGCCTTGATTTTTCTTTGGCCCAATCCAATTTTCAATCGGCTTATCAAAGTTTTTTGCGGGCCGAGCAGGAATTGAACAAAATGGGCCGTTCCATCATTTTTGTTCTTGAAAGAATGCCGGGAGGTTCCGTGGTGGCTTCGGCCGGAGCGTTGGTGGAGACGGGAGAAAATTTGGCCCAGGCGGGCAAAAGCTTTTCGCGAATCGCCGGCCTTTTTTCTTTAAATGACATCGGCGGTTATTTTTCGGGCAATCAACCGCTCACTTCCAAAATCACAAGCGCGAAAGCGGATATAAAAACAGCCAAGGAATCGTTGCAAAAAGCGAATGCCGCCTTGATTCAGGTCAAGAATTCTGATTTGCCGTCCAGCCTGGTTGAATCGGTTGAATCTTTAAAACAAAAACTTCCCATTGTCGCCGAGGCCGTAAATCAGGTTGATGTCTGGAGCGATGTTTTTCTGAAATTTTTGGGCCACGAAAAGGCCAAAAAATATTTGCTGATTTTTCAAAATAATTCCGAAGCGCGCCCGACAGGCGGATTTATCGGAACTTACGGCGTTCTTGATCTTGACGAAGGAAAAATAAAAAATCTTTTCATTGACGGCGTTTTTGATTTGGACGGCCAGCTTGTTGAAAAAATCGTTCCTCCCGCCCCGATCCAGAAGATCTCAACCGCTTGGTCCATGCATGACGCCAACTGGTTTGCCGACTTTCCTTCTTCGGCCAAAAAAGTTTCATTGTTTTATGAAAAGGCCGGCGGAGAAACGGTTGACGGCGTAATTTCATTGACGCCAACCGTGATGGAAAAACTCTTAGCCGCAACCGGACCCATAGAAATGCCCGAATATGGCGCGGTTCTGACAAGTGAAAATTTTTTAGATGCGATTCAATATGAAGTGGAAATCGATTACGACAAAAAACTGAACGATCCCAAAAAAATTCTGGCGGATTTCGCGCCGATATTTTTGGATCGCTTATGGCGGGTTTGGCCCGATAAATCGGGAGAAATAATTTCAATTCTGTCTGATTCCCTTTCGCAAAAGCACATTTTGTTTTATTTTTCCGACGACGGTCTCCAAGAAGTTTTTTCCGGCCAAAACTGGACAGGGGAAATTATTGACGCGGACAAAGATTATTTGAGCGTGGTGAATACCAATATCAACGGTTATAAAACCGATAAAGTCATTGACCAGAAAATATATCACCGTTCAAATATTAATGAAAACGGAGAAATTATCGATTTGGTGAAAATCGTGAGAACTCATCTTGGCGGAAAGAGCCAATACGATTGGTATAACAAAGTGAATGCCGATTATATGCGGGTTTATGTTCCTTTCGGTTCCGAGCTGCTCTCGGCCAAAGGGCATACTTTGGAAGCAAATCAGCCGCCGATTGATTACGCGGCTCAAGGATTTAAAACGGATTATGACATCATCGCTCAAGAAAGCGCGCTGAAGAGGCATTCATCGGGAACTCAAATATTTTCCGAATCGGGCAAAACGGTTTTTGGCAATTGGGTTTACGCGAGTCCCGGAGAAACCGTTGAAATTATTTATGAATATAAGTTGCCATTTGGGCTTAATCTGAAAGAATCGAATTCAAGTTATAGCCTGCTTGTTCAAAAGCAGTCGGGCGCTTTTGAATGCGATTTTGAATCCGAACTGAATCTTCCCGCCGGCGTCAAAATAGAGTGGCAATATCCGGAAACATTGAAAATATCAGGCCGGCAGATTAAAATATCAACCAAGCTCAAGTCGGATAATTTTATGGGAGTGGTGCTGGGGAGATGATGATACGAACCTGCGAAATTTATGCCAAACCCGCGAACTGCGAAATAAAAAAGAATTTGTACTCTCCACGGGATCGCTTCGCCGCAAACTCCTCGCGATGACGAATTCTTTCGCAGTTCGTATGTTTTGCATTAGATTCGCCCATTTCGCATTATAATTATGTTTAAAATTCTTGAAAAACAATCCCAAAGCGTTGTCTCGGCGGCTTTGATTCTGGCGGCGGCTTCATTGGTCAGCCGCTTTTTGGGTTTGTTGCGGGATCGGCTTCTGGCGGCCAATTTTGGAGCCGGCGACACGCTTGATGTTTATTACGCCGCTTTTCAAATTCCGGATCTCGCCTTCAATCTTTTGGTGGTGGGAGCGCTTTCGGCCGGTTTCATTCCCATTTTTGCCGGCTTTTGGCAAAAGGGCGCAGATAAAAAAGAAGCTTGGCGTTTTGTGAACAGCCTTTTTAATATTATTCTTTTGGCGCTCATTTTGTTTGGAGCGCTCTTTATTATTTTCGCTCCGCAAGTAATGAAATTGATTGTTCCCGGTTTTGAAGGTGAAAAATTCCGCCAAACCGTTTTTTTGGCGCGGATTATGTTTTTAAGTCCGGTCTTTTTGGGGGCGAGCACGGTTTTTGGCGGAGTTTTGCAGGGCACAAAAAGATTTTTTGTGATCGCGCTCACCTCGGTGCTCTATAATTTGGGAATAATTTTTGGCATAATTTTTCTTGTGCCGCGTTTTGGCATTCTGGGATTAGCCTTGGGAGTGGCGGGTGGAGCTTTTGTCCATATGGCGATTCAGATTCCTTCCATGCGCTCGCTGGGTTTTCGATATCGCGCAACAATAGATTGGGGCAATCATGGATTGCGGCGTCTATCCAAACTTATGATCCCTAGGATTTTGACTCTGGGGGTTTCCCAAATAAATTTTTTGGCGATCACGGTTATCGCCTCCACTTTGGCGGCGGGAAGCTTGGCAATTTTTAATTTCGCTTACAATATTTGGAATTTTCCTTTGGGGATTTTGGCGGCTTCGTTCGCTATGGCGGCTTTTCCGAATTTGGCCGAAAACGCGGCGGCCAAAAATTGGCGCCAATACAGCCGGGTTTTCTCCGCCACCTTTCGGCAAATAATTTTTTTGATTATTCCGGCCAGCGCTCTTTTTCTGGTTTTGCGGGCGCAGATTGTTCGGGTGGTTTTGGGCGCCGGAAAATTTGATTGGCAAGACACGGTTTTAACTCTGGAAACTCTCCAATTTTTAACGCTGGGCCTTTTTGCCGAAGGATTGAATTTGCTTGTGGCTCGATCATTTTTTGCCTTGGAAGACACCAAGACTCCCTTTTTCTTGGGAGCGGCGAGTTCGGTTTTCAGGATCTTCGGCGCTTTGTTTTTTTCGGCCAAAATGGGCGTGGCGGGCTTGGCGTTCGGTTATGCTTTGGGAGGGATAATCTATTTTATTTTGCTTTTGGCGTTTTTAAGCCGGCGGGTTGATTTGAGAATAAAAGAGATTTCTTTAAGCGCGGCAAAAATAGTTCCGGCTTCTTTGGCGGGAGGGATAACGGCTTTCTTTTCATTGAGGATTTTTGACGGATTTTTAAACACCGGCACGTTGGTTGGAATTTTTACGCAGGGATTTTTGGCCGGAATCGCGGGCATAATTATTTATCTGGCGATTTGTTATCTCTTGCGTTCGCCGGAATTAAACGATATTCTTCAGGGCTTCAAAAAGAAGATTCCGGCCGGATCGGCCGTGGCCGACAAAGAATTGATTCAGCCGATGGAAGAGGGGAAATAACGGATTGGAGTATTTGATTTAAAAAATCGCCACATGTGCGCTTGACTTTATGATAGATATATGATATACTTGCAGACAGCTCTAAAACCTACCGACCCCCCTCAATTTGTATGATCGGATTTTAAATTTCTCTCAGCGCCTTGGGCGCTTTTTTTGTTTGCGGCAAGCTTTCAGCGCTTCATC
>LCEC01000036.1 GCA_000997475.1 Parcubacteria group bacterium GW2011_GWB1_42_6
ATTTATTAGTAATATTCGTAAAGATTCGTAATTTCGTAGGGATAAAGATGGACGAATCTATCCGCTTAAAAATCAAATGGGGATTTGTCGCCGTGATAATTCTTGAAATCGGCTGTATTTTTTACGCGTTGAAAATTTACAATAAATTCGTCTCCAATCCCGACAACTATTACAAAAATATCCTCAACCAAGAAATGGGGGAGTAAAGCGGCAAATTTGACTATTTAGCGCAAGAGAATTAAAATAACTTAACTAATAATAAAAAAGAAAAAACATGAGCGACAAAAAAATCATCGTTTCCGCGATTGTTCTCTCCGTCGTGCTGATTGCAGGCGGTTGGTATTATTCAAAATACGGCCCGCCGTTAGCCTCGATTGGCCGAGGAACTCCGACTTCGACCCCCGCGGCTATCGCAGAAGGCATTTTTTACGGCAATCCCGAAGCTCCGGTGGTGGTTGAAGAATATTTCAGCTTCCTTTGCGGCGCTTGCGTCAATTTTGCCAACACGACTTTTCCCCAATTGGATGAAAAATATATTAAAACCGGAAAAGTCCGATTCGTCTTTTATCCTTACCCGCCTTACGAATTGGGAGCCGCTTCTTATTGCGTTGAGAAAGCCGGAAAATACAAGGAATACGCCGATTATCTTTACGCCCATGTTGAAGAAATTCAAGAACCCCAGGATTTGATTAATTTTGCCGGCGCGATTGGAATGAACATCGAAGAATTCACAACCTGTTTTGATTCCGAAGAAGCGATAAAGCGCGCCGAAGATTGGCACGCGGTCGGTTCCGAAAAGGGCATTGACGCCACCCCGACATTTTATATTGACGGAGAAAAAATCATCGGCGCCCAGCCATTGGCCGATTTTGAAAGAATCATCGACGAGAAATTGGCAGGAAAATAAGAAATCTTTTCTCCCTCCTTTAAAAGGAGGGTCGGGGAGGATTTTACGAATAGCTTACATTATTATTCCCTCTCTTAAATTAAGAGAGGGTTAGGGTGAGTTATTTCATTAAAATATAAATGTAATAACCCCTCCTAACCTCCCCTTATTTTAAGGGAAGGGAAAAATTCTTTGAACATTAAACATGGACAGGATATCTGAAATATGGTATCCTGTTTTTAGTTCCTAAAATTTCAAACTCACAAAAAACAAAGGAGCAGAGATGAAAAGGCGCCCGTATATCAGAATAACGGGATTCATGGACCAAAAAGAGGTTTCGGCAATCGGAGATCTCTATCCGGAAGATTCTTTGGGACATTTGATAATGTTCGGCTTCTTGATGAGCCAAAAAACACTTGAAGGACAACAGAACAAATATCCGTTTAAATATCCGCCGAGAGAATCCATCGTGAATCTTTTTTCCAGGCACGCCCTGGGAATGAATATCATCCACTACAATACAGATAACCCCGATGGTCTTCTTCTCCAATTGTTTTCTATGGTGGGTATATACTGGTCCGGTAATTGCCTTAGGGGCGATTTTGACGGATTTCAGCTGAATATCAGCTGGCCGCAACCATCGGTCATTGAAAAATTCCGGAATCGCACGAATGAGCGCAAGCATTTTACGCTTATTCTCCAAATCGGAAGCAAAGCGCTCCAAGAAGTCGATAATTCCCCGTCTAAATTGGCGGATAGACTAAAAGACTACGAAGGCCTGGTTGATTATTTGCTCATTGACCAAAGCGGAGGAAGAGGAGAACTGCTCAATATTAACAAAATTTTGGATTACCTCCGAGCCATTCGCGATTTAGGAATTTCGGAAGAAATAAATCTTGGAATCGCAGGAGGATTGAGTCGGCGCACGGTTCCCATTATTGGAAACCTTATGAGCGAATTTCCGGATATCAGCATCGACGCCGAAGGATGTCTTCGGGATTCGAACGGGAAGTTGGATATAATCGAAACTGCTCTTTACTTTCTCGAAGCCCTAAAAGTTTATAAATAAGCGCGGAAAGGATAGCCCGCGCTCAATCTTTACAGGATATCTGAAATATGGTATCCTGTTTTTATTGGTTCTTAAGACAAAACAATCCAAAAACAGGAGGCGCGAAATGGAGTATCCGAAGATAAAATATTTTCACTGGTTCTTCGGCGAAATGCACGGAATTAGTGAAGGGGAAAGAATCGACGATAAAAACGTGCGGATTGAATTCAGAAATCTGCACACGGAAAAAATCATCGTTCATCATCTGCTTATCGATATAAGAGAAAAAAGAATTCTCGTTATCTATGATGGTCCCTACAACTTTCTCCCGGGATCAATCCCAAAGGCGGGCGATGAAATCGAAAAAATCTGGGTTGGCGAGATCGCTTCCAGAATTGAAAACATCAGAAAGAGAGATTTGGAGGCGGAAGGCAATCCTTATGCAATCAAAAATAGCCTTCAGCCCCAAATAGTTACTGTTCCAATTTATCGCCATTTTCTCCTGCTTCCGTGCGGGAAGGCGATAGTCCAAAGAATCCACGACAAGCGCTCATTGAGCATTGTCTATTCCTTTGTTCGTGTCTGGAGGGACGAATCAAAAAATGGATATCCGAGAGTAGAATGGATAAACACGAACAGTTGAATCTTTTACAAATTTCGGAGGCGTAAAATGTCCAAAAAAGTTAAAAGTTTTTGGGGTGTCGTTATGGGATTCGCGATCGCCACATTCGGCATAATCCTTATAGTGATCGACGCCAGTCCAGAAATTTCTTTTTCTTTTTCCAAAAACCCGATATTTATTTCCTGCGCATTGCTTTTGGCAGCCGGAGCTGCCATCGCTATTTTCCGCATACGATAGAATCACCCCCCGCCCGATGCGTTTGCCAAACGGCAAACCTCGGGCAATTTTTTTTATTTTTCCTTATTCTTTAAATTCTTCAAAGAAAGCACATTTCTCCATACTAGCTAGTATGGAGAAATGCGCTTTGGATTCAGAATGCCGGTTAAAGGCAAAAGATAATTATTAAGATAATTGCTAAGTGAATATCAAGCTGATAAACAGCGCTGAATTCAAGCAAAAATTCAGGAAAATCATAAAAAAATTAAATCTGGAGCTTCTTGCCCAAATTATTGACACAAACTCCTAAAAAATAGTATACTCCTGAATCATCAATAACCGCCCGTAAAGCATGAAAAATAGCTTTAAAAGCTGGAAAAAGGATGTTCTCGGCTTCCTGCCGCAGGCCTTTTTGGCCAATGTGGCGGTTCAAACTCTGGCTTTGCTTTTAACCCAAAAATGGGGAGGTCCGCAGATTTATATCACTCAAAATGCCGCCTTGACGGCTTTTTTGATTTTAACTTTCTTCTTTTTGGCTCTCTTTTGGTGGGCGGGAATTTGCCTGATTTCGCGCCGAATGCGCCGAAATCTGGTGGAAATCGGCCCTTATCAATATATCCGGCACCCCTTGGCTTTCAGCTTTATCTTTTTTCTCAATCCGGCCATCGCCATCCTTTTTCGTTCTTGGCTGATGATTCTGGCTATTATTCCGGTCTATTTCATCTGGAAAAAAAGCGCCAAAAAAGAAGATACCATTCTCAAAGAAAGATTCCCTTTGATATTTTCTTACTACTCAAAAAAAACCAACCGAATATTTCCCAATCTCCACAAGATAAGCAGACCGGCTTTTTATATGATTTCGGGAGTGGCGGCTTTTGTCTTGCTTTTTACGGTTTTAAATTCCTCGGCGCTTTCGATGCGATGGATCAAGTGGGATAAAAAAGGCGGAGAAATAGTTTATGACAAACCCGGCCCGACAAAAACCCCGATGGTTTTTTCGCCCCAGGATATCGCCCAAGCAGCCGGCGGAGGAAATCTTGCCGCCCAAATCGGTTTTCAAGGCGGTCCCGACGAACAAAAACCGGCCAACTTTTCCGAGCAATCCGATTCGATTTCAATTCCAAAACTGGGAACCAACGCGCCCATAGTTTCGCCGGCCGGCGAAACCCAAAAACAGCTCAACGAAGCGCTGAACAAAGGCGTCATTCTTTATCCGGGCAGCAAATTGCCGGGCCAAAACGGAGAAGTTTTTCTCACCGGCCACAGTTCAACCTATATCTGGAATAAAACTCCTTATGGACGGATTTTTGCTTTGCTCGATAAATTGGAAGCGGGGGATATTGTGACGATTTATTATCAAAACCGCCAATACGATTATAGAATAAACAGCAAGCAAGTCCTGACTCCTTCCCAAACCACGATATCGGAAACCAACCAGCCGACTTTAACCTTAATGACCTGCTGGCCGATCGGCACATCTCTCAAAAGATTGGTGGTTAGAGGAGAACTGATAAGATAATTATGATATGAATCCCGCGATTGCGAGACAAACTTTGCGGGAATCCAGACATTCAATGTCCGGGATATTGACATTGAATGTTTGGATTTTTCCTCCCCCTTTCAAAGGAGAAGGGAAAGAGTAGAGGATGATTCGCGATTATCCACACCCTTTTTATTGACAAAAATGCATCAATAATGTAGAATCAGCAATTCAATGAAGCTTTCCCAAAGATGAGTTTTTGGCTTAAATCAGCCAAGAAACCGCCTTTGGGAAGGTTTAGAGGGATTAAACCCAGTTCTTTAAAAAGCGAGGTGATGAGAAATGACCGGAAAAAAGCAAACCATATTGGCCGCAATTTTTGTTTTGATGCCATTCTTCTCCTGCGCAAAAGTTTACATTGATCACCCGGACAAAGAATGGACTCAAAGAGAATCTCGAGACAAAGAATTCTATCGCGAAGAAATTCGCAAGATGGAAGAAACTCATCCCGAGAGATACAATGACCGCCAAAGATATCTTGACAAATCTCCATCGCGATACGAAAGCCGTCGTAACTATCAACCCTTAAGCATCCGCCAGGGATTAGAGAAAATGGCGGAAATCTATAACCTAAACCCCGAAGAATTTAGTCGGGTGCATGAAGAAGCTGCCAGTTTCTCAAAAAGCGAAAATTACAGAATTTGGGAAAATCTTCGGCTCCGAATTTTGCAAAACGATGGCAGTGTAAACCGGATCAAGCAAGGATACACCCGGATTTCGGGCTGGATCCACGAAACGAGAGTTAGCGGGCAAATTATCGCTATTTTTATTCCCGCAAGCAAAAATTTTGTTTTGGGAATAATAGAGGAGCAAATTGCATCATCCAAAGAAAAAGAACAACCGCCAACTAGCAGTTATCGCAATCATCCAAAATCGGACGACATTCCAATGAGAACGCGCCCTGAAAGCGCGAACCGAGAAGAAAATATCGTTGAAGAAGTCGGGCCGGTCTCCGATGAAGAAGCCGAAGAATATTACCGCAGACAACAAAAAGGAGGGCAATAATGAGCATGAGACAAATTATATGTATTTTGCTCGCCCTCGGAATCGCTTTCCAAGGGTCGGGCTGCGCGGCGAATAAGCCAAAACTGGTTCGTTCATGGGAAGAAACGGATAAAAATCAGGAAAGAACAAATCTTGATCCCAAATTTAAAGAAGATAAAATCGGAAGAATTGAATCAAAGGTAATCGCTAAGCCGGAAATAAAGATAAAAACTAGCATTTCCCAGGAGCGAGAAAATTGGCTGAAGCTGACTCCTCGCAGAACTGTCGCCCAAGCGGAAGACAGGGCAAGGCAGCTGAATCTGACAATTATTTCCTTGGACCGAGACATAGCAGTAAAGACAATGGGTCAAGGAGGGAAATGGTATATTGGAAGAATACCGCCCAATACTTTGTTTTTTGCCAAAAAGACAGAATCAGAGGATGGATCATGGATATACGAGGTTAGAGAGCTCGGCCGGTGTGGAAATCCGGTTGAAGATCTGACCGTCATTCTCTATCCCGGAAAAGAACTAACCGTAAAGGCTTACACCGATACGATTGAAAAAACTGTCATCGAAGAATATCGCGATAAAGAAGTGCGTATCTACGAAAAAACTCGCCACAGCAAATGGCCGTGGATCATTGCCGGAGCTTTCGCGGCCGGCATGATAGCTTGCCTTTTGACAAGGCATCGCGACCGCGATCGTCCGAAACCGCAAAGCGACCCTTGCCCGCCGGATGGATCGCCGGCGCCGATGTAAAAACCTCGCTGAAAAAAACAATTTAACAGGGGAAGGCAAAAAAGCTTTCCCCCTTCATTTGAGAATTTCATAAGAATGGAATTTTCAAATGAGGAAATAAATTAATTTTCAATAATCAATAATCCAATTATCAATCAATATTTAATTCTAAAATATTGATTGATAATTAAAAATTGGATTATTGAAAATTAAAAAAATGTCCGAAAAATTCAACATCTTAAGTTTGTATTTTCAAGCGAATAAAACCAAAATCGCGGGATTGGCCGCTTTTGCCGTGCTCGTTGCATTGATGAGCCAAATAATTTTTCCGGCTCTCACCAGCGCCGGCAACGCGCCGACTTTCAATATGTTCACTCCCTTCGTCCGCGTTCAAACCCAAGGCCATGATTACTTTTTGATCAACGTTAAAAATGAAA
>LCEC01000037.1 GCA_000997475.1 Parcubacteria group bacterium GW2011_GWB1_42_6
GTTTGCAACTCTTGTTGTTGTTTATTTGTTAGTTTGGCACATCTTTGCATGTTTTAATTATATCATATTTTAGTGCCGTTTCTAAATGTGATGTCTATATATTGTTGATTTCTATTGCGCCGGAAAGAAATTGATTATTGAATTGGACGGCAATCAGCATATAAACAATCCATCAAATATCGAGAGAGATAATTATCTTAACGGTTTAAGCATCCGAGTTCTAAGGTTCTAGGATAATGATGTGAATAATATTTTGGAAGGAGTATTGTTGAAAATTATGGAGCATTTAAAAAATTAACACCTCCTCCCCCTGCCCCCTCCCCAACTGGGGAGGGGAGGAAAAGTAACATGCAATCTTTTCTCAAAAAATTCTGGCCGTTTTTATTGCTCGCGGTTTTGTCGTTCGCGATCCATTTCGCCGGCTTGAGCCATCCAAGCCAGGTTGTTTTTGACGAGGTGCATTTTGGCAAATTCGTAACGGCCTATTTCACCGGCGAATATTATTTTGACATTCACCCGCCTCTGGGCAAACTTTTGATCGCGGGATTCGCCAAACTCAACGGATTCAATTCCGTCTTTGATTTTGAACATATCGGCAAAGAAGCTTCGGATAATCTTTTCTTCACTCTTCGATTCTTGCCGGCGTTTTTCGGCTCGCTTTTTGTTCTTATTTTTTCTTGGTTCGCCTGGCTGCTCGTCAAATCCAAAAAAGCGGCTCTTGTTGCCGGACTTCTCATCTTGCTCGATAACGCTTTTTTGGTCCAATCAAAATTCATTCTGGTTGATATATTCTTGGTGTTTTTTGAAATTTTGACGCTTTGCTTCTTTCTGCTTTCGCAGCGCCAAAAAAGATTTGATCTGAAATGGTGGATCTTTGGCATTTTAACGGGAATTTCTTTCGGGCTAACCGCAAGCATCAAATGGACGGGACTAGCGGTTATCGGAATAATCGGAGCCGTACTAATTGCAAAAATTTTCAGCCAGAAATTCAATCGAGCCATCATTCAAAAAGAACAATCCTTTTCGGTTCTGTCGCGCCTTAAAGAAAGCGCCGCTGCGTTTGCCATAATTTCAATCTCGGGATTTTTGATTTATCTTATTCCTTTCGCCATCCATTTTAATTTATTGAATAAATCCGGCCCCGGCGACGCCTTTATGAGCAAGCCATTCCAAGAAGAATTGCAATTTGGAATGGCGAGCGGCGGAAAAAATCTCTCGTTCTTTGAAAAATTCAAAGAACTCAATAAAATAATGTACACCGCCAACGCCGGCATCACAGGCGAGCATCCCTATGGCAGCAAGTGGTTCCAATGGCCATTCAACCAAAAGCCGATTTATTATTGGAATCTGGAAAATCCGACAATTTCGGGCCAAATCGGCAAAATTTATTTTTCCGGCAACCCAATTTTATGGTGGCTGGCGGGTTTAAGTGTTTTGGCAATCATTGTTTTGTCTTTTTTTAAAAAATACCGCCGCAATCTTGAACCGATTTTTTTTATTTTAATCGTTGGCTATTTTGCCAACCTCCTGCCTTTTATACTGGTTGATCGAGTCGCTTTTATGTACCACTATTTGCCCGCTGTTTGTTTTGCGATTATGATTCTATCAATTTTACTTGCTAAATTTTGGCCTGAAAAAAAAGCGATTTTATTGGCAATTTTATTCTTGGTTCTCGTCGGATTCATTTCCCTGATGCCATTTAGCTATGGAATTCCCATTTCCCAAGAAGCGGCCAAAATACAAGAATCAATAGTGCAATAGCCCGCCTCAACAGCCCTTGAAGAAAGGCTATTTTTTTGGTATTCTCTACAGATTACAGATCTCTTACAGATATACAGATACAGAATCTATCGTAAGTTAAACTCATTTAGTGTCATTCCCGAGACATCGAGAATCCAGACCCTTAAATCTAAAATTAATCTGAATCCCCATTTTCATGGGGATGACATCCGAGATTGGAACATTATCCGACTATATGAGCTTGATTTAATCTGCCCGGATCCGTATATCCGTATTTAATCTGTAATCCGTAGCCAAATATGAAATATTTTATTATCACTTTCGGTTGCCAAATGAATATTTCCGATTCGGAAAGAATCGCCTCTATTCTTGAAGAAGCGGGACACAAGCAAGCTGATAACCCTGAATCGGCCGATTTGATCGTGATTAATTCTTGCTCGGTGCGCCAGAGCGCCATCGACCGAACTTTTGGCGCTCTTAACAAGTTTAAAAACAAAAAGATAGTTTTAGCCGGCTGTATTCTTGAATCGGATAAAAAGAAATTCAAAGACAAAGCCCAATTTTGGAATCCGGCCGATTATTTTGAAAAACTGCCCCGCAGGGAAAGCCAATTTACGGCTTATGTCCCCATTATGACCGGCTGCAACAACTTCTGCTCTTATTGCGTTGTCCCTTACACTCGAGGCCGGGAAAAATCGCGTCCGGCTAAAGAAATAATTACGGAAGTGGAATCGCTCGCCAAGCGCGGATTCAAAGAAATATTTCTGCTCGGCCAGAATGTGAATAGCTACGCTTCAAAATTTCCAATTTCCAATTTCCAATTTCCAATCAAATCCCAAATTTCAAATTCCAAAAAAGAAAAAGATCTAAATTTTGCCGGCTTGATTAAACTAATCAATCAAATCCCCGGCGAATTTTGGCTCAATTTCATCTCCTCGCATCCAAAGGACATGTCGGACGAACTCATTGAAACCGCGGCCAAATCCTCCAAAATGATTTCCTATATCCATCTGCCCGTCCAAGCCGGAGACAATAAAATTCTCAAAGCGATGAACCGGCGCTACGCGGTCGCCCATTACAAAAAGCTGGTCAAAAAAATTCGCCAAGCTTTCACCAAATATAAGCCCCAAATTCCAGTCACAATTTCCACTGATATTATTGTGGGATTCCCCGGCGAAACAAAAAAACAATTTCAAAATACCTTGAAATTAGCGCGCGAAATGAAATTTGATATGATCTATATCGCCCAATATTCTCCGCGCAAAGGCACAGCCGCCGCCAAAATGAAAGATGATGTGCCGCAATTCGAGAAAAAAAGGAGAGCCGTGGCGCTGGATAAAGCGCTCAAAAAAACCGCGTTTGCCAACAACAAAAAATATATCGGCAAGGAAGCTGAAGTTTTGGTAGATAAAATTTCCAACGGCTTCGCTTTTGGCAAAACGCAGACATTCAAAAACGTGAAATTCCCGGCCGGAAATTTCAAACCGGGCGATTTGGCGAAAGTGAAAATTATTGGAGCAAAAGCGTTTAATTTGAGAGGAGAGACAATTAAATAATTTCCAATATCCAAATTACAATTTCCAATAAAATATCTAATTCTCAAATATTTAATGTCCAAATAAAATTCTCCTTAAATTTAGCCATTAGACATTAAAAATTTCATTAGAAATTAGGAATTAGAAATTAGAAATTAAAAAGGTCTGGATTCCCGCTTTTGCGGGAATGACACAAAACCATGGAAAAAGAAAATGATAAGTTAATAATAATCCTCGGTCCCACCGCCTCCGGCAAATCGGATTTGGCGGTAAAAATCGCCAAGAAATTCAACGGCGAAGTTATTTCGGCCGATTCCCGCCAGGTTTACCGCGGAATGGATATCGGTTCGGGAAAAATCACGCATGGCGAGATGCGAGGCATCCCGCATTATCTTTTGGATGTGGCTTCGCCCCGGCAAAGATTTACAGCTGCCCGGTTTAAAAAAATCGGACAAAAAGCGATAAAAGAAATCCAAGCCAAAAATAAACTGCCGATTATTTGCGGCGGAACCGGTTTTTATATTCAGACGCTGGTTGATAATTTGGCATTGCCCGAGGTTAAACCGAATTTAAAACTTCGCGCAAAACTCGAAAAAAAATCAACCGAAGAACTTTTTGAAATATTGCAAAAACTCGATCCTCGCCGCGCCCAAAATATCGACGCAAAAAACCCCCGCCGATTGATCCGAGCGATTGAGATTGTGAAATCGACCGGGAAACCGGTGTCTTCCCTCACTTCTCCTGTCATTCCCGCGCAGGCGGGAATCCAGACCCAAAAATCAAATCCGGATCCTCGCTTTCGCGAGGATGACACCAATGCGCTTTTTCTGGGCATCTCCAAATCCCCCGCCGATCTCCAAAAACTGATCCACAGAAGATTGCTCGCCCGCCTGGATCAAGGCATGATCGAAGAAATAAAAAAACTCCATTCAGATGGAGTTTCGTGGAAACGATTAGAAGAATTCGGGCTTGAATACCGCTGGATTGCTTTGTTTTTGCAAAACAAAATTTCTCGCGATGAAATGATTTCTCGTCTCCAAAAAGACATTGAACACTTCGCCAAGCGCCAAATGACATGGTTTAAACGAGACGTGAGAATCCATTGGATCAAAAATTACAAAGAAGCGGAAAAATTGGCGAGAAAATATTTAAAATAAAATTATTCCTCCTTTCCTAAAGGAGGTACTCAAAGGGCGGAGGATTTTATAAATAAGATTCCAAACATATTCTGTCATTCCCGAGAAATCGGGAATCCAGACCCGCATTAAATGAACTACCCCCAGCGTTTAAGCTGGGGGTAGTTCATTCTTTCTTCCGTTTGTTCCAGATTTCCTTCTTTTTTTAATCTCTCTTTTTCTTGATCGCTCAAACTGAAATGGCGAGTAAAAAAATTTTCCAAGCCCATATTTTTTAAATTAATTTTTATTTAAATCTATTTTTCAACATCTCCGTCACCACCTGCGGATTGGCTTTGCCTTTCGTCGCGGCCATAACTTTACCAACTAAAAACATCAGGGAATTTTGCTTGCCTTTTTTGTATTGCTCAACCGCCGAAGCGTTTTCTTCCAGAACTTGATTGATTTTTTCTGCCAATTCCTCTTCGTTGCTCACTTGCGCCAGATCTTTTTCTTTGATGATATGGCTCGGATCGGCGCCGGTTTTGAACATCTCGGCCAGAACGGTTTGGGCGCCGCTTGAAGAAACAACATTTTGCGCGATTGTTTTTATAAACTCGGCAAAATTTTCCGGAGTGATTTTTTCGCGCAAATTATAATTTTCGTTTTGCGACAAACCGGCAATCCTGGGAATTTCGGTTGTCAAATAATTAACGGCAAGTTTTACGGATTTTTTGACGTCGATTTTTGGTTCGGCCGTTTTAGCCCACTCGTTAAGCTCGCTCGAAACCTCTTCAAAATACTCCGATAATTCCGGATCGCAAATAAGCGCTTCCACATCGGCCTCGGGCAAGCCATATTCTTTGCCAAACCTCGCGCGCCTTTGAGCCGGCAATTCGGGCAATTCTTTTTTGATTTCTTCCGCCCATTTCAAAAGCCCGTTTAGCGGCGGCAAATCGGGTTCGGGAAAATAGCGATAATCATGCGCCTCTTCTTTTATTCTTTGAGAAAAAGTGAGTGCTTTGGCATCATCCCAACCGCGGGTTTCTTGGATTATCTTCTCGCCTTTTTCAAGCGCTTCGGTTTGCCGCTTGATTTCATAATCAATGGATTTTTCTACAACTTTAAAAGAATTAAGATTTTTAATTTCAACTTTTGTGCCGAATTTTTCCGCTCCTTTCTGGCGGATGGAAATATTCACTTCGCAACGCATCTGCCCTTTTTCCATATCGGCATCCGAAACTCCCAAATACCTGAAAATCAGCTGCAATTCCTGACAGAATTTTTTGGCCTCGCCGCCGCTCCGGATATCCGGCTCCGTTACCAATTCCATCAAAGGCACGCCCGCGCGGTTCAAATCGAGCAAAGAATAATCGGCTCCCGCCGGATGAATCAATTTTCCCGTGTCTTCTTCAAGATGAATTCTGGTGATTCTCACTTTGGAATCGCCCACTTCCAAATAGCCATGTTCGCTTAGGGGTTTGTCATATTGAGAAATCTGATAGCCTTTGGGCAAATCGGGATAAAAATAGTTCTTGCGGTCGAATTTGGAAAAATCGTTGATGCGGCAATTCAAAGCCAAGGCGGTTTTAATCACCTTCTTGATCGCCTCGATATTCGCCACCGGCAAAGTGCCGGGCTGCCCCGTGCAAACCGGGCAAATGTTGATATTGGGCTCTTTTTCGAGGCCAAACCCATTGGGGCAAGAACAAAACATCTTGCTCGCGGTTTTTAGCTCGGCGTGTATCTCCAAACCTATAACAGCTTCGTATTTCATAAATTTATATTAACACGCGATATCAAAAAATCAATTCCGAATTTTTCCCTTGATAAATTAATATCGGATTCCTCATTCGACGGGTTATTCCACGATCGTGGTAATACTCGTCAAATTCAGAATATTCAAATTCAAACAGATTACTCTTTTTACCATCAGCCTATCAAACCCTCAAATATTCTTTTCAAATGCAACTCATTATCTATGGAATCCAAAGTGCCATAACGAACAAACTTTCTTATATTGAAAAACTCAATAATAAATTCCATC
>LCEC01000038.1:0-2254 GCA_000997475.1 Parcubacteria group bacterium GW2011_GWB1_42_6
CCCGCCCAAATATATTTTGCCAAATAATTTTAAAATAATTAATTTAAAAATTCTCCTAATTCACCCAATATTACTGTCTTGACAGGGGGTACACCTTAGGGTACCTATTTTTGCTATAGCAAAAATAGGTACCCGATCAATCTATAAATCAATCTATATAAATATAACTTAACCTGTATAACTTGTATAATTTTGCTTTGTCTTTGTATTTTACAATGGCCGTGTTTATAATGAATATATGCGTTCCGCCAAACCCGCTTTTATTTGGATAATATCCATTCTCAAAAAACGCAAAATCCCTTTTCAAATCAGCGGCGGAATGGCCGCGAGAGTTTGGGGCGCCAAAAGGGAATTGGCGGATATTGATATTAATGTTGATTTGGAAAATTTCGATGAGATTCTGCCCGAAGTTAAAAAATTCGTGATTTTCGGGCCGGGCAAATATAAGGATAAAAACTGGGATTTATATGAAATGACTTTGCGCTATCGCGGCCAAGAAATAGATATCTGCCGCGCCAGTGATCAAAAGATATTCAACAAAAATACGAAAAAATGGGAATCGCTTAGAATTGATTTCTCAACTTCGCGAAATAAAAAAGTTTTTGGCTTGCCGGTTTCTGTTATGCCAAAAGACGAATTAATTGATTATAAAATCAAATTAAGGAGGCCGGTAGATCTAAAAGATACAGGGGGGGTTGACCCCCACACTTAATCAGCATATTTGATTTTTTTTATCTCCAATATAAGCATTATTTACGATCGTTTTCTATGCTTATTTTAATGTGTTTTTAGCGCCATACGATGCCGATTAGGTGTGGGGGTTGACAATTTTTTAAAAAGGAATAATATAAAGATATACAAATCAGTCATATTCTACCGGCCATATGTGAATTGATATTAACTCAAATCAGACGAATGCCCAATAAAAGGGCATTTTTGGCTGTCTTTTTGTTTTATTGGGAAAATTTAGGGAATTTAGGGCATTTTTAGACGGTTTTCAATATTAAACTGAAGTCCGGTTCTCGCGGACTCCAGCCAATCTCGCAGAGAATAAAATATTAAATGGCGCAAAATGCATAACAAACCCTATCCGGAAAAATTCTTCGGCAAGTATCCTAACTCCATTGAGATTCCCAGTCTCATTCAGGTTCAGCTGGATTCTTACAATTGGTTCCAGGAAAAAGGATTGAAAGAGCTTTTTGAAGAAGTTTCTCCGATTCGCGATTGGTCGGGCAAAGAATTGGAACTTTATTTTGCCGATTATTATTTTGACAACCCGAAATATTCGGAACTCGAATCAAAAGAACAAAATGTTTCCTATGAGGCGCCTCTCCGCGCCAGGCTTCGCTTGGTCAATAAAAAAACCGGTGAAGTGAAAGAGCAAGAAATTTATATGGGCGATTTTCCCGTTATGACCGATCGGGGCACTTTTATCGTCAATGGAGTTGAGCGCGTGGTCGTGAGCCAGCTTATTCGGTCTTCTGGTGTGTTTTTTACGATGGATAATTTCCGCGGCCGCAAGCTTTTTGGCGCCAAAGTCATTCCTAATCGCGGCGCTTGGCTGGAATTGGAAACCGATTCGGATAATGTTATTTTCGTAAAAATCGACCGCAAGCGCAAAGTTCCCGTAACCGCGCTTTTGCGGGCTTTTGGCGTTGATACCGATGAAAAACTTTTGGAAGCTTTCAAAGATATTGATGTAAATCCGGATGTCAAATACATAGAGTCAACGATCAAAAAAGACATTTCCCATAATCAAGGAGAAGGATTTATTGAAGTTTACAAGCGCGTCCGTCCGGGCGATTTGGCCACAGTTGACAATGCCCAGCAGATGATTGAAGCGATGTTTTTCAATTTTGAACGCTATGATTTGGCTAAAGTGGGACGCTGGAAATTCAATCAGCGGCTTAATGTCAAAACTCCCGATGCCAAAGAATTCAGAACTATGCGGCCGGAAGATTTAATCGCGGTGGTCAAGGAAATAATTCGTTTGAATAACGATCCTAACGCCCAGCCCGATGATATTGACCACTTGGCCAATCGCCGAGTGAGAGCAATGGGCGAGCTTTTGCAAAACAAGCTCCGGGTCGGCATGGCCCGGATGGAAAGAATCATCAAAGACAGGATGACGACTTTGGATGTGGCTACCTTAACTCCGGCGCAATTGGTGAATGTTCGGCCTTTTATGGCTTCGGTTAAAGAATTTTTCACGACAAGCCAACTTTCGCAATTCATGGATCAGGTAAATCCTTTG
>LCEC01000038.1:2292-8601 GCA_000997475.1 Parcubacteria group bacterium GW2011_GWB1_42_6
AAGGGCCGGATTTGAAGTCCGTGACGTGCACACCACTTACTATGGCAGAATTTGTCCGATTCAAACTCCCGAAGGCCCGAACATCGGCTTGATCGGAACTTTGGCGACTTTTGCCCGCACTAACGAATTTGGATTTTTGGAAACTCCGTACCGCGTGGTAAAAAACGGCAAAGTGACGGGAGAAATAGTTTATTTGAATGCTTTTGAAGAGCAAAAATATGATATTGCTCACGCGGTTGTTTCGTTGAATAAAGACGGCAGTTTTGTGGAAGACAGAATTCAGGCCAGAGTCCACGGCCAAGCTTCAATCACCAAGAAAGAAAAAATCGATTTGGTTGATGTTTCGCCGCAGCAATTCATTTCCATCGGCACTTCGCTTATTCCTTTTTTGGAACACGACGACGCGACCCGCGCTCTTATGGGTTCTAACATGCAAAGACAAGCGGTTTCCTGCATTTTGCCGCAAGCCCCATTGGTGGGAACCGGCGTTGAAAAGAAAGCGATTTTCGCCAAAGAGGCCGGCGAAGTAATTGAGGTTGACGCGAGCCATATTGTTGTCAGAAAAGATTCAACCGGCAAAAAATCGGAATTGAACTCGCCAAAAGACGTTTATCATTTGCAAAATTTTACGAGGACCAACCAATTCACGGCTATCAACCAGCATCCGTTGGTTAAAAAAGGACAGAAAGTCAAAAAGGGCGATTTATTGGCGGATGGAGCGGCGACTGAAAATGGCTATTTGGCTCTCGGCCAAAATTTATTGGTGGCCTTTATGTCTTGGAGGGGCGCCAACTATGAAGACGCGATTATTCTTTCGGAACGCGTGGTTCAGGAAGACCGTTTTACTTCGGTTCATATAGAAGATTTTATTTGCGAAGTTCGCGAAACCAAGTTGGGCGAAGAAATTACCACGCCCGACATCCCGAACGTGGGTGAAGAAAGATTGAAGGATTTGGATGAAGAAGGAATCGTGCGAATCGGCGCGGAAGTGGGACCGAATGATATTTTGGTCGGGAAAATTTCTCCCAAAGGCGAAGCTGATTTAACGGCCGAAGAAAGATTATTGCGGGCGATTTTTGGCGAAAAAGCACGCGATGTCAAAGATACTTCGCTCCGCCTGCCTCACGGCAAACGGGGACGCATCATCGGCATTAAAGTTTTTTCGCGCGAAAAAGGCGATAAACTCACTGCCGGCGTCATTAAAATGATTCAGGTGGAGGTGGCTCAATTGAGAAAGGTGATGGTGGGCGACAAGCTTGCCGGCCGGCACGGAAATAAAGGAGTCATTTCAAAAATTCTTCCGGTTGAAGAAATGCCATATATGAATGACGGAACTTCGGTGGATGTGATTTTGAATCCTTTGGGCGTAGCTTCCCGCATGAATATCGGGCAGATTCTTGAAACTCACTTAGGCTGGGCGGCCAACGCCTCAAAATTCAAAGCGGTAACTCCGGCTTTGGATGGAGCAACCGAAGAAGATATCAGAGAGGAATTGAAAAAAGTTAATTTTCCGGAAAACGGAAAAGTGACATTGTTTGACGGACGAACCGGCGAAGCTTTCAGTCAAAAAGTGACAGTCGGCTATATTTATATAATGAAACTCCATCACTTGGTGGAAGATAAAATTCATATGCGATCCATCGGCCCTTATTCGTTGATTACCCAGCAGCCTTTAGGCGGCAAGGCGCAATTTGGCGGGCAACGTTTCGGCGAAATGGAAGTTTGGGCCTTGGAAGGCTATGGCGCCGCTCATACTTTGCAGGAAATGCTCACGATAAAATCCGACGATGTCACTGGCCGCGCCAACGCTTATGACGCGATTATTCGAGGACTTCCCATCAAGGCTCCGAATATTCCCGCTTCTTTTGATGTGTTGACGGCGGAACTGAAAGCTTTGGGTTTGGGAGTTGATTTGATGGGAGCCAAAGAACAGTGCGAAGAGAAAGAAAACACAGAAGAGACAGAAAAATAATTTCCAAATTACAAGTCCCAATTTCCAATAAAACGTCTAATATCCAATAATTTAATTTCCAAATCAGTCCCCGCCCAGGGTGGGGACACCCTAATTGAAAATTGTAATTTGGAAATTGGAAATTTAAAAAGCAATGCCCTACAAAGTCACCGATTTTAAAGCGATAAAATTGAAAATGGCCTCGCCCGAGGATATTTTGGGGTGGAGCCACGGCGAAGTTACCAAACCCGAAACCATAAACTACCGCACGCAAAAACCCGAAAAAGAAGGCTTGTTTTGCGAAAAAATTTTCGGACCGGAAAAAGACTGGGAATGCTATTGCGGAAAATATAAAAGAATCCGCTACAAGGGAATTATTTGCGACAAATGCGGCGTGGAAGTGACTCGCGCCATAGTCAGGCGCGAAAGAATGGGACATATCGCTTTGGCCGCGCCCGTTTCGCATATCTGGTTTTTGCGCGGCGTGCCGTCAAAAATCGGTTTGATTTTGGATATGGGTTTGCAAGAATTAGAGAGAGTTATTTATTTCGCGAGCTATCTGGTGATCAAAGTTGACGAAACAGCCAGAGAACAAGCGCTGGAAGAAATAGAAAAAGAATTCAAACTGAAATCAAAATCGCTTCCCGAAGGCAGCTCAATTCAGGCTAAGCAAGCTCTCAAAGAACAAAGAGACAAAGCAATCGCCGAGCTCAAGAATTTAAAACCGCTCGAAACCATTTCCGAAAACGATTACTATGATTTGAGCATAAAATACGGCCAGGTTTTTGAAGCCGGTATCGGCGCGGAAGCGGTGAGAAAAGCCTTAAAACAAGTTGATCTGGGAATTTTGCGCGAAGAACTTTTGATTGAAAAAGAAAAAACTTCCGATCTCGCTCAAAAGAAAGCGGTTAAACGTTTGCGGATTGTGGAAGCGATGGCAAGAGCCGGCTTGCGGCCCGAATGGATGATTGTCACAATGCTGCCGGTTCTGCCGCCTGATTTGCGGCCGATGGTGGCTCTGGACGGCGGGCGCTACGCCACTTCCGATCTTAATGATTTGTATCGGCGCGTAATCAATAGAAATAATCGTTTGAAAAAACTTATCGAACTTAACGCGCCCGAAGTTATTTGCCGCAACGAAAAAAGAATGTTGCAGGAAGCGGTTGACGCTTTGATTGATAACTCGGCTCGCCGCGGACAAGGCCCCGTGATGGCGGCCACCGGCCAGAAGAGGCAATTGCGCTCTTTGGCCGATATGTTAAAAGGAAAACAAGGAAGATTCCGCCAAAATTTGCTTGGCAAACGCGTGGATTATTCGGGACGCTCGGTTATTGTTGTCGGTCCGGAACTTAAAATTTATCAATGCGGCTTGCCAAAATATATGGCTTTGGAACTTTTCAAACCCTTTGTGATTCAAAAAATCGTTGATCGCGGTTTGGCGCACAACATCCGCGGCGCGGGGCATTTGATTGAACAGGAAATAGACGAGGTTTGGGAAATTTTGGAAGAGGCGATTCAGGACAAAAGCGTTTTATTGAACCGCGCTCCCACTTTGCATCGTCTGGGCATCCAAGCTTTCAAGCCGGTTTTGATTGAAGGCTCGGCCATTCAGATTCATCCTTTAGTTTGCCCGGCTTTTAACGCCGATTTTGACGGCGACCAGATGGCCGTTCATTTGCCGCTGACGGCGGAAGCTCAAGATGAAGCGAGCAAAATCATGCTTTCGGCCAACAATCTTTTGAAACCGGCCACCGGCGATCCTATCGCCACGCCGCGCCAAGATATGATTCTTGGAATTTATTGGATGACTAAAATGGCGGACAGCCTCAAGGGCGAAGGAAAATATTTTGTTTCTTCCGAAGAAGCGATTTTGAATTATCATTACGGTCAAGTTGATTTGCGCGCGAAAATAAAAGTGAAAATTTCTTCTTTGCCGCCGATCCAAAACGTGAAAGGCTCGCCCGAAATCAAAGAGGGTGACAAATTCGTGGAAACTTGCGCGGGCCGTCTTATTTTTAATCAAATTTTGCCTTTGGAAATCGGTTTTTTCAACACTGAAATGAAGAAAAAAGCGATCAATGGCATTGTGGCTGAACTGATCGCCAAATGCGGCGTCAACAAGGCATCCGTGATTTTGGATAAAATAAAAGAAATTGGATTTGAATACGCCACTTACTCCGGAATCTCGTGGGGAATGGATGATTTGCATGTTCCCAAGGAAAAGAAAGATTTGCTGGCGCAAGCGGAAAAAGAAGTGGAAACCGTCCACTCGCAATATGTTGAAGGCTTGCTCACTCGCGAAGAACGCCGGTCGAGAATCATTGAAATTTGGTTTTCAATCGTTGACGAATTGGGCAAACTCGTGATTCAGGAATTGGATCCGGAAGGATCGGTGCATTTAATGGTGGATTCGGGATCCCGCGGTTCGTGGGGGCAAACTTCGCAGATGATGGGTATGAGAGGATTAATGGTTAACCCGGCCGGAGAAATTATCGAATTGCCGGTTAAAAGTTCGTTTAAGGAAGGCCTTAATGTGTTGGAATATTTCATTTCTACTCACGGCGCCAGAAAAGGATCTTCCGACACGGCTTTAAGAACTTCAACCGCGGGCTATCTGACTCGCCGTTTGGTTGATGTTTCGCAGGATTTGGTAATCACGGGAGTTGATTGCGGCGACGACGAAGGAACGATCGTTCACAGAGAAGATGGAAAAGAATTGGGCAGATCGTTGGCTTCAAGGATAGTCGGCCGCGTTTCTTTGGAAGAAATAAAACACGACGGTCAGACGATTGTTGGCAAAAACGCTTTAATTGATAAAGAAGCGGCGGAAAAAATTGACAAGCTCGGCGTGGAAACGATCAGAGTCCGTTCGGTGCTCACTTGCAAATCGCGCCACGGAATGTGCCAGATGTGCTATGGTTATGACTTGGGCAAAAACCAACTGGTAAAATTGGGTGAAGCGGTGGGCGTGGTTACCGCTCAAGCGATCGGCGAACCGGGAACGCAGCTCACTATGAAAACTTTCCACACCGGAGGCGTGGCGGGCGGCGGCGACATCACTCAAGGTTTGCCGCGCGTCGAAGAAATTTTTGAATCGCGCATTCCCAAAGGCAAAGCGTTGATGTCGGAAATCGACGGCAAAGTGATTGAAATTAAAGAAGAAAATAACCGTTGCGTTGTGAAAATCGCGGGCAGAATTGAAATCGTTCCTCCGGGAGCCAAGAAAACCAAATCGGGCAAGACAGCCAAGATCGCCGAAAAAGATAAAGTTTATGAAGACCAGGTTCGCGAATATGTCGTGCCTTCCCGCACCGCTTTGTGGATTAAGGAAGGCGAAGCCGTTACCAAAGGCCAGCAATTGAATGAAGGCCATTTGGATTTGAAAGAGCTTTTTAAATTAGCCGGCCGAGCGAGTGTCCAGAGATATATTATCAGAGAAGTGCAAAATATCTACACCTCACAGGGTGAAGGCATTAACGATAAACACATAGAAATTATTATCCGCCAGATGTTCTCCCGCGTGCGCGTGAAAGATCCGGGAGAAACCAACCTTTTGATTGGCGATGTGGTTGAAAAACAAAACTTTATGCGTGAAAACGACGCGGCCCGCGCTAAAGGCGCCAAGACCGCCACGGCCGCGCAGCTTTTACTTGGCATTTCCAAAGTTGCTTTGACCACGGAAAGCTGGCTCTCGGCGGCTTCCTTCCAGGAAACTACCCGAGTTCTTATTAACGCGGCTTCTCAAGCCAAAGAAGACAAGCTTCGCGGACTCAAGGAAAATGTGATCATCGGACGATTGATTCCGGCCGGCACGGGTTTTCGCCACGAAGAGCATCGGCAGGAAAATAAAACGGAATAATTTGTTTTTCAAAAAAACACTCCGCTTCGCGCGGAGTGTTTTTTTACCCCCTCTTAAATTAAGAGGGGGTTGGGGGAGTTATAAAGATAATTTCATCGTCTTCTTTCCCCCTTTAGAAAGGGGATTTTTTAATTAATTCATCTGGGCTTCTTGGCAGAGAGATTTTGCCAATTCTTGACATTGTTGCGATCTTAGATTATAGTATCTAATCATTCTCTTCAGAAAGAGATAGTTCTTAAACAGGCCTATTTTGGGCCAAATCAGGCAGTAAAACCCTGTTTCAAAGGTCAGCTTAACTGGCCAAGGAGGAAGTGTGGAAAAAAGAAAGATCGATTATGATTATGACGGGCTCATCCTTCCTAAAAAGAAAACCAAGAAACTCAAGGTTTCGGTTGAAGACAAAGTCGTCTGTGCGAGATATATCGGAGCGGTTTTGGAAAACGTGAAAGTCGGGGATTCGCCGCAGTGGCTCCGAAACAGGTTGGAGAAATCCGGAATC
>LCEC01000039.1 GCA_000997475.1 Parcubacteria group bacterium GW2011_GWB1_42_6
CAAAAAATAAATTCTTAAATTTTCCGATTCTCTTTTCATCGCTTCGGGGAATTTACCCCCGCGCCTAATCAGGATCGATTTTTATTCAAAGAATCCTTCAGGGATAAAACAAGCCATTGGGAGCAAACTTGTTCATTATTAAAAATAAATTCAAACATCCTGATTAGGCGCGGGGTTTATCTGGAAACGGCAAAGAAACCGCTTGACCCTTTCAAATATTGGACTTTTTCTATTGGTACAAGGTTAAAATCATTCGCCATGGCTTCAAGATTGCTTAAAGACTGAATCTGCGTCAAAGAAACGGAAATCCGCTGATTCGCCTCTTTTTGCTCCTCCAAAGATTTTTGAACCGATCGCAACTCAAAACTTTTGGCGATCAAAGCGTTTGTTTGGACAAGATAAAGAACGCTTATGAAAATCAACCCGGAAAAAACAATCAAACACATAACGCAATTTCCTTTTTGATTAACGGATCGCTCTTCTTGAAAATTCTTTGAGACGCGATAATTCATTTTTGAAAAGAGATTTAATTTTTTAACGCGGCACGCAGTTTGGCGCTGCGGGATCTCGGGTTTAATTTGATTTCTTCTTCGCGGGGAATAACCGGCTTTTTCGCGAGAACGGTTAATTCTCCCAATTTTGATTTTTCCCTGAAAAAATTTTTAACTATTCTGTCTTCAAGCGAATGAAATGAAATCACGGCAATTCTTCCGCCGGGCTCGATAATTTGGACTGCCTGGAATAAAAACTCTTTCAAATTTTCAAGCTCCCGATTCACCGCGATCCGCAAAGCTTGAAAAGTTTTTGTGGCAAAGTGAATTCGATTATGTTTTAGCGCCAGAGGAAAAGCCCGGCCGATTGTCTCCACCAATTCCCGCGTTGTGTTGATTCTGCTTATTTTTCTTTTTTGAACGATTGATTGAGCGATTTTTCGGGCGAATCTTTCTTCTCCATATTCCTTGAGAATGTTTGAAATTTCCTCTTCCGGCCAATGGTTCACTATCTCCCAAGCCGTCAAATCTCCTTGTTCGGAAAATCTCATATCGAGCGGCTCGTCTTTTAAAAAGGAAAATCCGCGGCCGCTTTGTTCCAGTTGATCGGAAGAAAGCCCGATATCGGCGATAATGCCGGATATTTCATCAAAATTATTTTCTTCAACTATTTTTTTTAAATGGGAGAAATTATCATTGGCAAAAATCGCTCTTTGGCCGAATCCTTCATTTTCCAATTTTTCTTTCGCCTCCGCCAAAGCCCGCCCGTCCAAATCAACGCACAAAATTTTTCCATCAGGACCGGTTTTTTTCAGTATCTCCAAAGTGTGCCCCGCCGCTCCGCAAGTCGCGTCGATAAAGTTCTCGTTTTCCTTGGGATTCAGAAAATTTATCGCTTCTTCTTTCAGAACAGAAATATGTATCATACCGGCAAAACTATTTTTTGAATTTTTACTGATAGTCGCCAGACCGTAAGCCATAAGTCTTGAAACTTATGGCTTGACGGCCTCCGGCCTGGCGGCTAGGCACCCTACGAAATTACGAATCTTTACAAATATTACTAATAAATCCAATTTGTAAGATTAGTACGGATTAGTAATTTAGTAGGGTTCTAGAATCCTATTTCGGACAATTTCGATGCCATATCGCCCACTTCTTTTTCGGTCTTTTGTTTGTAAGACTCCCATTTCGCTTCGTCCCAAATTTCCAAATGATTGAAAACTCCGGCGATCACCGCGTTTTTTTCAATACCCGCGTATTGTTTCAAATAATCGGGAACCAGAATTCTGCCCAAGGCGTCCGTTTCCACTTCCACCGCTCCCGCCAAAATGACTCTGGCAAGTCCTCTGGCCTCGATTTGCCCGGTTGGCAGTTTGCTCAATTTATCCGCCAATTTTTCCCATTCCTTCAAAGGATAAAGAGCCAAACAATTATCAAGTCCGCGCGTTAAAACGGCGCCTTTGCCCAGCTCTTTGCGAAGTTTTGCCGGCACCGCCAGTCTTTTCTTATCGTCTATGGTGTGTTTGTATTCGCCTATCAACATAATTATGATGCGAACCTACGAACTTAATGCTAACCTGCGGACATGCGAAAAAAGAATTTGAAACACCTAAATCCATCAAGGAAGCGAGGGATTGTCTTTTGAAACGCTCGGTTTTGCCTGCCCGCCGCGAAGCCCTAAAGCTGATTACTTATATATTATAGATATTGCGAACTTTAGATCGAATATCTCTAAATATTATCTAATCATTATCGGCTTTGGCGAGGCGCGGCGAGCGGGCACGGTTTTTTCGCCAGCAGGCGAAAAAGAGCGAGCAAAATCCGCGCGAGTGAAATTTTCCACGCTCGCCTCGCTAAAGCTCCGGCGAAGCGGGCCGGGGAAAATTTCACGCTTTCAAAAGACAATCCCGAGCTTCCAAGTTATCCACAGAAACGAGCAGTTATTAACATTTCTATCCACAATCTCCCACTTCCATTCCATTATATTCCACTGCCATATACGCGTCAACCACTCTGCTTCCGCCAAAAATCGATTCCCCGAATATTTTTTTCAAAAAAACAAAAAAATGGCTTTAAAAAGCCATTAATTGGAAACGGAGTAAATTTCTAAAATTTTATAACAATTGAGTTATCCACCCATTATCCTCTTTTGGGAACCCTACGGAATTACCGCGCTTCGCCAAAGCCGATAGTGATTAGTGTTGAATATAGATAAATAACTTTGAGTTCACGTTATTTATATAGAATCTAATCAGCTTTGGCTTATCGGCGGGCGGGCAAATCTATACGGATATTACGGATTCAAATTGAATTTATCCGTATCATCCGTATTTATCTGTAATTCCGTAGGATGCTAGATTCTTAAAATTTCTTCAAAATCATCATCCTCCGCCGCCTTGTTCTTTTTTTCAAAGCCGCATTTGACGCATCGGTGGATTATCACATACTCCCCTTCTTTCATTTCAATTTCCGCCGGCTCCATCATCCCGCCGCATTCACTCAAGCGATCCCCCGGATTAACGTCAACGTGCTTGCTCCAAAGACACTTCGGGCAATGATTCGTATATCCCGTTCCTTTAACGTTAAATCCGCACTTCTCGCAAACAAAATCTTCCTTTTTGCGCTGAAATTTTTTGGATTGCATAAACGTTTTTTAATATAAAGCGATTCCGGCGGCTTTTTGTACTTCGTATGCATTGCCGTGCAAAAACAAACCCCGATACGAATTAACTGTTTGCGGCGTCGGGAAATGTTTTGTATTCCGAATTATTCTCTTTTTAGTGCTCGTTCTGATTTGCCGATGGTAAGGAAAATGAATCCAGCCCAAAAAATCCACACCGGAAGCATAAGTTTTTATACACACCTTATCTTCGTGCAATTTCAAACAAAGCTCTTGCTCGATAAAAGATTCTATCTGAGAAAGCAAATTCTCCAAATAACCTCTGTCTTCAGAAAGAATAACAAAATCATCCGCGTAACGAATATAATATTTGACTCGCAATTCTTGTTTTACAAACATATCAAATTCGTGCATATAAATATTTACTAAAAGCTGCGAGGTGATATTGCCCAACGGCAAACCCGCTCCGGGATTGGTCGAATAAAAGCTGGAAACAACATCCCTTATTAACCAAAGAATATCAGAATCGCCAATATGTCTTTTCAATATTTTGATTAAAATCTCATGATCAATACTGGCAAAAAATTTTCTGACATCGCATTTTAATACAAAGCATGTACGGGTATGATTGCGCGAAACCCGGCCGGCAAAATTCCTGAAACGATCCAAAGCCTTGTGCGCACCTTTGTCTTTTCTGCAAGAATACGAATCATAAATAAACCGAGAATCAAAATATGGATACAATTCTTTGTAAATGATATGATGCAAAAGCCGATCGCGAACACAAGCCTTGTGAATATTGCGCAGCTTTGGATCAAAAATATTGAAAGCAAAATAAGATCCATGCCTATATGCTTTATTTTGCAGATCATAATAAAGCGACGATAAATTTTCGGCTAGCCTGTTTTGAAATTCAGCAACATCCTTTCTGCGCCGTTTGCCCCGCAAAAATCGCCCCCACGCGTCCAAAATACTTTCAATAGTGACAATATCGTTATATTTTTTAGAAAACATATGGCTTTTAATCTCCCCCCCCTCAAATCCCGATTGTTTTAGTAAAAACAAAAGAGGCATATAAAATATGGCACGAATATTTGATAAATCTGAATCGGGTTGACCGATACACAATCGGAGCAAAAATCGATGATTTGTTTTGCTCGTCTCTTGAGCTGATTTTCCGAGGATCTTTCGCGTATGACAAGTTTGAAAAATTATCGTTGGTTTCGCAGGCAATCGCCAAATGCGATTTATTGAGATTCTTTCTCCAAATCGGCTGGGAACAAAAGAAGATAGACAACACGCAATACGGCAAATTGATTCTCCTGTTGGATGAAATAGGCCGAATGCTCGGTGGCTGGAAAAAAAGCATAGAAGAAAAAACTTCCGCCAAATAGCGGAAGAAACCGGATAAGTCGCAAAAGCAGAGGAGGCAGTTGTCGGAATTCCAGTCATTCTCGAAATTGCCGAGGTTGAACTTGAAGTCGCCGTCCGAATACGCGTTCACAAACGGGACACGGTGGCGGCCGTCGGAACACACCCCCAATTTTTTGCGCGGTGCGCGTTCCAATCCACCGGAAACAGCACCCGCCGTTTCCTGAATTTCATTCCGAGCCTTAATGCTCGATAGCGCCCCGCACCGACTTTTTGTTTTTTTGCGCGAAAGAATGTTCTCACCCGCAAGACACACCCAACGGATCCCTGACAAATTTCTTTCGCGAGAATTCGATGCCATGAAGCCATAGCCGCACAGCCAATCTAATATCCGAATTTACTATAACACAGAATCTTTCAAAAGCATAAAAAAGGCAAACAGAATTATTGCTGTTTCAGAAAATACAAAAAAAGATATTTTGCGTTTTTTCCCAATTCAAGAAAAGAAAATTCTTGTAATACATAATGGGCTTGAAAGAGAAAATATATCGGATATTATTGGATTCTTGATTGGAACACCGGTTGGGAAGCCCCACTTATCTTCAAGCCAGGGTAAATACGCCCCAACCATCAAATCTCCCGGGAACGGAACGTAGCCTTTTAAAAACACTTTCCAATAATAAACCAGCGCGGCTAAAACAAAGACTAAAAACGGCCAAAACCTAAAGATCTTTTTCATATTTTATCAAGCTAAGATATGGTTCATTATAATCCTTTTCTGCTATACTTTTGGCAGTGAAGCCAGTAATTGATATTGTCATACCAACCTATAATGCCAAACCACTTTTGGAAAAGAATCTGCCCCACATTATCCAAAATTCACCAGAAGTTAGAAATATTATTGTGGTCGATAATGCCAGCTCAGATAATACAGACGAATATCTCGCTTCGTT
>LCEC01000040.1:0-5250 GCA_000997475.1 Parcubacteria group bacterium GW2011_GWB1_42_6
TTTTCGCCTTCAATGTCGATCGGGTTATACATATCATCGCGATAATGAGCCAGGTGCCCCGAAGTTTCATATAGTTTTTTATTGGTTAAAACCGGAGTGTAAACATATTTATAATCACGCTCTAATTCTTTGGCGTACATATAATCTTCTATTTTTTTTCTGATAAACGCGCCTTTTGGCAGCCACAATGGCAAGCCTTTGCCCACATCTTCCGAAATCATAAATAACTCCAATTCTTTTCCCAATTTCCGGTGGTTTCTTTTTTCCGCTTCCTCTATATTTTTTAAATACGATTCCAATTCTTCTTTGGTTTCAAAAGCCGCGCCGTAGATCCGTTGCAGCATTTTGTTTTTTTCGTCCCCCCGCCAATAAGCGCCGGCAAGCTTTAAAAGCTTGAAAGAATCCGGTTTGATTTGGCCCGTTGATTCAATGTGGGGTCCCGCGCAAAGATCGGTGAAATTGCCGGTTTTATAAATTGAAACGGTTTTGGCGCCGTCTTTTTGCAGATCTTCGATCAATTCGACTTTGTAGATTTGTCCGGATTTTTCAAAGAGTTTTTTGGCGTCTTCCGCGTCCAAATCCTCCCGCTCGAATTTGAGATTCTTTTTGGCGAGTTGCTTTATTTTCTTTTCTATTTCTTGCAAATCTTCCGGCGCCAAAGCGCGCGGCAAATCGAAATCATAATAAAACCCGTTTTCTATGGCCGGGCCGATGGCGAGTTTGGCATCCGGAAAGATTTCCAGAACCGCCGCGGCGAGAAGATGGGAGATTGAATGGCGGAGGGTTTCGAGATTGGATTTCATAAATTTAAAATGTAAATCTCAAAGTGCAAAATGACAATGTAAAATGTAAAATCGTACGACCATGGATGTCATTCCCGAGAAATCGGGAATCCAGACCCGAATTAATCTGGATTCCCGCCTACGCGGGAATGACAGAAGAGACTTCGGATGACATCCAAGGCAGATTCATTTTACATTTTGAACTATCACTTTTAATTTTGAGATTTTAATTTTACATTAACTAAAATATGCCCAAAAATTTACAGCTGTTGGGACCCCGCAACGGGGTGGTTCCACCCAACTTCCCATAAATTTCTGGGCACTCTTTGGCGCTTTTTCGCGGCGCTAGCGTGAACTTATCGGCTCTTTGGGCGGCCTGCCCTGAGCGTAGCGAAGGGTTGGTTAGTCCGCTTCATTGTTCAATTGATTGTGCTTAAATTTTAGGATTTTTTGGAAAGCTTGTCAAATTTCAAAACGCGAGGTAATCTTCTATTTGCCAAGTGAAATTGATTTGTTCTTAACATGTGGAGGAAAAAATGGCCAGGGTAAAAAGCAGAATTGTCATTATCCAAAGAGAAAAAGAGCGCAAGGCTTGGGAAAAAAGAAACCCGGGAAAAGAAGCAAGATATTTTGGGGGATTTCTTTATGTTATCAAGGACGGCTTTCCCGATGAAAAAATAGAAGGAGCCAAAAAAATACCGAAGCCAGGAAAAAATGCTATTGGCAAACAAAAGGGGGAGCGATCAAAAGTTCCTTCCCTCGTTATTTTTGATGATTTACCCAGGAGAATGGAAAAAAGCTCAAGCGTTTACAAGTCTTGTCCTCGGTGTGATTCTCGCAGGATGTTTCTTCAGAGGGTAAATACTAAAGACAGGGGAAAAATTGGTGTTTGGACTTGCTCTGATTGCGACCAATTGATGCGTGAGTGAACGAATCAATAAAACAAATAAAAAAGACCACTCAGAAATCTGGGTGGTTTTTTATCTGAAATTTCTCAAATGATTCTGATTCAATTCCTGCGCGGATTCGCAAAGGATTTTGTAGTTTCCTTCTTTGTCGTCCAATCGGCCGCTCACCACGGCGATTTTGTCTTCCTGCCAAAAAGTGGCGGTGCGTTCAAGGGTTTTGGGAAAAACCAAAACTTCCACTTTTGAACGCCGGTCTTCAAGCGTCACAAAAAGCATGGGTTTTCCGGTTTTGGTGATAATTTTGTGGATTTTGGTGATGGCGCCGCCGACTTTCAAATTTCTGCCCACCCATTGCGGAATTATTTTTGAAGGCAGAGTAGCCATGCTTTCTATAACTTTTTCATATTCTTGCACCGGGTGTTCGGAAATATAAAGGCCCAATAATTCTTTTTCCCAGGAAAGGCGGTCGCGCTTGGCGCTTTCGGGCGCCGGCAAAAGTTTGAGCGAAGGCATCAATCCGTTTTTCTTTCCATCCGCCGCGGGCAAAGAAAATAAGCTTGATTGCCCCGTGTTTTTTGGTTTCTGGACTTCTTTGGCGAAATTGAGAATCAATTGAATATTGCCCAAAATCTGTCCCCGTTCGCTCAAGCAATCCAAAGCGCCGCACTTGGCCAAACTTTCCAAAGATTTTTTATTCAAGTCTTTGTCCTGCACTCTTTCAACCAAATCGGAAATGGATTCAAATAATCCGTTTTTCTTTCTTTCTTTGACTATCGCTTCAACAATATTTCCGCCCACGTTTTTAATCGCGTTAAGCCCAAAACGGATAACATTGTCTTTGATGACGGTGAAACTGCCCAGACTTTCGTTAATGTGCGGAGCCAAAACATCGATTCCCATCTGGCGGCATTCTTCAATCAAAAAGGCGATCCGTTCAATGTCATCGGATTCAGAATTCATTAAGGCGGCCATAAGTTCGGTTGGATAATGGGCTTTGAGGTACGCCGTTTGATAGCCCACGAGCGCGTAGCAAGTGGCATGCGCTTTATTGAAGCCGTATCGCGCGAATGGTTCGATGAAATCCCAAATCTTTTCGGCAGTTTCTCGTTCAATGTTGTTTTTAACCATTCCTTCAACCAATTTGCCGCGCTGTTCATCCATCAGCTTTTTAATTTTCTTGCCGACCGCTTTGCGCAACATGTCGGCTTCGGGCAGGGTGTAGCCGGCCAGTTTGCAGGCGATTTCCATAACTTGCTCCTGATAAATCACGATGCCGTAGGTGTTTTTTAAAATCGGTTCAAGCGAAGGGTGGATGTATTCGATTTTTTTCGCGCCGTGTTTGTGGGCGATGAAATCGGGAATAAAATCCATCGGTCCGGGACGATAGAGCGCCACCATAGCGATAATATCTTCAAAAACCGTGGGTTTCAATTCTTTGAGATTTCTTTTCATGCCGCCCGATTCAAGCTGGAAAACTCCGGTGGTTTTGGCATCGCGCAAAAGTTGATAAGTTTTTTCATCGTCAAGCGGCAAAGAAATGATTTCGATTTTTTCTCCTTTGGTTTTTTCAATGATTTCCAGCGCGTTTTCGATCTGCGTGAGAGTTTTGAGGCCCAAAAAATCCATTTTCAAAAGTCCCAAATCTTCTATGCCGTGCATTTCGTATTGGGTGACAATCGCGTCATCATCTTGAGTGGGATGTTGCAGGGCGACCACCGAATCCAAAGGATCTTTGGTAATCACCACGCCGGCCGCGTGAGTGGAAGCGTGGCGGGCGACCCCTTCCAATTTTAAAGCCGTGTCAACCAGTTTTTTTATTTGATCATCGGATTCATAAAGCTGCTTGAATTCCGCGGACTGATCCAAAGCTTTTTTAAGAGTCATGCCAACCGCTATGGGAATGGCTTTTGCCACCTGATCGCAAAGCGTGTAAGCATAACCCATGGCGCGTCCCGAGTCGCGAATGGCGGCGCGGGCGGCCATGGTTCCAAAGGTGATTATTTGCGCCACATGATCGGCGCCGTATTTTTGACGCACATATTCGATAACTTCTTCGCGGCGGCGGTCGGCAAAGTCCATATCGATATCGGGCATGGAGATTCTTTCCGGATTCAAAAATCTTTCAAAAAGCAGATCGTATTTCAAGGGATCGATTTCGGTGATATTCAGAAGATAGGCGACAAGCGATCCGGCGGCCGAACCGCGTCCCGGGCCAACCACGATTTTATTATTTTTGGCCCAGTTGGTGAAATCCTGAACGATTAGGAAATAAGAAGCAAAGCCGGTTTTTTGAATGATATTCAACTCGTGTTCCAATCGCGCCAATATCTTTTCGTTTGTTCCTTCGGGATATCTTTTTTCCATGCCGATTTCGCAGAGATGCCTTAAATACGTTTCGGGATTATATTCTTTTGGCACATCAAAATAGGGAAGTTGGTATTTTCCAAGCTCGAATTCAAAATTGCAATCGGCGGCGATTTTTTGGGTGCTTTCAATCGCTTGGGGAGTGTCTTTGAACCACTCAATCATGTCTTCTTGCGGACGCAAAGAAAAATCGTCGGCCAAAAGAGTCAATCTTTCCGGATCGTCAATATTGGCGTTAGTGTTTACAAGCATCAAAATATCTTGAGCTCTGGCATCATCGGGATTAAGATAGTGAACATCGTGAGTGGCGACCAGCGGGATTCCCAATTTCACGCTCATTTTTATCAAAGCGTCATTGACCCGTTTTTGATCGGGCAGGCGCGGATGATGTTCTATTTCCAAGTAAAAATTTCCCGCTCCGAATATCTCCAAATATTCCAAAGCGATCGCTTCGGCTTTATCAGTGGTCTCATTATTGACTATGGCGCGCGAAATTTCTCCGGCCAGACACGCGGAAGAGGCGATGAGTCCTTGCGAATGTTGGCGCAAAATTTCTTTGTCGATTCTCGGTTTATAGTAGAATCCCTCCAGCCACGCTTTAGTGGTGAGTTTGACGAGATTTTGATAACCGATCTTGTCTTTAACCAAAATCAGCAGATGGAAACGCTTGTCATCCATTCTGCCTCGTTTGTTGAATCGGCTTTCGGGAGTGATGTACATTTCCGAGCCGATGATCGGTTTTAGTCCCTTTGCTTTGGCTTTTTTATAAAATTCAACGGCTCCGTAGATTGAGCCGTGGTCTGTGAGGGCCAGCGAATCCATGCCTAACTCAAGGGCGCGATTCACCAACCCGTCTATCTTTGGAAGGCCGTCAAGCAAAGAATAGTGGGAGTGGACGTGGAGGTGGGTGAATTTCATGGGGTCAGTTAATCAGTTTGTCAGTTGGTCAGTTCAGAAATTTAAGTTGATAAACTGGCAAACTGATTTTAGAATCTTTTCTTTGTTCTTGTAACCAGAAAAAAAATCAATCCCGCGGCCGCCAGCGCGAAAATAATTATAACGCTCCAAAAAAGAATCGTAAAGATGAAAAAATGGTTGGTTTTGGCGATAAAATTTGCCGCGCTTTTTCCGGCCGGAGTCTCGGCCAAAAACCAAATAAAAGCGGCGATTCCCAAAATCGATCCGCCGATTATTTT
>LCEC01000040.1:5275-8151 GCA_000997475.1 Parcubacteria group bacterium GW2011_GWB1_42_6
ACAGTCAGAGACGCGATCGCTTCTTCCAAATCAAGCATGGCTTGCCAATAACCCAGGATTATGTGTTTTGTCTCTTCCCGCGAGATTTCAAAATGAGGTTCATGGATAATTCTTCGATAAATGTTTCGGCCGTATTCCAACTTGTCGGGAAGGCTCAAAAATCTTTGCACGTATTTTATTTTTTGATCCGTGGATTTGCCGGGAACTTGTTTGGAGGCAAGCATTTCTTCCAAAATTTTTTCGGTTTCCAAAATTCCCATTTTATAGCCCGAATATGTTCCTTCGGCTAAGGCTTTTTCCGCGGCCGACCAATTAAGGCCAAGTTTGTTTTCGTTCATACTCTCATTATATTTTATATAAGAGAGGTTATCAAGGTATAATTATGATACGAACTTTGGATTCCATGCCAACTATATTTTATCCTTCCGTAGCTTTACGCGAAGGAGGACGAACCGAGAAAATGAATTAATGAATTTTGGACATTCAATGTCGAGATCCCGGACATTGAATGTCTGGATTCCCGTTCGCGGTTTGCCGCGTCTCGCTGAAATTACGGCGGGCAGTCAGGTTAGCATTAGTTTGTCCCGCAGCTGCGGGACACCAAAATTTTACATTTTGAGATTTAATTTTTGAATTATTTATGTTTCCCACTTTTGAACTCGAAAAAAAATTTTGGACTCAAGGCCGCCGGTTTATCGTGGGGCTTGACGAAGTTGGCCGCGGGCCTTTGGCCGGACCGGTTGTGGCGGCCGCGGTTTGCATTGATTGGAAAAATTTTGGCAAAAAAGGCCAGGGCCCGAGTTTCTTCGGCGGCATCAACGATTCCAAAAAACTCACTCAAAAAAGACGCGAAGGCTGGTACAGTCTTTTGACGAAAGATCCGGATATCAAATGGGCACTGGGAATCGTTTCGGAAAAAATAATTGATGAGATAAATATTTTGGAAGCCGCGAAGCTCGCCATGAAAAAAGCGCTGCAAAAACTTTCCGTGAATCCCGATTTCTTGATTCTTGACGGAAATTTTATTTTGGAAGATATCAGCATTAACCAAAAATCGGTGATTGGGGGAGACGGGAAAGTGATTTCCGTTGCCGCGGCTTCCATCATTGCCAAGGTCAGTCGCGACCGAATGATGGAGAAATATCATAAAAAATTTCCGGCTTACGGCTTTGACGAACACAAAGGTTATGGCACCAAAAAGCATCTCCTTGCCCTCAAAACCCACGGCCCTTGCCCGATTCATCGCTTCTCGTTTGGACCGGTGAAGAAGAATGGTTGCAAAATAAAATCGTCCCCTGCGGATTAAAAATCCAAAGGGGGCTTTTTTATTCATAAATTTGTCTTGATGAGTTTTATGGTCTATAATAAAGGAGAATTCTTTTGGAAGATTCCAAATGAAAAAAGGTTTTACCCTAATAGAATTATTGGTGGTTCTTGCCGTTATTGGACTTTTAGCCGCGATTGTTTTGGTTTCTTTGAATTCATCCCGCGCCAAAGCCAGAGATTTGGTCAGAATGGTAAATTTAACGGAAATGAAGAAAGCGTTGGAAATGTATTACGCCGATCACGGTTCCTATCCCAATTTTTATTCCTATACGAATAGTTCTGATTGCGGAGTGGGTTGGTGCGATCTTGAAACGGCGCTTGCTCCTTATATCAAAGAATTGCCGCAAGATCCGTTAGGTTTGCAGGGAAATTATTATTTCCATTATGATGGCGGGGAAGCTGATGACTACCCGGGTTATGGCATAAAATTCAAGGTTGAAGGGCCCGAAATGGCTGACTTGGCCGCCAATGACGGAGGATGCTTCGCTAATTATTATGAAGTCGGCCCCGAACCGGCTTATGATCAAGCATTGGGAATTTGTTCTTGGGCTGATTAAAAATATTTGTTTTAGGGATTTTTTTGAATGATTTTTGTCAGGTGTTGACCTTTTTAATTCTTTTTGTTATCATGTGAATAAGTTAAAACTCCCGGCAAGCGCGGGAGAAATTCATATATTAATCAGTTAATTGTTGAAATAGAGACATGCCATTACCAAAACAAAAACACACAAAGTCTCATAGAAACAGAAGGCGGTCTCATCACGCGCTGAAGGTATTGAAATTGGCGAGTTGTCCCAAATGCGGACAAGCGGTTTTGCCGCACCAGGTTTGCCGCAATTGCGGTTCTTATCAGAATCGCGAAGTGATTGACATTTTGGCCAAACTCACCAAAAAAGAACAGAAGAAAAAAGCAAAAGAATTGGAAACTCAAGAACACGAGCAAGAGCACAAAGAAGAGAAATAGAAGAATCAGTTTATTAGTTTCGCCCCGAAGCGGGGCTTTTAGTTGATTAGTTTGTAATTTTTAGAACTAATCAACTAACTAACTGATAAACTGACTAACTGAACCTACTATGGCCAATCGCCACCTGTCCCGATCCATCGCCATGCAATCCCTTTACGAATGGGACTTTGGCGGCAAGGATCCGGCAAAATTGAAAGAAATAACGGAAAAGAATATGGCCGAGTTCGGGCCCGGACTTGAAGGCGCCGAATTTATTTGGCGTTTAGTGAACGGCGTGGCGGAAAATCTTTCAAAAATCGATAAAATCATCGAGAAATCGGCTCCGGAATGGCCGCTTGATCAGATAACCATAGTCGACAGGAATATTTTACGGCTGGGGCTTTACGAATTGCTTTTTGGCGACCGCAAAGAAGCGCCGCCAAAAGTGGCGATTAATGAGGCCATAGAATTGGCCAAAAGCTTTAGCGGCGAATCTTCCGGCAAATTCGTGAACGGCGTTCTGGGAACGGTTTACCGGGAAATAGGCGAACCGCAGAAAGACGAGTAAAATATAAATATAATTCCAATCTACGAATTTTATTCAAAT
>LCEC01000041.1 GCA_000997475.1 Parcubacteria group bacterium GW2011_GWB1_42_6
AAATCCGAGTGGATTTTGCCGGCGGCTTGCGGCGCTTTTGATCCTTTTTCTATCGTCCAAGCGCGAGTTTCCTTCTCGCCCGAGGTAAAAAAGGTCTCAAGTCCAAGTAAATCATAGCAAATGGAAACTAAATCGTCAAGATTATTTTTGGGATGGGGCAATTCTTTTCTCATTTCTTCCGCTTCCGCGAGAGAGAGTTCCGAGAGCTCATTTTCCAGTTTTACGTCTATCTCCAGAGCCGGTTTCAGTTTATCGGGATAATTCAAAATCTTTTTATCCGATGAACAATTGATAATATAAAGCACGGGCTTGGAAGTCAAAAGATTCAAGCTTTTAATGATCGGAATCTCGTTTTCGCAGGCCTCAAAATCTTTGGCCGATTGGCCTTTTTCCAAAAAGGTTATCAAATTTTTGGTCAATTCAAATTCAATAATTCCCGTCTTGTCGCCGCTCTTGGCTTTTTTTTCTACTTTTGGCAAATGGGAATTGAGCGTTTCCAGATCTTTGAAAATCAGCTCATATGTGATTATTTCGGCGTCTTTTTCGGGATTCGGTTTGCCGTCAACGTGAATAATATTTTCATCTTCAAAAGCGCGCACGACTTGGGCGATGGCGTCGGATTCGCGGATATGCGAAAGAAACTGGTTGCCCAATCCTTCTCCTTTGCTTGCTCCGGCGACCAGCCCCGCTATATCAATAAACTGGATGGCCGCTGGAATGATTTTCAAGGATTTGGAAGTTTGAGCCAGTTTTTGCAGTCTTTCGTCGGGCACCTCAACAATGCCCACATTCGGTTCAATGGTGCAGAAAGGAAAATTTTGGATATCAACTTGTTTTTTGGTTAGGGCCTTAAAGAGGGTTGATTTGCCCACATTTGGCATGCCGACAATGGCGATGGAGAGCATTATTTTTTCTCCCCTTCCCCCTTTGTAAAAGGGGGATTGAGGGGGATTTTACAGATAGTTTTATTCCTTATTTTCTTGCTTAATTTTCCTAATTCTACAATATTTTTTGCCTAATTTCAACTTTTTTTGCTATGGTCCAAACCTTGACATATCGGGCGAGCAGGATGTAATATAAGAATATAAGCAATGGTTCTTATCAGATTGTTTCTGTTTGTACCACTTTATCCCAAGGAGGATGTATTATGAGCGGCAACAAGATGCTTGAAGTTCGAGGAAGGATGGGTCCTTCTTTATTTACTGTAGATATTTCAGATGAAGCCGTGGGAAGATTTGGCAATTTCAGGCACGGTGACGCAATTTTCGACGAAGATGGGGATGAGGGTGTTATTCTGGGAGTCGCGCCGTTTCCCGTACCTTGTCCTAACGCGAGTGATTGTAAAGAAAAAAATTGTCCCGCCAAAACAGGGAAAGATACTCTTTGGTATAGCCTTGTGGAATATGGCGATAATGTTTTCCCTTTGGTTTCTGAAACACAACTTGTGCGCCGTAAAGTCCGGTCTTAATTTTTTCAGCGAAGTGTTTATTCAGCCGCCAAGGCATTCAAAAAAATGCCGCGGCGGTTTTTTATTTCCTCTCGCGCTTCTATATTTTGTTTGGTTTGTGATACAATAAACTTATGCAGAATATCAATCCAGACATCTTTAAAGCCTATGATATTCGCGGTGTTTATCCCGATCAAATTGACGGGGAGTTTGCCTATCGCTTGGGCGGGGCTTTTTGCCGATTTTTAATAAATAACGGGGAAGCGGGAAATCGTAAAATCATCATGGCGCGCGACACAAGGCTTTCCTCGGACGAACTCGCCGAGAATTTGATTCAAGGAATAACCGATCAATCTTTTGACGTGGCGGATTTGGGGTTGGCCAGCGCTCCGCTTTTTTATTGGGCGATAATTAAGGAAAAAGCGGCCGGAGGTCTTATGGTCACCGCCTCGCATAATCCCGCTCAATACAACGGCTTTAAAGTTTGCCGCGCAGACTCGCGGATGGTGAGCGGCGAGACCGGTCTTTTTCAAATCAGGGATTTAATGGAACAAGCAGGCCTGGAAACTTCATTTAATGCCGGAAAAATTTCGCAGGTTGATCTAAAAAAAGAGTATCTTGATTTTATGTTGAGCTTTATCAAAAGCTCCCAACGCAAGCCATTAAAAATCGTTTACGATTGCGCCAATGGAACAATGGGGCAAGAAATAGAAGAAATTTCCAAACTGATTCCGGGCGAAAAAGAAATTCTATTTGCCGATCCCGATGGCAATTTTCCCAATCATGAACCCAATCCCATAAAGCCGGAAAATATGTCGGCGCTCAAAAATAAAATCATTGAATCCGGCGCGGATTTGGGAATCGCTTTTGACGGCGACGGCGATCGAATCGTTTTTTATGACGAAAAAGGGGAGATGGTCCGCGGCGATTTTATAACCGCTTTGATGGCGGAAATTCTTTTAAAACAAAACCCGGGCAAAAAAATTCTTTACGAAGTTCGTTCAAGCCGCGTGGTTAATGAAATTATCCGCCAAAACGGCGGAATTCCCGTTTTGGGAAAATCCGGTCATTCATTGATCAAAGAACATATGCGGCGCGAAAATATCTTTTTTGGCGGAGAAATGAGCGGCCATTATTTCTTTCAGGAATTGGGATATATCGACAGCTCTCTGCTTGTGGCAATTAAAATTCTTGAGCTTTTGAGCCGGGAAGACAAAAAGCTTTCCCGGCTTGTGGCGCCTCTCAAAAAATATTCTTCTTCGGGCGAACTTAATTTTGAAGTTGCCGATCCGGATGGTGTTCTGATGGCCGCCGAAAGCCATTTCAAAGGCGCCAAGGGAGCGCAAGTTAAGAAAATAGACGGCTTAACGATTGAATTTGCCGATTGGTGGTTTAATCTGCGCAAATCAAACACCGAGCCGCTGGTGCGGCTGAATATGGAGGCCGATTCGCCGGAAATTTTGGAAGAAAAAAGAAAGGAATTGGAAGGTTTGATTTGTGGATAATGGAATTTGTCCGCTGGATTTCTTTGATATATAATGCGGGCGCAGAAGAAGAATAAATTTATGAATATAACAAAATGCGATCTTTGCAAGAGAACTATCAAAAAAGGAGGAGCTTATTTTCGTTTATTTGATCCGTTCGTGTCTTTTGAGCTTTGTTCGAATTGTAGCGAGCCCATAGTTGAATTATTAAAAAGCAAAGGATTAATTAAAGACAAAAAAGAGGGAAAAAAGAAGAAATAACCATATGAAAAAGAAAACCACGATTGATGATTTGGCGGGAATGATTAAAATAGGATTTGATTCGGTGGATGAAAAATTTAAATTGGCGGATAACAGATTTGATTCCGTGGAAGCAAAAATCAATGCTATGCAAATCGATGTTATTGATCTCAAGAAACAACTTAGCGATATTTCTTGCCGCCCTTGATGAAGCCGCCAAAGATTATGCTAATTATTCGGAAGAAAAGGTGATGCGCGATGCTGAAATCGCGAGGTTAAGAAAATGGGTTGAACAAATCGCCAAAAAGGTTGGAATTGAACTAGATTAGACAAAAAAAAGCGGTTTTCTGCGTTATTTCTATCAGTGCGTTATTTACGCTATAGCGTAAATAACGCACTGATAGATTTTATAATATTTTTGAAAATTATAAAATCCCGCTTTAATGGCGGGATTTTGATTATGGAAACCGGTTAGGGTAAATGGGGGTTGAAGGGATAATCCCCAAATTCCGATTCATCCCATTGCCTATGGAATGAAATGAAGTCTTTCATCGTGAAGAATATTCCTCCGGTTATTGCCGCCGTTATGATTATGGCGGCAATAACTATTGCAGGAATGGCAAATTTCGCCAAGCCGCGGCTCTTTGTTTGAGTTGCCGATCGCATGGGCATTCTCCTTTATCAAGAACAAGTTTACTCGCTTAGATGAGCCCTATTTTGTCTTTAACTTCTTTCATCGTTTGCGAAGCGATTTGGCGCGCTTTTTGCGCTCCGTCATTCAGTATTTTTAGCATAACATCTTCATTGGAATCAAGCTCTTTGAGTTTTTCTTGCAATGGCCGCAAAAATTCAACCACGGCTTCGCTCAAATCATTTTTAAATTCTGCGTAGCCGGCGGCGTTGGCATATTGCTTTTGCAAGTCTTCAATTAATCTGCCGCTTGCCAAAGAATAAATTGTGAGCAAATTGGCTATGGCCGGTTTTTCAATCGGATTGAAAATTATTTCTTTGCCTGAATCCGTGACGGCTTTTTTGATTTTTTCGCGGATGATTTCGGGCGAATCCGTGAGGGTTATATAATTGGCGGCGCTCGGCGCGCTTTTGGACATTTTTTTTGAGGGATCATCCAAGCCCATAATCCGCGCTCCTTCTTTGCGCACAAACGCTTTGGGAATAACAAATGTTTCGCCAAAATAGTTATTAAACCTTTCGGCCAGGGTTCTGGCAAGCTCCACGTGCTGAATCTGATCTTCGCCCACCGGCACGGCGTTGGTTTTATAGAGCAAAATATCGGCAGCCATAAGCACGGGATAATCAAATAAGCCCATATTCAAATCTTTTTTGTGTCGCTCGGCTTTTTCTTTAAATTGAGTCATTCTTTCCAATTCCGGAATCCGGCTGATCGTGTTTAAAATCCAGCAAAGTTCGGCGTGTTCTTTGACGTGCGATTGGATAAAAATTATTGATTTTTCCGGATCGATTCCCGCGGCTAAATAAATTTTGGCAATACTCAAAATTTTCTCTCGGAAAGTTTTGGGATCCTGCGGAACGGTGAGCGCGTGCAAATCAACGACGCAAAAAACCGAGCGGTGCTGATTTTGCAGTTCCACCCAATTTTTTATCGCGCCCAAATAATTTCCCAAATGCAGCGCTCCGGAAGGCTGCACGCCTGAAAATATAGTTTCCATGATATAATTTCAGCCATCCCCCTCCCCAACCCTCCCCCTTTGAAAGGGGGAGGGTTGGGGAGGGGGATATTTTATTTGTAAATTAACAATGTTTCACTTCCACTATACCACATCCCAAAACCAAAAGTAAATTTATCTCTAAATTAAAAAAGCCTCTCTTGTGAGGGGCTTTTGGTTTGAGGAATTTACAAAATAGAATTATATCTGTTGAATCCTTGAAGCGATTTCTTCGGCCGCATCTCGGCCGACAAGAGCTATAGACATCACATTTAGAAACGGCACTAAAATATGATATAATTAAAACATGCAAAGATGTGCCAAACTAACAAATAAACA
>LCEC01000042.1 GCA_000997475.1 Parcubacteria group bacterium GW2011_GWB1_42_6
AAATAACCCGCGCTTTTTTCTTTTTTCTTATCGGAAATTTCCTGCCTTTTCACCGCTCCGCCGCAAATCGGGCACGCGCGCGGCATATGGAATTCTTTTTCTTTGCCCGCGCGCAAACTCGGCAAAACCTTTATGATATCGGGAATCACATCGCCAGCCCGCTGAATGACAACCGTGTCGCCGATTTTTAGATCAAGACGCTTGATTTCGTCTTCGTTATGCAGTGTGGCGCGCGAAACCGTGACTCCGCCCACATTCACAGGCTTTAAGACGGCCACCGGAGTTAAAATTCCCGTGCGTCCCACTTGCGTGATTATGTCTTCCACGACCGTGGTGACCTCAACTCCCGGAAATTTGAAAGCGATCATCCAGCGCGGCGCTTTGCCCACCGCGCCAAGCTTTTCTTGCAAAGAAATTTTATCAACAACAACCACCACGCCGTCGCACTCAAAAAGCAAATCATCGCGATGAGAGTCCCAGTAATCATGAAATCGCCCCACTCCTTTCATATCATGGCAAAAAGCCGCGTATTTTTTTGTCGCGCCGGAAAAGCCGCCAAAAGAAGGAAACCCCAAAGCTCTCATTATTTTATGCTCCTGTTCGTGCCTTTCTTGGCCAAAATCATTCATCAAGGAATAGGCAAAAAAATCCAGCTTCCGCGAAGCCGTGATTTTGGAATCGAGCTGGCGAATGGAACCGGCCGCGCCGTTTCGCGGATTGGCCAGCAGAGGCTTGCCTTGCTCCTCATATTTTTTATTCAATTTTTGGAAAGTCTTTTTTGCCATAATCGCCTCTCCGCGAATTTCAATCCTTCCCGCCCGAACGGAATTCATCAATCTTTCGATTTGCCGGCCACCAAGGCCGATTTCTTTTAATTCTAAACTTTCGGGAATTCTCAAATTCAAAGGAATCGATTCTATAGTTTTTATATTTTGAGTGACATCCTCGCCGATTTTGCCGTCGCCCCGCGTGGCGCCTCGGATCAGAACGCCGTTTTCGTAAACCAAAGAGATCGCCAGGCCATCCAGTTTCAATTCGCAAAAATAATCAAGTCTTTCCCCGGGAACTAATTTTTGGATTCTTTCTTCCCATTCCTCCATTTCTTCAAGACTGAAAGAATCTTCCAAAGAAAGCATCGGGACGGAATGCGAAACTTTATTGAATTTTTCCAGCGCCTCGCCGCCGATTCTTTGCGTGGGAGAATCGGGAGTGATTAAATCCGGAAATTCCGATTCCAGCCTGAACAATTCGTGTTTGAGCGAATCCAAAGCCGAGTCGGAAATTTCCGGTTTGTCCAAGACATGGTAAAGATAGCGATGGCGATTTATTTCCCCGCGAAGTTTTTCTATTCTTTTCTTTGCTTCCGTTTTTTCCATGAGTTAATTTTTCAAATTCCAGACATCCGATGTCGGGGAGTTTTGACATCGGATGTCTGGAATAAAAAGCGTATAAAATGGCTTCGGATCTTACTTTATTTTAACGAAATAAACCCTTCTTGGCAACGAAAAATCCCGCTTTGGGCGGGATTTGATCGCGCGAATTTTATCTCACGCAAGCGCAAGCCTTGCGAAAATTTGGACTAACTTCGTTAATATTGGTCAAATATGGAGCCCATTTGAAAAATAACTTTTGAGGCGCCACCATGGGTCCCCAAGCCGGATAAAAATTGCCCTCGGTTGTTGTATTTTCACAAGGAGGGTTCGGTATTCCCGTCAATTCTTCTATTGTGTTTCCACACAATGAACTGCCGCTCCCCGACGCGGCAAAAAGAGGATTAACGCCGCCACGATTATTGATGCTGCAAGCGGCAGTGCAGGTTTGACCCCAACCGGCCAAGTACCAACAATAACCATCGTTATTATTATAAACTCCCCCGCAATCTCTTTTGCAAGAACCTGAATCCCAAATAAATCCCGCGGGGCAAGTATAGCAAGTTTTGTTTTGACAGCAAGTCTTGGTCGGATCAGCAACCACATTTCCTGCCGGATTGGGATTATTGCTGTAACATCCGGGCAAAGTATTGCAAGTCGCCGGACATACCCCGCCGCATTCGTCATCCGCCCCGCAAGCTTTGCCGTCGCACTGGGGAATGCAAGGAGGCAAATCATCCCATTCAATTTCAACGCTTCTCTCGGTCCCTTTATAGTTTCCCGAAGACCAAACTCTTTCTTCCAAATCTCTTTGAGCGACATAAGCGGATGAATTGACAAACGTCAAAGATTCGGTAGCGGAGGTGATTTGATCGCCATTGGTTTTCTTGGCGCAAAATTGATTCAAAGAATTACCAACCTCATCCTTGCACTCATCGGTTGCCAAGGGCCCCAAATCGGCGCATCGCGCTTGATAAAGGCACCTTTCGGCCCCCGAATCGGCCGCGTAAAAAGCCGGGATGGAATCGGTGAGCTGGCGCGACATTTTTATTTCCGCCAACATAATCGTGGCCGCCGAAAGCGAAACCAAAAGAATGATTGAAAGAATAAAAGTGACTATCAGAACCGAAGTCGCCCCTTTTTGATTTTGAAAATTCCGTTTCATCGCTTTTGATTTCTTTAAATTATTTTGAACCTTCCGATTGGTATTGTCTTGAAGAAACCGTGTTTTGCAGATAAAGATGAATTTCTTTTCCGCCCTGCTCGCGGGCCGTCAGTTTCATTGAAATCGTCACTCTGGGCTGAAGCCCGAAACTTTTATCTATTTCAAAATGCAGATTGGAAACCTCCACTTCATCGGGAGTTAAAACCGCGGCAGTGGCGTTTATCGGAACGGAAGCCAGGTCTTTATAAATCCGACTGTCCGTCCAAAGGACAAAATACATTGTTTCATCGCGTGAATTTTTAAAAAGCAAGCAAGACCGGGTTGAACTTTGGGAATCGCAGCTTGGCATCAAAGCGTTGGTCCCGAAAGGATTTAAAATTTCGCTCATCCTGATTTCCTTGGCCATTGATTCCATGACATAGCGCCCCACATCCATAATATTTTGCTGGCTGTTTATTCTTTGAGTTCCGCCCATGCCCGAAAGAAAGGCGCCTATCACTCCGACAATAACAATGGAAAAAGCCGTCACCGCCACGGTGATTTCAATCAGGGTCATGCCGGATTGATGATAAAGTTTGGGCATAAATAATTTAAAAATTAAAATGGAAAAATTTAATGAATTAACTCCCCTCGTTCGAGTCTGTCATTCGACCCTGAGGGTCTCAGACCCGAATGGGAAGACTCTTCAGAGTCTGAACGACCTAACCCCCTCTTATCTAAGAGGGGGAACCTGCTAAGAGAGTTCAGGTATTAATTGATAATTGGATTATTGATAATTGAAAATTTTAAACCCTATCTCCAATTCCACAATCTGCTGTCAACTCTTAATGAGTAATTTCTTCCCTTGTCCGTCCAAGTCACTTGGGCGATTACTTGCGCCTCAACCGCCGAAATTCGATTGAGAGTTATTTTGCGTTTGAATATGGAATCGGGCCCTTGGCCGTATTGATAAAAAGGCGCGTCATCGCGAAATTTTAAAGGAGGATTATTATAGATAGGCAGCAAATCAATACTATTGGTATTGTATTGCGCCCGATAATCGCCATTGGCGTAGGAACTGAACCATGTGTCCCAATTGGAATCCCTGATGTTTCGAACCACTTCCAATCCCTCCTGCGCCAAATGCGCCGCGATCAGGCGGTTGTAGCTCACCGAAGCGCTGCCGACCACGAAAGTCAAAAGACTCATCGCACCCGTAAATCCCACGATGATCACGTAAATCGCCACAATCACTTCCAAAAAAGTGAATCCGGAATTTTTTGAGCCCTCTTTTTTGGAATTGATTTTTCTTTTTTCAGTCCGCGAAACAAACATAAAAATATCGCCGATTTTTAATTGATATCCACCAAGCCGGTTTGTTCCACCTTGACGCTTCTGACGAATGGCCCCGATTTAAACCGAAAATCGTGAGCGCAAAGACCGGGACAATCATTCACATAAGTCGTTGGGATGGGCGGCAAGAAAAAAATGGAAATGGAAACATCGGGATCCGCAGGATCTTCGGCCGCGGTGTAAAAACTCACATCGGCCGGCAAATTTACCGTTTCCGTAATTACGCTCGAACCGGCAATATACTCGGTGCTCGCGTTGGTATTATAGAACAAGACATATTGAGTTGCCGAAACCACGTATAAACCGAATCCGGTGGCCGGCAATCCTTCCAAATTTCCCGAAAGCGCCAAAGTTTGCATCCGGCGCGCGTCCGCCGCGAATTGTTGGACGCATCTGGCGACTTTATACGTTCTCTGCCCGCCCGAATAACTGGCAATGACCAAAGAACCGATTATGGCGATGATAAAGGCGCTTGTCAAAATCTCTATAAGAGTGAAACCGAAATTGTTTTTTTTGATTTCTTTCGTCATTTTTGCAATTTACTGCGGTCGCGGCGCCGTTTCCTTCCAGCCGGGCAAAGGAACTTGAATATTAACTTCTTTGGAAACCGAACAAGTGAATGAGCCGTCAGAAACGGAAAGATCAACCGTTTTGGAACCGGGATCGTGGAATTTTACAACCGGATTCGCTCTGGTGGCGACTCCCGGAGTTCCGTCTTCAAAAGTCCAAGATCGGCTGGAAATCGAATAGCCGCTGGCCGCGCTTGAAGTGTCGGTGAAAAATACTTGCTGATCCGGAGCCGCTCCCGCCGGCGCCCATGAAAAATCCGCCGTTGGATAGGCGTGGTTTGGCGTGGCAAAGCTTCGCGAAGCGGACCAAGCCGAAGCGACATCGTGTTCATCCCAAACCATCACCCGCCAATAATAGGTCGTGTTGTAATTCAATCCGCTTGAACCCGTGTAATAAGAATCGGAAGCGGAAATGACTTTATTGGTGTCTTTGGCCGGCGAAGAAAAATCGGAATTATTATCCACTTGCGCTCGATAAGCCAATTGGCTGTCTCCGTCCGAATCGCTGAAATTCCAAACCAAAGTGGCCGAAGCGTTTTTGATGTCGCAATAATCAGGTTGGGTTTCGGAAACTCCCGAAACCGTCGGCGCTTGATTGGTGGGAGGAGGAGGCAAAGGCGGCTCGGTATTACTGACCGTAATGGAAACGTTCGGACAAGATATTCCCCAACGTGTGGCTTGA
>LCEC01000043.1 GCA_000997475.1 Parcubacteria group bacterium GW2011_GWB1_42_6
TCATCGGCAAACTCAAAACCAAACTGATGATGAATTTTTTAAATTGCGAAGAAATCATTTCCCGCCTCTTTCTTGATTCAAATTCCGAATCCTTGGCATTAATTTCCAGAGCCTTGTAGCCAGCTTTGGAAATTGCTTTTATTATCTCTTCGGCGCCGATAATATTGGCATTGAAAGCGACAAAAGCTTTCTCCGCGGCGAAATTAACGCTAACTTTGTTTACTCCGGGCGCCTTCTTCACCGCCTTTTCGATTATGGCCGCGCAAGACGAACAATGCATTCCGGAAAGAGATAAATTAAGGCTTTTTTCCGAAGGCAATAAATCAGAATTTGCCGGAAATTCCTTTTTTAGTCCGGGCGGCTCGGCTTGCTTGCCATTGAACCCTTCAAAACCTCCGCCTTCTCCGTTATTTTCCGCGGAAATTATTTCGCTTTCATATCCGGCATTCTTGACCGCCCCGATTATCGCCGCTTCCGAAATTTTATCGGATTCGAACGAAACCAAGCCGCGACCGGAAGAATAATTGATCTTTGAATCAATCACTCCATTAAGTTCCGCCAGTTCTTGCGCGATTAATTTTTCGCATGATTGGCAATGCATTCCTGAAATTTTCAATTCAATTGTTTTTTTCATATTTTTGTTTGCCTCGCGCCAAATTTCGGCGCGTTGATTATCTTAATTTAAACACGCAACGTTCTCTAAAACAAATCCGAAATCCCCTCCAGCTCCGCCCGGGTGATATTTATTTTCCCTTCCTCAATCTTTAAATCGGGATTTATCGGACCGGGATTGCAACCGCCTTTTTCGGTGGCGATTTTCTCCAAGGGATAACGGTTTCCGCAGTTTCGGCACACAATTTCATCCCCTTCTTGATAGAATCCCCTTCTCTGGCCATAACAAACCTGGCAAGCGTTGGCAGCCGCCCGATAAATTCCGTTTTGATCCTTGACCGCGAAAAAATAAACCGTTTTTCCGCTCGGCATTTCCACATTAAAGAATTTCGCTTGGCCGTCATCAAGATCGGCCGCGTTAAATTGCGCTTTGCCGCCGATAAGATTCAGGCTGGTTCCGGCATCGCCTTTGAAATCGCTCTCCGGAATTTGGGAATTTTGATTATTCCTGTCCGAAAGATTAAATTTTTCATCCGGCAAAACAGAGTTCTCCGGAAAATTATTCGAATCGATTGAGCATTTCAAAAGATTTTTTATTTCATCAAACGCGCGATAGCCCGAGTAGACTTTGCCGTCGATCACGAAAGAAGGAGTTCCTTCTATTTGATCGCGAATCGGTCCGACTTGAGCGTCAATTTCTTCGACCTGCACGCCCAATTCCTTAATTTTTTCGACCGTTCCGTCTTTTTCAACTTTCTGGCACCAAGAACAATTCTTTTGATAGTAAAATTTGATTTTTTTTATTTGGCATTGCGAAGCCGCGCCCGAAATATTTTTGTCGCTCAAATCGGATTGGCTTCTAAAAACATAAAATCCGGCGCCGATCAAGACAATCGCCGCGAGAAACCAAATAAAATATCCATTCGATTTGTTTTTGCGCTTTTCCTGTTCCATTTATTTGTTTTAATGATTATTCTTTGCAGCAATCTATCAATTTTTTAACCGCGCCGCCTATTTTCTCAAAAACGCCGCCTTGTTTATCGCGGACGCTGATTTTTTCTTCTTTGATTTTTTTTATCTCCCCAAAATCAACCAAATTCAGATTAAGCCCCCAGAAAAGAGAATAAAGTTTATAAGCCTTTGAAAACAGATCTTTTGCTTCCTTTTTTTCTCCGCGGCTGAAATATTTGGTCCCAACCTCAACTAACCGCATTGAAGCCGCCAGCAAATGTTTGCTCACGCACCAAATTTCCCCTTCTGGATTTTTCACTAATTTTTCCATCAGTTCCCTTCTTATTTTTCTTGTTTCATCCAGCAAATCGAAATATTCCGCCTTGTCCGTCTTTGAAGCGGTAAAAAAGAAATGTTCTTCAAGACTGACTAAATTCATAATGGCTATGCTCAAATCCTCGCCGGACGAAAGATCCAATTCTTTGGTTTTCAACTTTTCGAGTCTTTCCATAAAATCGCCTATTTTTTCTTCAGGATAATCGTTTTTCATAGAATTGAATTAAAAATTAAAGAAGCGGCAAGAAGAGAAACAATGGCAACGGCCACTTTTTGATGCGGAAAAAAAACCGAACCGCCGTTAAACTTCTTCAAGATTCCATTCAGAAACGGCGCGGCCAAAAGCAAGATCGCGCCTCCCGCCATTCCGAAAATCACTTTCTCTACGCCTAAAATTTTATTTTCCACGCTGAAAAATCCCAACGGATAGAGCGAAATAATCAACGGCGCCGCGATCACAACCGCGCTGGCCGCGGCGGAAAGGATTTTAGACATTCCTTTTCCGGCTAAAAAGTCAGCGAATATCACGGCGGAAGAAAAGCCGAACGCCCCCAACCAAAGTCCCGCGATCAAATCATCAACTCCCAACCACCTGAATAAACCCACTCCCGCCCCTGTCGCGACAGCGCATAAAGGGCAAAAAGCAAATGTCTTGACGGGCCAAAGCAGAATAAGGGGCAAAAGATAAATCGCTTTTTTCAGTTTCATCTTTTTTCCGCCAGCGCCCCGTCGATTGCCCGTTTGAAGACTTCAAAAGGTTGCGCTCCGACTACGGCCTGTCCGTTAACAAAAATCGTCGGCGTTCCGTTCACTCCTTTTCGCGTTCCCTCGTCAAAATCGCTTTTAACCTTGCCAGAATATTTTCCGGAATCAAGGCAAAGATTGAATTTCCCCGAATCGAGATTCAGGTCTTTCGCCCATTTTTTGAAGTTCTCGACGCTGAAATCGGATTGATTGGCAAAGAGCTTGTCGTGATATTCCCAGAATTTTCCTTGTTCGGAAGCGCACTCGGAAGCTTCGGCTGCTTGTTGCCCGTATTGATGAAAGCTTAAAGGAAAATTTTTATATACCAACCTCACCTCGTCAGGATAATCATTCAATATTTTATTCACGGTCGGCCCGATTCTCTCGCAGAACGGACACTGAAAATCCGAAAATTCAACCAAGGTTACAGGAGCGCTGAAGTTTCCTCTAATATGATCTTCCCCGGTTATCTGAAAATTTTGAAGAGGCAAAACCGAAGGGATTGCCTGATTATTCCCTGCGGACGGAAGATTGCTCTCCGTCGCCTCTTGTCCCGTTTCCGCTTTTTGTTCGGCAACCGAAGACAAAGGAGTTTTGGCCAGAAAATAAAGATTCAACATCAAAGAACCCGTCATTAATACTATCAGACCTGTTGGCAATCTTTTGACCGATGATGAATCATCAATATCCGCCGATAATTTCTTGGTTGGAGGCGAATCCTTAGCCGCTCTGCCGAGAGAATCGGCTTTTTCTCCCGCAAAGTCTTCTCTCTCCAATTCCGCCGAGTAATCGCCAATCCCTCCGATTAATTCGGCAATTTCCAATTCAGTTATTTTTTGCTCGTCAAAAATCACTGACGCCCTGCTTGATTCTCGGCTCACCTTCGCGTCCGCCATTCCGGCTTTATCGCGCAAACCGCTTTGGATTAAGGCGGCGCAAGCGTCGCAATGCATTCCGGCGATTTTATATTTGGCTTTTTTCATTTTTTTTATTTCCATTTAAGTTTAATTCTTTTTAACATCGCGCCGTCAATTGGCGGTCCCGCAACTGGATCCCGAACCGCCGCCGCATCCGCATCCTTTGGCTCCAGATGGAAAAACCTCATCATTGGCGGCCGCGGCCGGCTTAACCTGAAAACCCGCTTGATCGGAATCAACAACTTCAATAATTCCCGAAACCATTCCCATCCAACAGCTGAATTTATATTTTCCCGGCGACTTCGGGGTGAATTCTTTCACGCTAACTTGCCCTGGGGTTAAAGGAATCTGGCCGCTAAACAGGCTCCTGGAAATAATCGCGTTGGTGCAGCCGCTAGTTCCCTTATCGGTTATCTCCCATCGCACCGGAATACCGGCGCGCACTTTGAGATATTTGGGATTATAACCCGATGAAGAAGCGCTCATTTTCAGAATTTGTTTCCCATTGATGATCTGGGGAAGATCGCTTTCGTCCGCGGAAGAAGAAATGTTTGTTTTCACGCCGGCGCGAAAGAGATTCAAATCGCCAACGCCTCCATAACCCAACACGTTCAATTGATTATTAATGTTAAATAAGGCGAAAAACAAAACCAGGAAACCGGCAATCTTGGCGAATTTCGCCGCCATATTCGGATGGCTGGAAAATTTAATGCTGGATAATCCGATAACAAGCAAGGCCGGAGCCGTGCCAAGCGCGAACAAAAACATTATTAGCGCGCCTTGGATGGGACTTCCCGAAAGAAGAGCGATTCCTTGGGCGGAGATGGTAAATCCGCAAGGAAGAAAAAAAGTCAAAGCGCCCATAACGAAAGGCATATATTTTCCTTTGAATTTTTTTTCATCGGCGATATATCGCGAAACAAATTTAGGCATCGCTAATTGAAGTCTCTTGAATTTGCCGGCGCCGATCATTTGGAGCCCAAGCATCAACATCAGCAAAGAAACTGCGATAATAAGGAACGAACCGAATGTGGCGGATAATTTAAGCTGGCTGCCAATAGCGCCCAGCGCTCCCCCCAACACGGCATAAGAAATAAGTCTTCCAATATTAAACATCAGGTGGGGGCTAAGTTTTTGAAGAGTCGAATGGCTGTCCGAATAAATTTCAAGCCATTGCTTGGACATCGAGAGGACTATTCCTCCCACCAATGCCGCGCAACTGGAAAGCCCCGCCAAAATCCCAAAAATAAAGAATGTCGGCAAGGAAGACGAAGAACTGATATTCACCAAACCCGAAAGACCGGATTTATTCAACATCAGAAATCCCGCGATTAAAATTCCGGCTATCGCAAACGATTGCCAAAATCCTCCTTTAACCCCGTTTTTTATTGAAGAAAAAGGTTCGTCGGAAAAAATATACTTTTCTTCCTTGAATATTTCGCTTAGCTTCTTTGCCGAAGGCCTGCGTCCTTGATATTCAATAAAGACTTCGCCGGATCCGATATTCGCGTCAACCGATT
>LCEC01000044.1 GCA_000997475.1 Parcubacteria group bacterium GW2011_GWB1_42_6
AAAACCCGGATCGTTTATTTCATCAATAACTCCCTCGAATTCCTGCGGACAACCCATGGAAGCGGGAAGTTTCAATTTATTCTTGGCAAATTCAACCAGTCCCGGAAGTTTTACTCCTTCGCCCACGAGCACTACGCCGGCCGGCAGCAAACCCAAGCGATCGATTTTTTTCAATTCTTTATTTACCAAGTCAAAAAGCTCATTGACTCTGGCTTCAATAATTTCAATGACTTCCAAACGAGAGACTTGCTCGTTTTCGCTTTCTTCCAACTTGCTCAAATCAATCATATCTCGGCGGCCGGCTTGCGACGGACGAAGCGAACCATATTCGAGTTTGACTTTTTCGGCCGTATCAACCGAGGTCCTTAAACCAATGGCGATATCATTGGTAATATGCATACTGCCCACGGGCAAAACTTTGCAATGTAAAATATCACCCTCTTCAAAAACCGCCATTCCGGTTGTGCCGCCCCCTATGTCCAAAACCAAAACTCCCAATTCTTTTTGTCTTTTATTTAAAATCGATCTGCTCGAAGCCAACGGCGAAACCAAAATTCCTTCCGCCGAGAGATCCGTTTCCCGAAGACATTTGATGAGATTTTTTATAAAAGGCGTGGATCCTTCCACGAGCAACGAATCCACTTCCAATCTTACGCCGTGCATTCCAACCGGATCCTTGAGGGAATCTTGGCTGTCCACGGTGAAACGCCTGGGCAAGGTGTGCAAAATTTCAAAATTCGGGGAAACGGATATGGCCGAGGAAGCATTGACGGCGCGATTCTTGTCTTCTTCGGAAATTTCGCCGTCAGCCCGGGAAACCGCCACCACACCCCGGCTTAATCGGCAATTGATATGAGATCCCCCGACATTCACGAACACATGGTCTATTTTTATTCCGGCGTTTTTTTCCAATATTTCTTTGGCCCGGGATATATTTTTGGAAGTTTCGACAACATCCACCACCACTCCGCGGCGCACGCCTTGGGAAGAAATTTTGGAAACGCCAATAATTTGAGGATTTGAATCCCCCTCCTTGATTTTGGCTGCCGCCATGCGAACATTGCAGGTGCCAACGTCTAAACCGACGATTACTTTTTCTCTCGTCATTTAGTGAAAATATTATGCGAATGCGGACTTCCGCGCAAAAAATATGAGCTAGGGAAACTATAGCTTGAGATCTTTCACTATTTTTCTTTCTATGCCCTCCATTTCATCCGCTTCTTTTTTTGATCTTTCGTGATCGTATCCCTTCAGGTGGACTATACCATGGACAAGAAGCCGGGTCAATTCAAAATTAAGCGAAGTTTTCAACAGGTCCGCTTGTCTTTGGGCTTGCGCCAGACAAATAAAAATTTCGTTCAATTCCTCAAAGCTCAAAACATCGGTAACCGCGTCTTTACCGCGATATTTTTTGTTTATTTCCCTGATTTTATCTTCTCCAACGATTACCAGGCTTATTTGTTTTAGTTTTTCTCCGCCAAAAAAACCAACTGCCATACCGGCGGCTTTTTGAAGAGATTCTTCGTCTACTTTTTCGTTAGTAAGATTTGAAATATCCAGAAAATTTAATTTTCAATTTTCAATATCTAAACTCATATCTAAACTCGGTTAAGAGAGCATTCGTTTGAAAATTAAATATTGGAAATTGAATATTGATTGAAAATTGGATTATTGAAAATTATTTCTCGAGTTCTTCTTTGGCGATTTTATTCACTAGCCCTCCATCGGCTTTGCCTTTCACCCGAGGCATTAAAACTTTCATCAATTTGCCCAAATCTTGCGATCCGGAAGCTCCGCTTTCCTTGATTGCTTCAAGCACCTGGTTTCTGATTTCTTCTTCAGCCATTTGCCGGGGCAAATAAGCGGTTAAAATCGCCGCTTCGACTTCTTCTTGGCTGGCAAGTTCGGGCCTGCCTCCTTGCCGATACTGATTGATTGAATCCCGGCGTTTTTTAACTTCGCCGAAAACAACTTCTATCATCTCTTCGTCGTTTAAAGCGCTTCGCGAGTCCAAATCGCCTTCCTGATTTCCCGACTTTATCAATTTTGAACGCTTCTCAAGCTCCTTGTTTTTAACAGTCGAATTGAGCATCCGAAGAGTGGAGACTCTTGATTCGTCTTTAGCCTTGAAAGCTTCTTTGTAGTCTTGGCTGATTTTTTCTTTAAGAGTCATAGAAACGATACGAACAAATGCGAACCTTATGCCAACCCGCCAGCCAATAGCCAAAGCTGATCAGATTATATTTTATGGATAAAGCAAACTTTATGTTGATTATCTATAATAATCCGATCGCTATCGGCTTTGGCGCGCGGCAAACCGCGAACGGGAATCCGGACATTCAATGTCCGGGATCTCGACATTGAATGTCCGAAATTCATTAATTCATTTTCGCGGTTCGCTCTCCTTCATATAAGCTAAGCCATAGAGGGTAAAATAAAGTTGGCATATCATTTGTAGGTTCGTATCATAATTACTTTTTTATGATTTTAATCTGTTCCTTCGGAATCAATTGGCCTTCTTCCAAAAGACCCATTTTGATCATTTCTTTTCTCTGCGCGCGCAATTGTTCTCTTCGCAGAGCCGAAGATTTTATCAATCGCTTGGTTTTCTTTTTCTTGTAAAATCTCGATTTTCTGGCGTTGATCAAAACACCGCTTTGCTGGACGCGGCGGGGAAATCTCCTTAACAACGAGCCAACCGGCTCTTTTTCTTTTCTTCTCACTTCGATAGGCATTTAAAACACCCCCTTCTTGTTTATCCTACAGAATTACGGATCTTTACGGATGATACGAATAGAATCAAATCCGTAATATCCGTACTAATCCGTAATTCCGTAGGGTTATTCTATCGGTTTTATATTCTCGCTTAACCTGGCTCCCCCGATCAAATGCAAATGGATATGCGGCACTTCCTGACCGCCGTTTTCTTTGACGCGAAAAAGCAATTTGTAGCCGCTTGAATCGATTTTTAAATCTTCGGCTATCTTTTTTGCCGCCATTATCATCCGTCCCATCAATTTTTCATCCTCATCTTCCAAATCGGCAATCGATTCAATATGCTCTTTCGGAATTATCAGCACATGAACGGGAGCCAATGGATGAATGTCATTAAAAGCCATCACCAAGTCGTCTTCGTAGAGCAAATCCGTTTTAATTTCTTTATTCGCTATCCGGCAAAAGATATCCATATCACTTGCTTAATCTTTTTTTAATTTCTTCCACGATTTTATCCTGCGAAACTATTTCTTGCGCTCCCGTGGCCATATCGCGAATTATAATCGTCCTGTCCAAAGCTTCTTGTTGGCCCAGAATCAAAGAAAATTTGACTCCCAAGCGGTCGGCGATTTTTAATTGCGCCTTGATTGAATCCCGGCTCAAAGATTCCGCCGCCACGATTCCGGCCTGATGCAGGTTTTCAAAAAGTTTAAGACTCTTTTTCTTTCCCATATCTCCCAATTGCACCAGAAAAACTTTTGGATTAAAAAGAGACGGAGTCCTCACTTCTTCTTTTTTCATGGCAAGAATTATTCTGTCCGCGCCGAGTCCCACGCCGACAGCCGGAGTGGGTTTGCCGCCGAGTTCTTCTATCAAATCATCATAGCGTCCGCCTCCGCCCAAAGAAATGCCGGAAGCTTTTTCGTCGCCGTCCATCCAAATTTCAAAAACGGTTTTGGTGTAATAATCCAACCCCCGCACGAGGGAGCTGTTGAGAAAATAAGGAATTTCGAGTTCATCCAAAAATTCAAGAACTTTTTTGAAATGATTTTTGCAATCGGGACAGATATAATCGATGGAAGCCGGAGCTTGGGATTTTACAAGCTGGCATTTTTCTTCTTTGCAATCCAAAAGACGCAAAGGATTTTCTTTGAGCCGCCTCTGGCAATCGGGACAAAGTTTGCTTTTTCTGCTTCGATAATAATCCACGAGAGACCGCCTGTAAGCCGGCCGGCATTGCGGACAGCCGATGCTATTTAATTGAATATTAATTTTTTTTAACCCAAGATTTCTTAGAAGATGAACGCAAAATTGAATTATCTGCGCGTCTAAGATCGGCTCTTTATCGCCGATCGCTTCCAAGTCAAATTGATAAAGCTGCCTATAGCGCCCTTGCTGGGGCTGCTCATAACGAAAAAGAGGGCCGAACGAAAAAAGCTTGATGGGCTGGGGCATATTGGAAAGGCCGTCCTGCAAATAAGCCCTAACAATCCCCGGCGTAAATTCCGGCCTTAAAGCGAACGTATGGCCGCCCGGAGTTTTCAAAACATACATTTGTTTGGTGACAATATCGGTGGTGGCGCCGGTTCCTCGCGCGTAAAGTTCATAATCTTCAAACATCGGCAAATCAATTTTTTGAAAACCGTAATCCTGCGCCAATTCTTTGGCGGTTTTATAAAATTTCTCCCAATAAGGCTGGGTATCGGGCAAAATATCGTACGTGCCCTTGGGAGCCTGAAATTCTTTTGTCTTTTTCTTCATAATTTTGGTGTTAGTTTGAATACCTAAGTTCGCCAAAAACTTCAAGGGTTTGGGGCGGCCAGGCTCTTAAGAAAACTTTTCCCAGAATATTTTTTCTGGGAAGAATTCCCCAAAAACGGGAGTCGGACGAAGATTGGCGATTGTCGCCCAAAACGAAAAAATCATTTAAACCCAGGCTCTGGCTGATTTCCCCCGAAGTTCTGATTCCGCCCGGAATATAATCCGATTCATCCAAAACAAAACCCAATGGATGTTCGCTGTTGAATATCCTCACCTGGCCGTTCAAAATTTCAATTCTCTCGCCCGGAAGGCCGATTACTCTTTTAATAAAAAATTGCGATTCATCCTGGGGATATCTGAAAATAACCACGTCGCCCCGTTTGGGATCACTGAAACGATATGAAATCTCATTGATAATCAGATACTGCCCGTCTTCAAAATTCGGCTCCATGGAAGCTCCTTTGACGAAGAAAGGTTGAATCAAAAAATATCTTACAGGCAGTATTATCGCCAAAGCGATTACCGTAATCTTAAAAACTTCCCACATGAACGTTAAAAGAGATTTCATTTATATATGTTATAATTAAAA
>LCEC01000045.1 GCA_000997475.1 Parcubacteria group bacterium GW2011_GWB1_42_6
AACCCTCCTTTTGCAAAGGAGGGGAGAAATCAAAAACACCACCCACGGCAAAGTCAAATATGGAACCGCCAAATATCTTGATCCAAGCATCAAACCGGAACACAAGCCAAACATCAAAGCATCGGCGAATTTATTTTCTTTGACATATCTGATCAAAAACAAAATCAACGCGCCAAAAACAAGCGTGAAAAATATATCAATTTTCAGAGTGCCGATTTGGCTCAAAAACAAAGGCATGGAAGCAAAAGCCAATGCTGCCGCCAAAGAAACAAATTTAGCCGCTTTTAATTCACGTCCGATCAAAAAGAAGGCTAAAAAAGTCAAAGCCGCAAAAATCAAGTTTAGAGCGTTAAGCAAAGAATCGGCTTTGAAAAAAATCAAAAAATGGGCCGCCAAAATTTCAAAACCGGAAGGATAATAGCCGATCGGCCCCGAAAGGGCGGAAAAATAAATTTCCCGTGCCGATTCTTCCTGAATAAAATTAGCCGTAAAAGGCAAGTGATACGCGATTGAGTCGTAATCCCAAATGGGAGTGGCGGCAAGCCTGGCTCCCCAAAATAATAAAATGGCCAATAATAAAACTGCGATTGAGACGCGGATCGGCCCAAGTCCCTTGATATAATTTTTTAAATCATTTGCCGCTTCAAATATTTCTTTTTTGCGCCAAAACATCCAAACAATCGATAAAATCAGCAAAAACAAAACAGCCAAAAAATAATTTCCGGCCGTCATCGCGTTGAAAATTCCCAAACCGGTCAAAATAAAAGTCGCGATAGAAACAGAGATGATAAAAGTTGAGAGAACAAAAAACCAGCCGTTCTTTGCTTTTAAAACAAGAGAAGCTACAGCAGACGCAAATAGAAGAAAAAGCGTTGTTAAGATAAGCAGAGACACTTTTTAATTCCCAAATTACAAATTATAATTTCCAATAAAATTTTCAACCCTTAAATGTCTAATATTTCCTAATTTTGACCTTAAGCTCAAAATTAGGAACAGTTTAGAAATTAGAAATTGCAATTTGGAAATTATTTTTAATATACCTTTCTGACCTCTATTCCCAAATAATAATGCGTCAAAATTTCTTTGTAAGTTTTTCCGCTTCTTGCCATTTGTCGAGAACCGGCCGCCGAAAGCCCCACGCAGTGATTGGCTCCGCCGCATGAGGGCTGGGTATATTGAGTGCCGGCGGGGTCTTTCACTCCGCCGGACAAATACGCGTATGGCGGTTCGCAAAATTTCGCGCTCCAAACCGAACAACCCGCGCGCGTTCCTTTTTCCAAAATTTCCGAAGCGCCCGAAGAATAAGCCGAGACGATCGGCTCGTTTTGATATAAAATTATTTCGCCTTTAGTCGCGTTGACCGATTGGGCAATGGTGGGCGCTAAAATTTCTCGCGAATATCCTTTATAAAGCTGATCGGCGGAAGTGTTTTTTATATGAAAAACTTCATCCGTTCCGTATTTTCCGCCCTTGATCAAATACTGATAAGCGTAAGTGCGCGAAGCCACCATCATTGTCTTTATATGTTCAAGCGGATCTCCTTCCACCACTTCCGATATGCCTTTTAGATAATCCTCCAAGGCGATTTCATTTACCAACCAAACCGCGCCGCTTTTAGCCGAATAAATCGCTTCAACGCCGCCGCGGAATTGATTATAATTAAGGCTCGGTTTCCAAGCCGGATGATCTTCATAAGAAATTATTTCCACCGCTCCTTGTTCGGACTTGGGTTTTATTTTTACAAAAACTTGGGTCGGATCGGAAAACGCGTAAGAATATTTTTCACCCGCTTTTTTGGAAACAACGATATTTCCCTTTTTATCCAGAACGTCAAAATCCGTACCGGCCGTAAATTCAATCGGACTTTTCTGAACCTGTCCCAATCCCACGCGAAGGCTTCCTATTTGCGAGGCAGGGCTTGGCGAAGGCGTTGCGGAAAAAACAGGAGTTGGGCTGGGAATTGCCGAAACTGCCGGAGACTGGCTGGGCGCGATAGACGGAATCGGAGTTGGGCTTGGGGACGCGACAGAAATGGATTCCGGCCGATAGATTTTTTGAAAGTCGCTCCGTCAATCGATTCAAGATCCCCGTTTTTCACCAAATAAACATTCGGGCTGTCGCTCGCTCGCAACAAAACGCCATCGGCATGCTTGGCGATTCCGCCATAAGCGTAGACCAACAACTCATTATTTTCTCCGACGATTATTTTATTCCATTTATATCCCATCTGTTCAAAAGATTGAGCCGAAACAAATTCATATTTTTTTCCGCCTTTGATCAAATAAACCGCGGGGCTGTTTTTCTCGCGAATGAGAGTTTTATCGGGATATAAAACCGGGTCGCCGTCCAAAAAAGATAAAATTTCCGCCGAATTGATTTTGGAAACTTTTGACCACTTGTATCCTAAAATTTTAAACAGCCCCCCCGAAGTTACCCAACGCTTTTTTCCTTTTTCGGTCAAATAAACTTTATTGCCATCGGTTATCAAGCGGCTCGAGGAAGCGAATTTTATCTCTGCTCCCAAAGAATATTTTTTCAACTCATTGGGATCAACTTCCCTGACTAAATCAAAATTAAATCCGAGCTGCGCGAATTCCTTGGCGGAAACATTGAAAGTTCGAAGTTTTCCGCTTTCAACCAAATAAACCGAACTTTGCCCGGCGGCTCTTAAGAGCGAACCGTCGGCATAGCGCAAAAATCTCGATTCGGAGAAAAGATTGAGCTGATTTTGGCTCACCGGCGCCAGCAGAGAATAAGATCCGCCCGAAGCGGCGTAATCACCCACGGTTTCAAAAGCCTGGCGGTTGCCCGAAGAAATTTTATAGACCCTGGGCGAATCGGAAGATTTATAAATATAGTTTTTATATTTTTCTTTATAAACGGCGGCGCTTTGCCTGATTTTATTCAAACTGACAATTCCGGGATCGGTTTTAACTTTATCTATATCCGCGTGGCCCAAAACAACCGGCCCGGAAAAGTTGGAAACGAAAGCCAGTTGATCGGAATTCCAAATTAAAGATTTTTTATTCAGATCAAGAGGATCAAGATTGTTGGTTGCCGAAAGCCAGCCAACCAAGCGGCTGGCCGATTCATACATTGCCGGATTGATATCAACCGCGTCGTAAATGCCCAAAAAAGAAATGCCGATTGTTCCGTAGTTGTAATTATTTTTTTGTTTGCTGTTATAAGCGTGCGCGGCGCGAACTCCGTTTCCGCCGAATCTCCCCTCGTAAATTCTTCCCTGCTGATCAATCAAATAATTATAACCGATATCGCCCCAGCCATTGGTCACGGCGTGAAAACGATAGATGCTCTGAATGCGCGCTATGGCCGAAACCGGATCATTATTAGGAGTAGCCGTGTAGTGAACGACAATTCTTTCCACCGGCTGCCAATCGGAAGGAGAAAGATTATTATCGGGCAGCCACTGCAACAAAGCGTTAAGGCTTGGCGAGTTGTCCCAAGTTGACCGCGGCAAAATCATGGGCAAATCCGAATCGGCATAAAAAGCCACTCCGGCGTCTTGAGCGGAAACCGAACAAGCCAATATCAACAAAGAAGTAAATATGATTATTTTTCTAAACATTGGTTGCGTTGGTAAAAAAACTTCGATTAATTCCCAAATTACAAATTACAATTTCCAATAAAATTTCTAATTCTCAAATATTCAATGCTCAAATTTCTGAATTTTGATTCGCAGTAAATCAAAATTAAGAATGGATTGAAAATTGGGATTTGGAAATTATTTTATTATAACTTCCGTCCCTATCTCCGCCCAGTTGTAAATTTTCTCCGCCGGACCGATTCCCAATCTGATGCAACCGTGAGACAATCTTCGTCCTAAACTCCGGCTTGATTCTCTGTAGCCGTTTATAAACGGCAGTTCGTGAATTCCGTTTTCCTGCCCGCCGGCTTTATAAACACCCATAAAAAAAGGCATCGCCCAAATATCTCCTCCCGATCCTCCGTAACCCATCGGATATTTGCTGATTACCGAAAAATTTCCTCTTTTGGTGGGAGTGGAATTTTTGCCGGTGGAAACAGGGAATTCTCCCAAAACATTATTGTTTTCAAAAATCTTCATCTGCTGGGTTTTAATGTCTATTTCTATCAGTTTGCGATTATCCGGACTTAATGGAAGCTCGGCCGGTTCAATTGGCTGAATGTAAAATTCAAATCTTGCCTTATTATCATATCTTTCGCTTTCTCTTTTGAAAAAATTGCCTTCTTCGCTCGCCAACTGCGGTTTATTTACGAAATAAACAACCAGTCCGCTAAAAATCAAACCGAAAATCAAAATTGAGGCCGTAAAAACCGCTTCGGTTCCGGATTTTCCGCCAGGCAAATTTAACTGATCATCGTCCATTCGCATAATTCGAATGAAATTCGCATTTTAAATTCTCGCATTTCTTTTCTCTGCGATTATACCATAATCAAGTTCTCAAAAAAAGCTGAACATTGATAAAAAACAAAACAAAAATCCCCTTTCGGGGGAATTTTGTTTCTTGGCGGGATTTTGCTTCTCCCTAGCAGAAGAGAAACTCTCCCTAACCCGTAATTTTGTATCAGTTATGTTGAGTATACCATCAATTTCCAAAATGCAAATGCCAAAATCTGTGGATAAGTCGCCGGGTCAGTTATTCAGTTGTTCAGTTTTTTGGTTTTAAACTAATAAACTAACAAACTGATTAACTGATTAACTGATTCGTCATCCTATACACGTCGCCCGCGCCCATAATAACCGCAATATCGCCTTGTTTTAAATTATTTTTCAAATATTCGGCCGTTTTTTCAAAAGAATCAATATAAATTGTTTCTCCGCTTGCGCTTTTGTACGCCTCGTTTATCGCTTTGACCAATTTTTCCGAGCTGACTTTTTGTTTGGCTTCTTCCGATTCGCGGCCGGCCACGCTATAGATGGGTAAAATTATGGTTTTATCGGCCGCGTCAAAAGCGGAAATAAATCGGTCAAATAATCTGCGAATTCGATCATACTGATGAGGCTGAAAAACGCACCAAAGATGACATTTGT
>LCEC01000046.1 GCA_000997475.1 Parcubacteria group bacterium GW2011_GWB1_42_6
GGGAGTTCTTGCCGCGAAGCCCTTAAATCCCTTTTACTATCTTAAATATCCACTTTTGCTGTCTTGACAAGCAGTCCACCTAAAAGACTCGGAATGCCGCGAAGCGTTCCCTCCCTTAAGATAAGGGAGGGATAGGGTGAGTTATGATATAATGCCTGATCATTTCCAGCACCGCTTGTTTATTTTTCATCACCTCGTTATTCCCAAATCTCATTATTTTTATTCCTTTAGATGAAAGAAAATCGGCGCGCTTGGCATCATGGATCTTTCCCGATTCTTCCATGTGTTGCCCGCCGTCAATTTCAATTGCCAAAGAAAGACGCGGGCAATAAAAATCCAAAATATAGGACCCGACTCCGTATTGGCGGAAAAATTTCATGCCCTCCATTGATCTGCCGCGCAAATAACGCCAAATAATTTTTTCCGCTTCGGTTTGGTTGCGACGAAGTTCTCGACGGCGGGATTTCAGTTTCGAATCGTTAAAAAGAAAAGGCATTTATTTTTTAATTGAAATAACTCCTCCCAACCTCCTCTTATATAAGAGGAGGAGGAAAATCAAAACGGTTCCCCCAATCTCTTTAGCATTTTCTCTTTTTCCACTAAAGGAATCCTCGCCTTCATTATCAAATCCCTCAAAGTTTGAATCACGGAAATCGTTTTGTCATATGTTGGACGATCCACGGGATATGGAGTGGCGTCTTTGCCGCCGTGAGCGAATGAATAGCGGGCGGGATCGTTAAAAGAAAGTTGAGCGCCATAAATCACTTCGCCCACGAGCGCCAAGGCCCGCATTGTTTTTGGCCCAACTCCGGGAAGGCTTAAAAGACGCTCGTAATTTTCGGGCTGGCGCTCTTTCACTTGCCAGAGAATTTTTTTGAGATATCGGCTGCGGCTGAAATTTTCGCGAATCACGGGGTGATAATTAAATTCGCAGCCTTTGAGATCAAGCAAGGTTAATTGTTCGCCTTTCGTTTTTATTCTCGCCACCTTGCTGTAGGGCGTTGAAAATCTGTCAACCGATTCCAAATCTTTGAGCAAAGAAAGATAGTTTGATTCATTCACCAAATCCACGCTAACACCCCGATTTTCTTCGCCTTCTTTGGCGACCAAGTTCAAAACATCGTCTTTGACGGTTTGCGCCGAGATCGCGCTGTGCGGCTCGCAAACCAATTCTTTTACGTCTTGCGACGACCAGTGATATCGCCTCGCGCTGCCGTCATCCTCATTCATGCCTTGCTGAACAACAGTCCAAGCGCCATTTTTAGTAAAGAAAAAAGAATGATGGTAAAGCTGATAGCCGTCCTGCACCAAGGCCGAATCAACTTTGGCGACCATTTTGGAATTATAGACAAGGTTATCGCTCGCTATTTGATTGAGTCCCGTTTGCCAGCTCCAATTTTTTATTTCTTCCGGCGTTTTGCGCGAAGCGCGGCCTTTTCCGCCGCAAACAAAAATTCCCAAATCTTTTTCGCGGCCCGCGACCGCCTGGCGCAACGCGCCGCAAAGAACGGTGGTGAGCCCGGAAGCGTTCCAGTCAAAAGCCAAAACCGTTCCCAAAGATTGGAACCAAACAGGGTCGGCCAAGCGCTTGATAAATTCTTCCGGCCCGAATTCTTCCACGATTATTTCGATCATCGGCCGGCCCAAAGCCACCATCCGCTCAAAAAGCCAACGGGGGCACTTGCCGGTATCAAGAGTGAAATTGGCGATTCCGGTGCGCACGATAGTTAATTTAAATAATTTTCAATTATCAATCAATGGATAAATTTTCAATATTCAATTAAAAAAATCTCTCTGCCAAGCCGCCCATATGAGAAATTTTCAGACAAATTCAAGTTGAGCCGAGCGTCAAATTTGCCGAAGGGAGGAGGAACGACGAGTTTGCTGAGACAAATTTAGCGAGGCGAAACTTAGAATTTGTGAAAATTTAGAATCGGGCGCAGTCTTTTGGCTACTTTTCTTCTGAAAGAAAAGTAGCAAGATAAAATTAATTAATCTGGATTCCCCCCGCAGCTGCGGGGCGGGAATGACACCCAAAGTTATCCCCAATTTGACACGTGAACGTTCGTTCAGCTACAATGATTATATCATAAAAAATCATATTAACATATTGGTATGTTAGCATATTGGCATTTTGGCATTTAAATTTTGTTAAAATGTTAAAATGCTAGCATATTAACATGACCATGGACCTCCAAAAAGCCGTTCTGAAAATGAGAAAATTTTATTACGACCGGCGCCGCTTGCCATCCTACCGTGAAATGGCCCGAATTTTCGGATTCAAATCGGTGAACGCCGCCTGGCGCTTGGCGCAAAAAATGATCAGCGAAGATTTTATCGAAAAAGATTCTTCCGGCCGTCTTTTGCCAAAAACATTGAATCATCAACTGAAAGTTTTGGGCACGGTTGAAGCGGGATTCCCGACTCTGGCCGAACAGGAAGAAATGGATACCATATCTCTTGACCAATATTTGCTCACGCGTCCGGAGAAAAACTATATGCTGCGCGTAACGGGGCTCTCAATGAAAGACGCCGGCATTTCTCCCAACGATTTGGTGATCGTTGAAAAAGACAAAGAACCCAAAAATGGCGATATTGTTATCGCCGAAGTGGATCATTATTGGACAATGAAATATTTTCAAAAAAGAAGCCGCGAGGTTGTGCTCCTCCCGGCCAATAAAGACTATCCGCCCATCTATCCCAAGTCGGAATTAAAAATCGGCGGAGTGGTGGTTTCGGTGGTAAAAAAATATTACTAAATTAAAATCCGGTCATGTATAAAAATAGTGTAAAATTAAATAAACTTCCGGAACCGCCGATATTCTTTTTGACACCCTACGGAATTACGGATTGGTACGAATATTACGGATAAAGATTACTATCTCTATTATTCTTTCCTTTCTTTTATGTCATCCCGGACTTGATCCGGGATCCAGACCCTGAATCAATCTGGATTCCCGCTTTCCCCCGGCCCCGCATCTGCGGAGCCTCGCCTTTGGCGGGGCGTGGCGCGGGAATGACACAATAGAGCCGGATGATAGAAAATATAATTTGTATCTGTACAATCTGTATAGATCTGTAAATCTGTAGGGTATTATTTCCACCCTTCTTCCTGCCTCACCAGTAATTCTCCCGCTTTTTGCGGTTCGGCCATCAGTTCTTTGGAAATTTTTTCCATCCGCACGCCTTGCGAACCTTTTACCAAAATAACATCGTCCTCATTCACAATTTCCTGAATTTTTTTTCCGGCTTCGTCGGATGAAGCGAAATAAAATATTTTATTTTCATCCATGCCGGATTTCTTGGCTTGGTCAACCATAAAAATCGCGCGCTCGCCCACGGCAAAAAAGAAGTCAGAGATTTTGGCCGCTTTGGCGGCAATATTGCGATGAGCTTCTTCCGTGTATAATCCCAATTCCAGCATATCGCCGATCGCGGCGATTTTTCTTTTGCCGGGAATACTTTCCAAAACATCCAGAGCCGCCAAAGTTGAGGAAGGAGAAGAATTATAGCTGTCATCAATAATCAAAGAATTTTTCACGCCCTTAATTAAATTCATTCGGCCCGCCAGCGACTTGTAATCTTTGAAAGAAAAGGATATTTCCGTTAAATCCATATCCATAATCAACCCGGCGCAAATCGCGGCCAAAATAGGACAAATTTGATGCTTGCCTAAAACATTTTTAACCGCGAAAGAAGCTGATTTATCTTTATATTTTATTTCAAAAGAAGCATGGGCATCCTCGGGTTGTTCCAGCGAAATTTTTAGATTCCGGATCGCGACATCCGCTCCTTCGCCAAAACCGTAAGTCATAACATTGGCTTTGGTTAAACGGTTCATATTCCTGACTTTAAGGTCGTCGAAATTCAACACAGCCCAGCCTTTTTGGGAAATATTGGCGATTAAATTGGATTTCTCTTTTGCAACTTGCTCGGGAGTTCTAAAAAATTCCACATGAACGGGAATTTCTCCGATAGTCGTTATTATTCCGATATCCACCGGAACAAAATCAGCGAGGTATCTTATATCGCCGATTTTATCGGCTCCCATTTCCAAAACTAAAACTTTAGGATAATTTTTTGCGTAAAAAACGCCTGTTATCCCTTTGGCAAAAATTTTAAACCAAGCGAAAATAGAACAACCGCCGGTTTCGGCGTCAATAATCGTGAGCGGAACTCCGATTTCATTATTATAATTTTTGCGATTCCGCCGAACGCTGAATCTATTTTTTAAAACCGAATAAACCGCTTCTTTGGCGGAAGTTTTGCCCACGCTGCCCGTGATGGCGATAATAAAAGGCTTATATCGCGATAAAGTGAGTTGAGCGAGAATTTTGAGAAGATAAGCAAGAAATATTTTTAACATACTCATAAATAATTTCCAAATTACAAATTACCGTGCCTCGCTCGCCTCGCTAAAGCTCCGGCGAAGCGGGCCAAAGCCAATAGTGATTAGACACGAATATAGATAAACAGTCTTAAGTTCGTGTTATCTATATATAATCTAATCAGCTTTAGCCTATCGGCGGGCGGGCAATTTCCAATAAAATTTCAAATGTCCAATAATTTAATCCGTTGGAATTTAAGAATTAGACATTTTATTAGAAATTAGAAATTGTAATTTGGTAATTTTTAATTCATCTTTCCGGCGGAATCTCGTAATAATTCAAAATATATTGCGCCAGTTCGCTAAAAACCGGCGAAAGAGTCGTGGAGGCGAATTGAGCGCCTATGGGTTCATCGTCTCCGTAGCCTCTTTTTTGCGTATCGGCCATTTGGGCAGTGCCGGTTTTTCCGGCAATATTGTAATTTTTTATTTTCACCTGGTCATAACCGTTGTCAACCGTGCTCACAAGCATTGTTGAAAGTTTGGCGGCTGATTTTGGGGAGATAACTTCCCTGACGACTTGGGGCTCGGTAATTTGCTCTTCGCCGTTATCTTTCACGATTTTCTCCACTATGTATGGTCTCATGAGCTTGCCTTGATTGGCAATAGCGCCGATGGCCGATGCCATCTGCAAAGGGGTTACTGAAATTCCTTGGCCGAAAGCGGCGGTAGCCAGGTTTATTTCTCTGTTTGTCTTTATGTTTTTCAAACTGCCACTCACTTCGCCTTCAAGATCAATCGAGCAAATTTCTCCAAATCCGAAAGACTCAACATATTTTTCAAATTTCTCGCTTCCCACAAGCCGCTCCACAAAAATCACGCCGGTATTGATTGATTTTTCCAACACTTGCGTCATGGAACTCAAGCCATAGGATTTTTGCAGAGCGTTGCGGATAATGTCCGGACCGATTTTCACGAATCCTTCATCATTAAAAGTGGTGGAAGGAGAAACTTTTCCCGAGTCCAATCCGGCCGCCATAGTGATCGGCTTAAAAACCGAACCGGGTTCGTAAATTTGCTGAATGCAAGAATTGGAAAAACTATTTATGCTTTCCACCTTGTTATATTCATTGGGATTAAATCCGGGAAAACTGGCCATTGCTTTCACCGCTCCGGTTTTAGGATCCATCACAATGGCGCAACCGGAAAAGATATGCCAACTTTCGGCCATTTTTTTCAATTCCTGTTCGGCCAAATATTGAATATTTTGATCAAGCGTCAGATATAAATCAGAACCGTCCCGCGCCGGATCAACACTATAGTCTTCCAGAAGAAGCCAGCGCCCCAAAGCGTCTCTTTTTGATTTCATTAAACCATCCGTTCCGGCCAATTCTTTTTCATAATAGCCTTCCAGACCGTATTGGCCGATTTTTTGATCGTTTTGAATGCCTACAAATCCCAAAACATGGGCTGCCAAACTTCCTTGCGGATACCAGCGTCTCTTTTCCGTTTCAAAACCGACTCCCGGCAAATTCAAATCCTTTATTTTTTCCACCGTTTCATCCTCGAGTTTGGATTTCAAGGGCTCGTACGGATCCTCGTAATCCTTGAGCTTGGCAAGAATTTTTTCTTTTTCCAATCCGAGCAAAGAATAAAGCTTTTGGGCTGTTTCATCTTTGTTTTGAACGTCGCGCGGCACAAGATAAACAGATTCATATTTTCGGCTCACTGCCAAGGGATGCCAGACTCCGCCTTTTTCTTGTATAAAAATATCGCCCCTGTCGGGCGCGATTTTTTTTGAATATTCATATTGCCCTTGAGCGGTAGCGGCATAGAGACTGTGTTTTAAGATTTGAATTGAAAAAAGGCGGACAAGAACGCATCCCGCCGCCAAAATCATCACCAAAAA
>LCEC01000047.1 GCA_000997475.1 Parcubacteria group bacterium GW2011_GWB1_42_6
GAAGCGAAAAATTCTATCAATTTTATCTCTCCGCTTAAAAAAAGCCAAGCGATCCAAGAAATTATTTTTCCCGCGCCCGACCAAAAAATTCCCGCCAAACCCGCCAGAAATCCCCAAAACATCGTTGCCGGAATAAAGAAAAGCACCGCCAAATTGGCCAAAGGAGCAACCAACGAAAGCCTGCCGAAACTCGAAAGGATCAATGGCAAAACCGCGATCTGCGCGCCTAAAGTCGCGCAAAAAATTTGTTCAAGCTCTTTGATTATTTTGTTTTCGGGCTTGCCGAAATATTTTCGCAGCCAATTTTCAAAAATCGGCGAAATATAGACTAACCCCAAAGTGGCCAAAAAAGAAAGCTGGAACCCCAGATCGAAAACCAAAATTTTGGGATTAAGCCAAACCATTGCGGCGCAGGCGAAAACCAAGGCGTTTTTAATGCTGTAAAGCCGCCCGGCTTGGCGGGCGATCAAAACCAAAATGCCCATAATCCCCGCCCGCACAACCGACGAAGCCGCGCCGGTCATCGCGACAAAAAGAATAATGGAAAAAACAGCCAGCCAAAAACCGTATTTGCGGTTTAAAGACAAAAAATTAAAAAAACCGATCAAAGCCAGAGCAAGAATCGAGATATTGTATCCGGATAAACTCACAATGTGCGAAGTGCCGGTCAAAGAAAGTTTTTCCTTGAAATCATCCGAGAATCCTTTCTTTTCCCCCAAGAGCAACCCCGCCAAAAGCGAAGATTGGGGCTCGCCCAAATTCTTTTCAATCGATTTTTTGAAATATTCCCTGGCCTTAAAAACAGTTTTTTTAAATCCGTTTCCGCCGCTCGAATCCAAAAATTTCATCTCCGGATAGTAGGCGACCGAAAAAATATTTTCTTTGGCCAGATAATTTTTATAATCAAAATCTTCAAAATTTTCCGGCTCTCGCGGTTTCATTGTAATTTCCAGGCGATCGCCGTATTGATACAAAGGATATTTTGAAGAAGTGGCGATAATTTTTGCCCGGCTTTTCAAACGCTGATTGCCAAAATAGAATTCTTCCAATTTTATATGATATAAAACTTTATCCGCCCTGATATCCGGATAATCATCAATAAATCCCGCGGCTTTGACGATTCCTTTTCCGTTGAGAGCGGCAAAAGATTTATCCGATCGCGCTTCAAAAAAATCAAATCTTAGAGCGCCAAAAACCGCGAAAATCAAAAAACAAAATACCGCCATTCTATTTCTTTTTCCCCAGCTCAAGCAAAAACCGCCAACGCCCAAAATCAAAAAACCCGCCCAAAAGAGCGGGGATAAGCTAATGATGGATCGAATAAAAACTCCAACGATGAAAGAAAGACAGAGAAAAAGAAATATTTTTGAATTTGATAGTTTAATTTCCAATTTTCAGGAAGAATCTTCCGCCAGGATTTAAAAACTGAACATTGGAAATTAAAAATTCATTGAAAATTGGATTATTGATAATTGAAAATCATTTATTTATTCCCTGATTTCGCACACGTCAAAAAACAGTTTTAAAGCGTTGCAAATTTCCACCAGCTTGTTCCATTCAAAAGATTTTTCCCGGGAATAATCGGGGTTCAGAGTTTTTATCGGCCGAAATTGCTGCAGATAATAAGCTCGGCTACCGTCGAGCCAGCGGCCGATGCTCAAAATATCCTTTCGAGAGTGCAAAGCAGGCAAAACCGTGGTTCTGAATTCATAACTTGGAGCGCGCCGAGTCAACTCAACTGATTGTTGGATGCTTTCCAAAGAAATTTTCGGACCGACCACTTTCTTGTATTTTTCAAGCGGAGCTTTGATATCCATCGCGATGTAATCGAGCAAATTTTCGTCAAGCATTTTTTTAACCATCCCGGGATTCGTGCCATTGGTATCAAGCTTGACTTTGAATCCCATATTTTTCAGTTCGCGGATAAAATCGGGCAGATCGGGATAAAGAGTCGGCTCGCCGCCCGTAACGCAAACTCCTTCCAAAATTCCCGATCGAATTTTAAAGAAACGCAAAATATCCGCCTGGTCGATTTTTGGCTGCGAAGAAGAAAGCCGGCCATCAACCAATTCGGGATTATGGCAAAAAGGACACGTGAAATTGCAGCCAACCGTAAAAACGGTGGCCGCAACAGTTCCGGGATAATCTATGAGAGTGAGCTTTTGGATTCCGCCAAAAATCATTTTATTGCCGCGGCAAAGGCTTTTTCTTTGACTTTAATTTTCTCTTTGACTTTATAAACCAAACGGTCTTTAAATTCTTCCTGTTTACCCAGATGCCATTGTTGCACCGGCCGGATATAGCCGACCACCCGGGAATAAACTTCGCAAGGTTGTTCGATTAGACATTTTGGGCAAGTGAAATGTTCTCCCGAAAGATATCCGTGGTTTGGACAAATACTGAAAGTGGGAGTAAAAGTCAAATAGGGCAAGCTGTATTTGGTGAAAACTTTTTTAAGAAGAATTTTTATCGTCTCGGTATTGGTGATTCTTTCGCCCAAGAAGCCGTGCAAAACCGTGCCGCCCGTGTATTTTGTTTGCAAATTATCCTGCAAATCAAGCGCTTCAAACAAATCCGAAGTGAAACCAACGGGCAGATGCGAAGAATTCGTGTAATAAGGCTCTTTATCGCCGGCGGTTATGATATCGGGATATTTTTCTTTGTCTTTTTTGGCCAAGCGATAGCTTGTTCCTTCGGCCGGAGTAGCTTCAAGATTGTAAAGATTGCCGGTTTCTTCCTGATAGCCGATGATTATTTTGCGCATGAAGTCCAGAATTTCTCCGGCAAATTTTTGTCCCGCGGGCGAGGCAATGTCTTTGTCAATAAAGTTAAGCAGAGTCTCATTCAGGCCAACCAAACCGATGGTTGAAAAATGGTTGCTCCAATAGCTGTCGCGCATTTTTTTAATCGATTCCAAATAATGACGAGAATAAGGATAGAGCCCCTTTTCAATAAAATCATCAAGTGTTTTGCGTTTGATTTCCAAACTGAATTTGGCCAATTCCATGGAGCGCGAAAGGCGGCTGAAAAATTCTTTTTTGGTTTTGGAAAGATAGCCGATTCTTGGCAAATTCAAGGTAACCACGCCGATGCTGCCGGTTAAAGGATAGGAACCAAAAAGCCCGCCGCCGCGCTTGTAAAGTTCGCGATTATCCAAACGCAAACGGCAGCACATCGAACGCGCGTCATCCGGGCTCATATCGGAATTTATGTAGTTGGCAAAATAAGGGATGCCGTATTTGGCCGTCATTTCCCAAATTCCCTGGAAAGACGGATTGTCCCAGTCAAAATCTTTGGTGATGTTATAGGTTGGAATCGGAAAAGTGAAAACTCTCCCCAAAGCGTCGCCCTCGGTCATCACTTCGGCAAAAGCCCGATTAAAAACATTCATCTCTTCTTGAAATTCGGCGTAAGTTTCCTTTTGGGCCTGCCCGCCGATTATCACCGGCTGATGAGCCAAAGCGGCCGGCGGCTTCAAATCCAGCGTTACGTTTAAAAACGGAGTTTGAAAACCGACTCTTGTGGGAATGGCGCAGTTAAAAACGAATTCCTGCAAAGCCTGTTTCACTTGTTTGTAATTAAGAGCGTCATATTTGATAAAAGGCGCCATCAAGGTGTCAAAATTGCTCACTGCCTGCGCTCCGGCCGATTCTCCCTGAAGAGTGTAAAAGAAATTTACCAATTGCCCCAAAGCCGTTCGCAAATGCTTGGGAGCTCGCGATTCCACTTTTGAGGTCACGCCGCCAAAGCCCCGATTAATCAAATCGTAAAGATCCCAGCCGCAGCAGTAGGGCCCCAAAAAATCCAAATTATGGACATGAAAATCGCCGCTTGCCACCGCGTCGCGAATTTCTTTGGTGTAAATTTTATTCAGCCAATATTTTTTGCTGACCGCCGAATTAATGTATTGATGCAGGCCTTGCAAAGAATAGGCCATATTGGCGTTTTCTTTGATTTGCCAGTCCAATTCCTGAATATACTTGTCAACCATATCCACCGTTTCATCAATCGTTGTTTTGGCTTCGCGGATCCGGCGGCGCTGTTCGCGGTAAAGAATATAAGCGCGGGCGGTTTCAACCAAATTTTCCAAAATTAAAACCTCCTCGACTATATCCTGCACCTGTTCAACGCTCGGCACGCTGCCTTTCAGGCGCTTTTCGAGAAGGCTCACCGCTCTTTGGGTTACTTTTTTGGCCACGGGTCCGTCGCCCTGGCCGGTGGACGTTAAGGCCTTGTGAACCGCTTCGGTGATTTTTTTAGGATCAAAAATGTCCAAACTGCCATCCCTTTTATGAATCTTGATAATTTTCGCTTTTTTGGAGACCGCCATTTTATAGATCCGCTGAATTCAAGACTGCAAATCGCTATTGCGCAATCATCATAAACTTTCGTGCTTAAAAACACATAAGGAAATCAATAGAGATTAATCCCGATCGCGGCTTTCCGCCCCATGCGTCAACGCCGGAGGGCGATTATCGCGCTGGCGCTTGGAGCTAATTTATTTTTATCGTCTGCCCCACGCCTAATTGGCATATTGAATTTATTTTGCGATAAAAAATAAGTCCGATTCAAATAACTTATTTTGGCGCAAAATGATTTTTTGGCATAGAAACACAATGTCAATTAGGTGTGGGGGTCTTCTTTATTCTACAAAATCGGCGCCAAAAAAACAAACTGGGCGGAAACTGGGGATAACTTGAAATAAAAAAACCGGCCATTAGTAATGGCCGGCAATGATAGTCTTTCTTTCTAAAAAAGATAGTTCTAAAAAATGCCTTTTCCATCGAAAAAAATCATCCGGATCCAGCTGCAAATCATCCGACTCCGATCCATCACTCGCTTTTGTTCGCCGCGCATCAATAAAACCCGATTGAAAGGGATCGTGAGGACAAGTAAAGAAGCTGCTAATTGTCTCTAATCCGCCTCTTCTGTCTCCTCTTTCCATTTAGAACCCCCATATTTTTAGCAAAGAACTTTTTCTTAAAAATATAATTTAAAACCCGATGAGTCAAGCGACTTCAACCAAAAAGCGGCCAAAGCCGCTTTTGAAAAATCATCATTAAATTTTTATATTTTTTCGAACCCGCCGTCTTCGTCCCATTCATAAAATACGTCTTCATCTTTTTCAAATTTTCTTTCTTCTTTTAAAATTTCATCGGATTCCATATCCGGATTCTGATCATCTTTTAAACAAGCAGACTTTACTATATCTAACCTAAAAGATATCTTTTTGATAAATCCCGGGAAGCTAATATTTTCCGTTCTTAAAAGAACCTCTCCATTTTGCGGAATTTTATCGTCCTCAACGCGAATAAATTTTGATATTTTATTTTGTTTTAGATCTTCCATAAAATTTTATTTATTTTCTATAAGTTCTTCGACTTTTCTTTTTGCTTCTTCCAATAATTCTTTAGCTTTCTTGCGCGCGTCGTGCGATTGGCGAATCAGGCCGGAAATTTCTTGCTGAATCGGTTTTGGCAAAATCGGAATCGCCATGTTTTTGATTTGCTCCGGCTTCCAGTGCGCGATAATCGAACCGCCCGCGTCGCGCTCCGCCTGCATTCGGCCGATAACGGAATTAACGCACAAAGCCAAATATTCATCTTCTATTTCTTGGTTTTTGATTTTCAGACGCAAAATCCCGCCCGAAATTATTCCTTCAATATTTTCTTTTAAAACATAAGCGACGCCCGGCGAAGCGTCTTTAGTTAAAAGAATTTCGCCTTT
>LCEC01000048.1 GCA_000997475.1 Parcubacteria group bacterium GW2011_GWB1_42_6
ACATCATCAATGCCGACAAGAGAAGCCATGTGTTTTGCGGCCTTCTCGTCGTCACCCGTAAGCATCACAACTTTGATACCAAGCTTATGTAGATCGGCAACCGCCTGTTTTGATTCTTGTTTTATTTGCCGCCGTTCTTCTGAAAAATGGCTGGCAATCTGTTCGGAGTGGCGGAAAAACGGGGATTTTTTTGTCGCTCTTTTTGGTTTTATGTTTGATTTCATTATTGGGCGCGAATGATTATTGGCGCGGAATCAGAAAAGTTTTATTTTTGGCTTCAATCTTTCCTTTAATGCCGCTTGTTGTTTGGTTTATCAATGACGCAAAAAAAGCGAAGAAGTTTTTGGATATAATTTTATTTTCATCGCTGGCTTGCGCCGTTTTGGGATTAATTCAATTTATTTCGCAATTTTTCATGGGAATTGAAAAAGCAAGCCGTTTTTTATCGCTCTATATCGCCCCTGTTTTTTACGGCCATAGTTTCGGCCGGCTAGTGGTGGAAAACCCAAGCTGGTATGCCGAGGTTCGCGGAGAGACAATTATGAGAGCTGTTGGCGTATTCCCCGATCCTCATATGTTTTCTTTCTTTTTGGGATTTGGGGCTCTGTTTGCTTTGTCCGTGGTTATTTTTTATCCGAAGAGAAAAATATTTTCTTTCTTTGTTTTTATTGTCTGTTCATTGACTTTGTTTTTAACTTTCTCCCGCGGAGGATATTTGGGATTTTTGGCCGGCGTTTGCGCCTTGATTGTTGTCTCTTGGCCCAAGTTAAGCGTTAAAGCAAAAAAACTTTTTAGAGTTTCGTTGTTGGCGGCAACGGTTTGCGTTTTTATTTGGGGCGGCCCCGTTGCCTCCAGATTCATTTCCAGTTTTGATTCAAACGAAGGATCAAACGCAGGCAGACTTGAAATTTGGCGAGAGGTTGTTTATTTGAGCCGGGATTCTTTTTGGACCGGCGCGGGGCTTGGCAATTATCCTTTATTGCTTAATCCTTACGAAAATTACAGGAGCGCCGTTACGAGCCATAATTTATATTTGGATATTTTGGTTGAAACCGGTGTTTTCGGTTTGATCGCTTGGATTGTTTTTCTGTTTTATTGCTTTAAAAATTCTTTACGGCAAATAAGAAGCGAAGAAGCGATTGCGCGGGTTTTTGGCGCGGGCTGTTTTGGTTTTTTTGTTTATTTTTCCGTCCACTCTTTTTTTGAAACCGCCATTTTTAACCCGACGATTTTGGCTTTCTTGATGATTGCGGCGGGGTTGAGTGCAAGTTTAAATCATAATAGCCCCCTCTCCTCTTTGAGGAGAGGGTTGGGTCTTTAGACTCTGAGAGTCTTTCAGACTCGAATGAGGTGAGGTAATTTAAATTTAGAATTAATCACCCCCTCTTTTATTCTCCCCCTCGTCTGAGGGCGAGAGGATTAAATTTTTATGTTTTATCTTCAAAAAATAATCAAATGGTCGCCGGCGATAATCATTTTTGCCGCTCCTTTGTATTTGGTCCAATTAAAATTCGGCTGGTTTTCGACGAATGCTTTGGAAATTTTGATGGCGGGATTTTTATTGATTTGGTTATTTTATTCGTTTGCGCTTTTTTTTGTCACCCCCGCGCCGCGCCCTTCCGTATCCGCCCAGGGCGGAGAAGGAGGGAAAGCGGGGGTCCAGATTAATTTAGGTCTGGCTTCCCGCCTGGAGTTTACCCTGACCTTGCCGAAGGGCGGGAATGACAGAAAGGAGGCTTGGCGCAGTCAGTTTTTTTTACCCATAATTCTGATTCTGGCCGGCGCTCTCTCCTCTTCTTTGGCCGTGGCCGATCCAAAAACAAGCTTTGGCATTTTGAAATCCTGGTTTGTCTTGCCCGCTCTTTTTGGTTGGGCAATGGCCGATTTAATCAAAGAAAAAGAAGATATAAAAAGAATTCTGATCGCTTGGATTTCTTCGGGGGTTGCGGTTTCTCTGATCTCTTTGATTTATTTTTGGCAGGGCAAATTCACTTTTGACGGGCGGCTGGCTGCTTTTTATCTTTCGCCAAATCATTTGGCGATGTATCTGGCGCCGGCGTTTTTGGTTTCTCTGGTTTTGGGATTTTCAAGCCAAAAACTCAAAGAGAAATTTATTTTTTTTATTTCTTGCGCGGCAATGGGAATCGCGATTTATTTTACTTTTTCTTACGGCGCTTGGTTGGGAATTTTGGCGGGAATATTGGTTGTTATTATTGTTCTCTATTTTGTCACCCCCGCGAAAGCGGGGGTCCAGGCCCGAATTAATCTGGATTCCCGCCTGCGCGGGAATGACACTAAGAAATTTTTTATAGTTTTTATAGTTGTTATTTTGCTTATAATTCTCCTTTTTCTCGGCAACTCCCAAAAATTTATTAATCTCGTGAATTTTGACCGTTCTTCTTTGCAATCCCGCCTGATGATTTGGCGATCAGCCGGATTAATTTTAAAAGACCATTGGTTTTTAGGAATCGGGCCCGGGAATTTTCAAGGGCAATATTTGGCCTATCAAAAATATTTTCCGCCCTATCTTGAATGGGCCGTGCCCCAACCCCATAATTTATTTTTGGCCTTTTGGCTGCAAACCGGGCTGGTTGGTTTAGCCGGATTTATTTGGCTTTATATTCTTTTACTCAAAATTAATCTTTCTCTCTGGCTAAAACAAAAAGAGCCACTGGCCTTGGCTCTTTTGGCAGTCTTGATCTATATTTTAATTCACGGACTTTTGGACACTCCTCTTTGGAAGAATGATTTGGCGTTGATTTTTGCCGTGATAATCTTTTTAACTTCTCAAATCGGAAAATTCGAGCAAAATTCATAAAAAATTTATAAGTGCGTTATTCACGCTATAGCGTGAATAACGCACTTATGGGAAAGCATAGTGGAAGAATCAAATCAGTGAGGAATAGATGAAATAAAAAAGAAAATAAAAGAGCCGCTGCGCGTTTGTTTCGCGCGGCGGCTCGGGTGTTTGATGACTCTGATTTTATTTCATCAGAGTCATCTTGATTTTTCTTATTTCATTCTCTTGCCGGATCACACAAAAGTATGTTCCGGAAGAGAAATTCTTTGCATTCCAGACGATTGAGTGCCTGCCCGCCGATTTGAATCCATCGGCGAGCGTGGCAACCTTCTGCCCGGAAATATTGAATACCTCGATCGTAGTCTCTCCGGATTTTGCCAGAGTAAAATCGATCGTGGTTGAAGGATTGAAAGGGTTGGGGTGGTTTGCCAGAGCGAATGCTTCAGGCGAATCGGTTGATACGGAAGTTTGAATCCGGTTGCTTTTGAGCATTTTTACAAATGCCCGAATGGATTGGGCTTCCGCGGGATATTTTTCCAGTAGCAGGTCTTCCCAGGATATAGCGCTGATTTTGAATGATCCCGAATCGTAGGTATTTTTTGAATCGGAGAAAAAGACTTTAACCGCTAAGTCCAGGTCTTTCTTTGCGAAAATCCCATTCTCATCAACATCACAAAGAATATTTAATCTTTCCGGGGCGAAACCTTCATTGCCCAGATCAAAATAATATTTAAAAAGGAGATAAACATCTTCCATTTCAAAATGTTTTCCGTTTCGACTTAAATCACTGGGCGAAGTGATAGTAAATTTGAAATCAAAGAAAGGATCCTCGATTAATGCCCAGTCGAGAAATGGTGATATTTTTCTACTCACTTCGTCGAATGTTACTAGAAAAGTCGACAGATCAGCCTCTCCTTTTACTTTCCAGCGAACTTTTGCTTCTCCTTGTCCGGTCGAGCACCAATAAATCATGGATCCGTTTAACTGATTAAAGAGTGAAAAGCTGCTTCCCTCTTCGTTTATGCCTTGGCCGATGTAGAGTGCGTGATGAGGTGTAATCTCTTTTGGAATCACCGGAATTGACGACCTCCTTGCATGAAACCCCAACCGGAATCCATTATCCGTTGCGGTGGCCGGGCACTTGAAGGTCATCTCGATGATTGCCTCTGATCCCGTCTTTTCAACGACTTTGATCCCGATTTCTACGCCGTTGCGGGGACTTTCGTAGGAAGATTCTTCATTTGCTGCAAACGATGCAAATGAAGAATTCGGGACGATTGAAAGCAGAATTGCCCATGCGGTGATTGTGAAAAATTTCTTCATAGCATACTCCCTTCCAAAAAAGTGATATTTTGTTGTGAAAAAACGATCCGAAACAGCCTTATTTGATTGATCTTACATTATATCATAGAAGACATATCTATGTCAATGGTTTGGCTTCTGGGATCACAAATATGGCATTTTGCCGCTTTTGGGGTTTATAATGGACTGTGAAAACTAGACAGGTGTATTAGATAGAAGATTCGGGTATAATTACTAAAAAATATGAAAAAAGTATTTACTTCAAAACAGAAGTCGGCAGACCATTAATCAGCTGAGCAGTATTTATCAAGTCCACCCTACGCAAATTCAAAATTGGAAAAAGATTGTTTTAAAAAACCTGCCAGCTCTTTTTACTGACAAGCGCGGCAAGGAAAACATTTCCCAGGAAAAACTGATTGAGGAATTATATAAACAAATTGGTCAGTCGAAAGTAGAATTGGACTGGCTTAAAAAAAAGCTGCAACCCTTTAACTCGCCGTGAAAAGGTTTCGTTGATTGATTGCGATAATCAAGATATCAGTTTATCCCGCCAAGCCAAGCTGCTGGATATTTCCCGCTCGTCCATATATTACCGGCCGTCAGTAAATCAGATAGATATCGAAATCATGAATGCGATTGATAAAATCTATACAGACTTACCATTCTATGGTTCGCGCCGAATTCAATGGGAATTAGGCCAAAACCACAAAATACAAGTTTGCCGCCAGCATGTCCAACGGTTAATGCGAATGATGGGAATTGAAGCGGTTTATCCCAAGAAAAACACCAGCCGAGAAAATATCCTTCACGCAAAATATCCTTATCTGCTTAAAAATATCACAGCTTCGGTCATTAACCAGATCTGGGGAACCGACATTACCTACATTAAGCTGGAATGCGGATTCGCTTTTCTGGCGGCCATCATTGATTGGTATTCAAGATATGTCGTCGCGTGGAAATTGTCTCCGACTTTAGAAATGGATTTCTGCGTCGAAAACTTAAAAACCGCGTTGAAATTTGCCACGCCGCAAATCCATAATTCAGATCAAGGCAGCCATTTTACCAGCCCAAGATACACGGGAATTTTATCAGAAAAAGAAATTCAAATCAGCATGGACGGACGAGGCCGGTGCATGGATAATATTTTTACTGAACGGTTATGGAGGACGGTAAAATACGAAAATGTGTATATGGCGTCTTACGCTAATTTTGCACAAGCCAACGCCGGACTGAAAACATATTTCAATTTCTACAATAACCAAAGACCCCACAGCAGCTTGCGAAACCAGACGCCTTCGCAAATATATTTTAAAGATCGAACAATTTTACAAAAAAATTAAAAAAATCGCTAAAGATTTATACTTCCGAAACCATCTAACTTATCCACTTTAATTGTCTTGACAGGGCAGTCCAGTATAGTTAGATGAAAAATCCGGAATATGAAGTATTGCCAGCTTGGTATGAGCTATCGGTGAAAGATGAAACAACGCTTAGCGTGAGCGTCCATCAGCGAATAGTCGATTTTTTGGAAGAAGTATTTTCGCGGAAAAAGATTTCCATCGTGGAAGCTTTGAAAGAATTATTCGGTCTGGGCGAATTTATTTCTCCCAAAGAAGGAGATTGGGGTTTTGCCGGAACATTGCGAAAAACCAAGCCGATAAATCCCGGTTGGTCAACTTGGGAATATTTTCTTCCTGTCCTTAGGCACAAAAATGGAAGGCGGGGAAATCGACAAATAATGACCGCTCTCCGGGCTTCTCTTCAGGTTTTGTTTTCTGCATTGAGTATTTTTGAAGAAGATACCGGTTGGAAAAAACCGCAACTTATTGTAATTCAGAATTTGAATACCAGCCATAAAATGGATCACTCGACGATTTGGGCGATTATAACTCCTCCTATGCACCAATGGATTTGTTCTTTGGGACAAGATGCGCAAAAGTTGGCCGAAACGGAGGATTTCATGAGAAAAGTCGATCGGCATATTTGGTATGAGAGAAAAAGTTTCGCGACAAAATACGGCTTTCGGGTGAGGAAGGTTCATGATCATAAAATTTATCTTTCTGTTCCCGGCGACGCTTGCGAAATCAGCTGCAATGGTTCTTGCCCCAAAGAAAATTCGGGTTATAATCTTTATCCGCACAATATCCCGCCCGACGGGCTCAATTTGTATGGTTTGCTTTTGATTTTTTCACAGCGCTTCGGCGCTTTTTTTGTTTACGCGATTTTATGATGACCTCTAAGG
>LCEC01000049.1 GCA_000997475.1 Parcubacteria group bacterium GW2011_GWB1_42_6
GGATTTTTCTTTGTTTTGGGACGCTTGGAAAGAGGTCCAAGAAAAATTCGTCAACAGAAATAATTTGGATCCGCAAAAAATGGTTTACGGGGCGATTTCCGGCATGCTTTCGGCGCTGGATGATCCTTATACCGTTTTTATGACGCCCAAGGAAAACGAGGAATTCTCCGAATCGATGCAGGGAAATTTTCAGGGCATTGGCGCCGAAATTGGCTTGCGCAAAGGATTGATAACGGTAATTTCTCCTTTGGAAAATTCTCCGGCCAAGGCCGCCGGTCTTATGCCCGGGGACATGATTTTGAAAATAGACGAGAAGTCAACTGAAGGCCTTTTGGTTGAAGAGGCGGTGAGTCTTATCAGGGGAGAAAAAGGAACGGAAGTAAAATTGACGATCGCCAGAAGTTCTTTGGTTTCTTCAAAAGAAATAAAAATCATCAGGGATGTGATTAACATCCCCATAGTTACGCTCGAAACCAAAGAAATCAACGGCAAGAAAATCGCCTATGTTTCCTTGAGCCAATTTACGGAAAACTCGGTTTCGGAATTCAAAAAGACTTCGCAAAAAATATCGGCTTCCGATTTTGACGGAATGATTCTTGATTTGAGAAACAATCCGGGCGGTTATTTGGAGTCTTCGGTTGAGATTGCCGGCCAATTTTTGGAAAAAGGAAAATTGGTAGTTTCTGAAGATTACGGGGATGGAAAAAAGAAAGAACATTTTAGCGAAGGCGGACAGCAGCTTTCTTCGTTGCCTTTGGTTGTTTTGATTAACGGAGGTTCGGCTTCGGCTTCGGAAATTCTGGCCGGAGCGTTGCGCGATCAATTGGGAACAAGATTGGCGGGCGAAAAAAGTTTTGGCAAGGGATCGGTTCAAGAACTGGAACAAATGAAAAACGGCACTTCGCTCAAAATTACCGTTGCCAAATGGCTCACTCCTTCAGGACATTCGATTATGGATGACGGTTTGGAACCGGATGAGAAGGTTTCTTTCAATCAAGAAGACATAGACGAAGGCCGCGATCCGCAATTGGATAAAGCGTTGGAGATGTTAAAATAGATTAATTCTTCCCTCGCTCGCAGAAAATTTGCGATCTATTTGAATTTTATTCTTGTTTTGCTATAATATCACTAAGTAAAAGTAAATCATTAATACCGCAAAATTTATGAAAGTCATTCTCCTGAAAGATATCCAAAAGATCGGGCAGAAAGATCAAATTAAAGATGTTTCCGACGGTTACGCCAGAAATTTCTTGATTCCGGAAGGTTTGGCCAAACCGGCCACCGAATCGGCGCTCAAGCAGCTGGAAATCCAAAAAGCGATCGCCGCCAAAGAAGCGGAAGAGGAATTGAAACAGGCCGAAGAAACGGTTGGCACTCTTGACGGACAAGAAGTTGAAATTGCCGCCAAAACCGACGATTCGGGAAAACTTTACGGAGCGATAACTCCGGCTAAGATCGCCAAAAAACTTAAAGATTTGGGTTTTGTCGTCAAAAAAGAGCAGATAAAGTTGGAAGAAAAAGCGATCAAAGAAGCCGGTGAGCACGAAATTACGGTGGAAATGGATCATGGCTTGGAAGCGAAAATAAAACTTGTTGTTTTGGAAGAAAAAAAAGAGGAAGAAGCGGAAATTTAGAACCTTGCCAAATTACGAATTCTTCATTGCAAATATTGCTAATAAATGTGAATTCGTAAATTGGTATAATTAGTGATAAATTTGTAATTTAGTGAGGTGTCCAGGGAGCTTGGTTTAGAAACTTGAATTTAGAATTTTTGCCTCCGCTAAATTCAGGCTTTTAGGCGGGTTTGTTTTTTATGGCCAAATATATTTTTGTGGCAGGCGGGGTTATGTCAGGCGTGGGAAAAGGAATCGCCACGGCTTCGATCGCCAAGATAATTCAGGCGCGCGGGTTTAAGGTCACGGCCTTGAAAATCGATCCTTATGTTAATGTTGACGCGGGAACCATGAACCCCACCGAACACGGTGAGGTTTTTGTTTTGGATGAAGGAACGGAATGCGATCAGGATATGGGCAACTATGAGCGATTTCTCGATATTTCAATTCCGGCGATCAATTATATGACCACCGGCAGCGTTTATGAAGCGGTGATTCATCGCGAAAGAAACTTGGGCTATAACGGCAAGTGTGTGGAAGTCGTGCCCCATATTCCCTTAGAGGTGATTGACCGGATTGAAAAAGCCGGCAAAAAAGCGAAAGCGGATTTTGTGATGATTGAAATCGGGGGAACGGTGGGGGAATATCAAAACGTTCTTTTTTTGGAAGCTGCCAGAATGTTAAAGCTCAAAAAACCGAGCGATGTGCTTTTCATTTTGGTGAGTTATCTGCCGATTCCTTCAAAGATCGGCGAGATGAAAACAAAACCCACCCAATACGCCGTGCGAACTTTGAATTCCGCCGGCATTCAGCCCGATATCATTATCGCCCGTTCCAGCGCCGCTCTTGATGAAAAGAGAAAAGAAAAAATCGCCGTCAACTGCAATATGCGCAAGGAAGACGTTATTTCCGCGCCCGATATAGAAAGCGTTTATGAAGTGCCGATCAATTTCGAAAAAGATTTATTAAGCGGCATTATTCTCAAGAAGCTTTGCTCCCGAGCCAAAGGAACGGACTTGAAAGAATGGAAAGAATTTGTCAAAACCGTAAAATCCGATTTGCCGGCGGTTAGAATCGGCATTATTGGCAAGTATTTCAGCACGGGGGATTTTGTGCTTTCTGATGCTTATATCTCGGTGATTGAAGCGGTTAAACACGCTGCCTTTGCCAACAAACGCAAGGCGGCGATTGATTGGTTAAACGCGGAGGATTATGAAAATGATCCCAAAAAACTTAATGGTTTAAAACAATATGCCGGCATTATTGTTCCGGGGGGATTTGGCGAGAGAGGGATAGAAGGAAAAATCAAAACGATTGAATTTTGCCGCAAGAATAAAATTCCGTATTTCGGGCTTTGCTACGGAATGCAGCTGTTGGCGCTTGAGTTTGCCAGAAACGTTTGCGGTTTAAAAGACGCCCATACCACGGAAATAAATCGCGAGACCAAGAATCCGGTGATTGATATTATGCCGGAACAAAAAAAGAATCTTGCCGACAAAAATTATGGCGCCTCAATGCGCTTGGGCGCCTATCCGGCCGCGTTGACCGAAGGAACTCTCGCTTTTGACGCTTATAAAAATCATTTAATTTCCGAACGCCATCGCCATCGCTGGGAAGTGAATCCGGAATATATTGAATTGCTTCAAAAGAAAGGGCTTGTATTTTCAGGCAAATCTCCGGACGGCCGCCTGATGGAAATCGCGGAGCTTCCCAAAGAAAAACACCCGTTCTTTTTGGGTGTGCAATTCCATCCGGAATTTAAGTCCACTCCGTTAAATCCTCATCCGTTGTTTAAGGAATTTATCAAAGCGGCGATTTTTAATTAAGAATCCCTATCGGCGGAAATTTTACTTTTTTGCCCTTTTGGCTTGACAGACACAAATTTTGGATATATAATATTAAATTGGTTCATTTTATTATGATTTGTGATTGGCTGTAGCCAAAAGACGCTTTTTAGTGGCTTTTTCTGGCTATAGCCAATAATGACTTAGCCCCTAATCGCGGGTAGCGAAAAAATTTGGCAAATAGCCAAAGGAGGAAATTATGGGTCAGGTGAACGAATTGAAAGATTTTACCCGCGGGCAGCTTGATGCTGCTCTGATGAAAATCGGCCAAGATGCCGGGATGGGTACGGCAGATGGCATCCGTGCCTTTCTGTCAGGTGAGCTGGTAATTTCCAGGCCTTCTTACTCTTGGCGCGGACAGGATGGCATGATTTATTTATCTGTCACTTCCGATGGCGCGACTGGCGCACAGTGGATCAAGCGGCTTAAGAAAAAAGGATTCCGGATCGGCGACTATGCCAAGCAGGTGCTCTGTTCGCCGGACTTCAAGCCGACCAGCGGCGTAACATACGAAATAGCCGTCCTCAAGGGAATGCTTTTTGAGGACAATAATCGGATCACATTGAAAATTCGCGCCGAGGCCGAAAAAAGAGGTTGGACCAAGCCCAATGCCGAAATTACCTGTTTAATCCGGGAAAAGTTCTCGGATGAAGAAATGGAATCTATGGGTCTTTGGCGGATAGTGGTCATGCACGAACCCATCAAAGATTCCGATGGCGTTCCGATTCTCCTGGGCGCGTACCGTGGCGGTGACGGCCAGTGGCTCTACGCTTGCTGCGACAATCCCGGCGGCAGGTGGGATCGCGACTATGGCTTTGCGTTCGTCGCCTCGCAAGTCGGTGCTTAGGACTAAGATTCTTTAAACTTTTATCCTTGAATCTTTGTCCTTTGAAACCGAAAAAAATTATATCCTTTGAAACCGAAAAAAATTATACCTCGCATGGAAATCATGCGAGGTATTTCTTTTTGTGTGGTAGAATGAAATAGGTAGTAGGATTGAGCGAGCGACCATGGTTTCCCGCCTCCGAAACCAGTATCCATGCATTCAGAATATTTCCAACCAAGGTTTGAAATAGCGCGGTGCATGCAGAAACTTCAAAAAATGAAGCTACTTGGCGCGAAATATTAGGGCATTTAAGATGCCAAATCAGATACAGCCCAAAGAGCAATCAATGGGCAGTGGCAAGGAAGATATTTCGTGCGATCCGATGGCGATCCGAATCTCCTGGGCGCGAACCGTGACGATGACGGCCAGTGGCTCAACGCTTACTACGACGTTCCTGGCTACAGGTGGTATCGCGACAATGGCTTTGCGTTCGTCGCCTCGCAACTCACTTCATTTCTCTCTCGGCAGTTTGCCAGGAGAGTTTTGTTTTAAAAGTTGTCCGTTCCAGCCGCCCAGCATTTTCCCTATTTCAGTCAGTTTTTCCGAGAGCGCTATATATTTTTTGTTATCGAGAGATTTTGTTTCCCAAAGAATCATTAGAAATATTTTTAGGGTATCGGTTTTTCTGATCGCCAACCGGACATAGGGCAATTTTTCTTCCTGTTTTAAAAATATTGCGATTGAGATTGCTTCAATAATTTCCGCCAGCAGGTTATCGATTTTTTGCCCCAAAGTGTAGCGATGCGGTTTGGGAAGAGTTTGAAAATATTCATACCATAATATGTAAAAAGTCTTAATTTTCTGAAGCAGAGATGGAAGCGTTGGGGGGGGGGCTTTAAGAGGTTAGAATTTTGATTATGAAAATTCGATTGGCTCATAGTTTTGAAAAAATTATTGGCGTTGAAAACTTATTGGAGGCGTGGAAAGAATTTTCGCGCGGCAAACGAAATAAAAAAGATGTTTGCGAATTCTCGCTTAATTTGATGGATAATATTTTTTCACTCCATCGCGATCTTTTCAATCATAGCTATAAACACGGCTGTTATCAAGCGTTTAAAATCAATGATCCAAAACCCAGGGATATTCACAAGGCAAGCGTTCGCGATCGGCTTTTGCACCACGCTATTTATAGGATTTTATATCCTTTTTTCGCCAAAACATTCATCGCTGATTCCTATTCTTGTCAAATCGGCAAGGGAACTCATCGGGCGCTGAACCGCTTTCGCGAATTTTCCCGGATCGTCGGCAAAAATAATATGCGGACAGGATGGGTCCTGAAAGGCGATGTCAAGAAATTTTTTGCCAGCATAGATCAAGAAATTCTGCTTGGAATTTTGAAGCAATATATTCCGGATGAAAATACTATTTGGCTTTTGGAGCGGGTAGTAAAAAGTTTTTCGAGTATAGCTCCAAATAAGGGACTGCCACTGGGGAATTTAACCAGTCAGCTTTTTGTCAATATTTATATGAATAAATTTGACCAATTTATTAAGCACAAGTTAAAGATTAAATATTATATTCGTTATGCCGATGACTTTGTGATATTTTATCAAAATCGCGGCTGGCTGGAAAAGAAAATTCCGATCATTACCGAGTTTTTATCGATGGATCTTCAATTAAAATTGCATCCCGATAAAGTTTTTATAAAATCATTGTATTCCGGCGTGGATTTCCTGGGCTGGGTGCATTTTCCGGATCATCGAGTATTGCGGACGACGACCAAGAAACGAATGATGCGAAGATTGCGGGAAAACGAATCTGAAGCTGCTTTAAATTCTTATCTGGGATTATTAAAACACGGAAATGCTCATAAGATAGCGGAAGAGGTAATGGGGATGGCGATTTCCATTTAAGTAAAAACACCCCATCTCTGGAGTGTTTTTGCCAGTTGTTCTATAATTATTTTGCCGCAACCACATTCACGACTTTCTTGGCCACTTTCGAGCCGTTGAATTTCCGGAAAGTCTTGGTGGTGAATTTAACGATGCCGTCGGCAATCGAGTAGAGGGTGTTGTCTTTTCCTTCTCGAACGTTTTTGCCGGCTTCGATTTTTGTTCCGCGCTGGCGGACAATAATGCTGCCGATTTTGGCTTTTTCTCCGGCAAAAAGTTTAACGCCTAAATATTTCGGTTGCGAGTCGCGGCCTAAACTGGTAGACCCCGCCGCTTTGGTATGCGCCATAAATCATGTTAACATTTTATCATGTTAACATTTTAGCATTGGAATTCTTAAATTTCTAAATCCTGTCAACATGCCAATATGCCAAAATGTTAATATGTTAAAATGCTAATATGTTAACATGTTAATATGACTAATCTTATCATAATACCCCTTCAATGTCAACATTCAATCAATCGCCAATAGGGGAGTGGCTCAAGGCCAATCAAGGCGATATAGCCATTATAATCGGCTTTATTTTAATTGCCTTAATCTCATTCGGCGCGGGGCGCTTAACCGCTCCCGAGACCGTCAGAAATCCGATTATGATTGAGGATTTAACGGCTTTTCCCGCGAATCAAATTGAAGGAGAAAAAGCGTCTATTGGCAATTTGGAGGAACCCTTCAGGAGCGAAAAAGGGATGTTTGTGGCAAGTAAGTCCGGAAAGAAATATCATTGGCCTTGGTGTTCATATGCCAAAAGCATCAAAGAATCCAATCAGGTTTGGTTTGAGTCCGAATCCCAAGCCAAATCCGCCGGATATTCTCCCTGCGCTTGCATCGCCAACTCCGCTCCGGCGGGGTATGCGGCGAAATAATTTGGGGATAATCCGTTTGCCCGCAAAGCGGTTTTACTATATAATTCAAGCGTAATCGGTTTCCAAAATTTATGCGAGCAATCGGAAACAAAACTAAAAAAATGACGATTGAAGATTTGGCGGCAATGACCCAAAGAGGGTTTGTTGAAATAAAAAAGAATATGGCCACCAAGGAAGATTTGGCCAGTATGGAAAAAAGATTAAAAACGGATATTACCGATCTCAAAAAGCAGCTTAGCGCCATTCTTTCCGCCCTCGATAAAACCGCCAAAGACTATTTGGATTATTCCGAAGAAAAAATCATGCGTGACGCCGAAATCGCCCGTCTTAAAAAGTGGGTTCAACAAATCGCCAAAGAAGTCGGAGTGAAGCTGGAGTAACCTCCACCTCCCCTTAGCTAAGGGGAGGTGCCTCCGCAGTAGCGGGGGCGACGGGGTAATTAATTCAGGATTACCTCCCCCAACCCATCCTCAAAGAAGAGGGGAGGAATGCGGATCCATCCCTCCTTTTCTAAAGGAGGTGCCAGGCCGTTCAGGTCTGAGAGCCCTCCCATTCAGGGTCTGAGACCCTTCAGGGTCGAATGACAGGCTCGAATGAGGCGGAGGATTTTAGAAATAGTTTTCCTTAAATTCCTCAATATCCAAAGATTCTTTACCTATCCCGAATTAACCCAATGCTTTGGTTCAAATACCAAAGCCGCTTTGATCAAATTCCAAAAACAACAAAACATCACCCCGGCCGAGGGATATTTTAGAACGATAACGAGGGGAGTGGTGAATGGGAGGTAGGGAGAGTAAAAATTTGTATCAGGTATAATAAAAAGCCGCTGCCCAATGTTTCGCGCAACGGCTTGGTTTT
>LCEC01000050.1 GCA_000997475.1 Parcubacteria group bacterium GW2011_GWB1_42_6
TTTGAGGAGAAAGAGTTCCCATCCTCTCGCTTGTCCAGCCAAGGCCGGTTTGGGGATCATAAAAATGATTGATCCAGCGGGGCGGCGTGTCTTCGTTTTCCGCTCCCTCGGCGAGCCACAGAACTTCTTCCGAGTTTAATTTTGGACCAAAAACGCCGTTAAAAAACAGAGCGGTTTTTTCCGTTAATTTGGGGTGCGTTGAAATATCATTATATGCCAAAACATCTTCCGCTGCGTAAAAGAAAATCAAGGCATAAGCAAGTAAAAATACCTGCTTCATTTTCATAATTATAAATTAAATAACTTCCAGATATTTGCCTGTTTGTTCAACTGGAAGCTTACACTAAAAATAACATAGTCTCCTGCTGGAGCATCTATTTCTACATATCCACCCCTGCCATCTGGAGCTTTCACTTTAGATGCTTTCTGATTTTCTATAATTACATACTCTTTTTCACTTTCGCTTTGATAACTGTTTTCCTTCATCTTCCCCCAATCGGGCAAATCGGCGATGTATTTTTCAAGCTCGCCCTTTGATTTCATTTCTTCAAGCTTGGTTTTTTGCGTTCCTTCTCTTTCCCAATAAAAATATTTGCCGGCTTTTTCCAAATCTCCTTGTTTTAAAGCGGCAATATACATCTCGTATGTTTCTTGGGGAGTTTTTCCGCCGTAAATGTCGCCTGACAAATAGTTTTCCATATTCCGCTGAAAGTTTTCCAAGCGCCGGTTCAGATCCCAGACTTTATAGTTGGGATATATCGAAATGCCGAGCCAAACGATTATAAACGCCAAAACCGCCGCAACCCACCAAAACATTTTTTTGTTTATTTTCATAATTTCCCGTTAGATTACGAGTTTATTAACGAATAGAATTAGATTTGCTGAAGTCTGACTTCAGCAAATCTGCGATTTGTCTTGAGGCGCGGGAGCATATATATTGATTGCTCCCGCGCTTTAGTTCAGACTGACTTCGTCTGGAAGACGAAACCGCGCGCGGCCGGTTTCGCCGGCGGATTTCGTGATTATTAAAAAATCCGTAAAAAAACTCCATCCTTTCTTCAAGGCTGGAGCAACTAAGATCATTTCATTTTATCAAAAAACGAATTCATTGCCCACCAATATCCCCTGTGGATAACTGAAGCATATTTCTCCATACTAGCTAGTATGGAGAAATATGCTTCAGTTATAAGCAAGAAAAATGCCAATCGATATTAACAAATCAAATAATAAAGAATCTCAAAAGAACCAATATCATAAAAAACGGCGCCGGTTAAAGCATTCTGCTTATCTGTTTATATAATTCGGTTTTCCTATCCATTGATTTAAGCGCTATCCGAAGTCTTCTTCTGTCCGCGCTATTTGCGGATTTAATAATGCTCTCCAATAAAATTTGAGGCCAATAATAAAGAGGGTATTTCTTTTTCAAATCGAAAAGAGAAAGATTGTCTTTTTGATCCGCCGGCGTTTTTTTATCTTGCCTTTCTAAAATTATTCTGAATCCCTCTCCGGATATTTTGAGCCATTCAAAGACTCTGGAAATAGTATTGGCGCTGACTTTGAGATCGTAAGAAATTTCGGCGTATTTTTTACCCTCTATCAGCATTTGGGCTATTTTGAGCCTTTTTGCGATCATTTTCGCTTCTTGAGAAGAGAGAATATCTCCTAAAAATTTAGCCGCTTCCGTTGGATTCTTTATATTGCAAATCGCTTCACACAGAAAAATCAACAATTTTTCCTTTTCTTCTTTGGAAATTTTTGACGGATTGGTAAATTTTGCCATAGCGTCAGCACATTTCTCCATACTAGCTAGTATGGAGAAATGTGCTCAATCAAACAAAAATATTTTCTATAACAAAAACAAAATGAGGAAATTTTTCGCCTTTATTCTTGCCGATTTTATACGATTTTATACGATTCTACAATCCCAACCTCCTGATAAATTCCTCCCCTTCCGCTTGAAAGAAAGGGTCGAGCTCAATCGCCTTTTGGGCGGCGGCTTTGGCTTTGGGCTTGTCTCCCGCTTCGGCGTAGGCGGCCGCCAGACCCGCGTAAGCCGAGGCTCTTATGGGAGTAAGAATTATTAATTCCTTGTAAAGGCTTATGACTTTTTGCCAATCGCCGATATTGGAATAGGCGTTGATCAAAAGTTTTATATCGCTGCTGTTATAGGAATGCCCCAGAGCAATGGCCTTTTTTATCGCTTCTTCGCCTTCTTTTTTATCGTCAAAGGAAATTGAAATTATGCCAAGATTCCAGTGAGAGGGAGCGGCTTTGGGATTGAGATCCACCGCTTTTTTGAACAAAGACAAGGCCTCTTCGGTTTTACCTTGGTAAATTTTTAATTGCCCGATGGCAAAAATCAATTCCTGGCGCGAAGGGCTCAATTGGAAAGATTTTTGAAGATAATATTCGGCATCGGAAAGATAAGAAGAATCCAAAACCGCCGAGGCCAGATAAAGATTGCCCAGTATCATGATAAGCCGAGCGTTTTGGGGCTCTTTTTCCAAAGCGATTTTCATCCCTTCGGCCGCCGTCTCAATCATTTCTTTTTTATCCTCCCGAGAAAATTTTTCCGAAGAAGTCACTTGGATTCCCAATTCATAGGCGCGGCCGGCCACTTCCGGAACGCCAAACGTGTCCGTGGCGAAAGAAGATTTGAATTTTTTTATGGATTCGCCGAAATCACTTTGGAAAAGAACCAAGGCCTCGATTCCTTGGGCGCTTGTTGAAACAGCCGGCAAATTAACCGAATAGAAAAAAATCGCGAAAACGGCAATCAGCGCCGCTTTGAGCAAAAAATTCGGCTGAAACGGCTTTTGCGCCAAATCTCCGTCTTTTTCTTTCAAGCCAAAGCTTAAATAAGCGATAAAAGACCAAATCAAAAAAATCATCAAAAGTGTGACTTGGGTGTCGAAGAGGAAAATATTCTGAATCGCGTAGGCCAGAATGACGACCGAAAATATCGCCATTGTGGGATAATCGATCAAATCGCGCCGCCAGGCCCGCCAAAGAAACCAAAAAGACAAAGCGAAAATGGATAAATAAGCGGCGAATCCGACCAGGCCGTTATGAATCAAAACATCAACGTAAGCGTTGTGGGCGCGGTCAAACCAGTTTTCCGTGGGATAAAGCAAAGGATCATAATACTTATTGAAAACAATATTGTAGTTTTCCTGCCCCCAGCCAAACAGCGGACGCTCGGCAAATCCTTTAATGCTCAATTTCCAAGCCAAAAGGCGGGTTTGGGTGGTATTGTCATTCAAAGAAATCTGGGAAAAGCGTTTTAATGAAGGCGAATTTTTAACAAAAGAAGAATTTTTAAAGATAAAAATCGAGCCGACAAAAAGAAGAATAACCAAAATCAGGCCTCCCAAAGCGATCTTTCTCAAATGGCCGCCAAGACGCCAAGGAATTTGCGCCATTCCCTTGGCCGGAGCGAAAGCCGCCAATCCCGCCAAAACCAGCGCTCCCGCAAAGAAAGCCAGCAAAGCGCCGCGGGTTTGGGTTTGGTACATGACGAAAAGATTCAAAATTATCGCCGCGGAATAAAAAACGCTCCAATTCTTTTTTCTTTTCTGCGACATCAGCCAAAAAGCGAAAAAAGCGTTGATTAGCATGTAGCCCGCCAAAAACGAAGTGTTGCCGATAGTTCCGTCGATTCTGGAGCCGGATCCGTGATTCAAAGAATTGACTCCCAAAATCTGTCCGAAAGCGTAGAGCGCTTCCAGAAAGCCCGCGAAAACCGAAAAATCAAAAAATGAATGCCAATCGCTTTTGGTCTTGAAAACATTGGCCGCCACCACAAAAAAACCGAAATAATGAATCAAATTGACGAATCCCGCCATACGCTCGAAATTTGACCAAAAACTGTGAAAAATATTCACTCCGAAAATCATGCTCAAAAACATAAAAACGAAATAAAAAGAAACGGCCAAAAACATTTTTGAGGAGCGCGGCCGAAATTCCGGCCGTTTGAAAGCCAGAAAAATATAAAGAAGAAAAACCATTTCAATGATAATCTGAAAAAAAAGCTGCTTGGGAAAAATATAGGGAAAAATAAATTTACCCTGCGAAATCAAGGGCATAAAAATACAGGCGAAAAGCCCGATTTTTACGGCGATTAAAAGACGGCTGGATTGGGAAACAATGATTTTTTTTGACATTTTATTGAATTATCATATTTTGGCGCCAAATGAATATTCTATTCATTCAAGCTTTTCCAATAATTTTTAACTTCCTCGCCTAAAATTTTATCCAGTTTCTCCGCTTCAAGAACAACGGCTTCGGATTTATCTTTCCTGTTCATAACAAATTGCGCCGCGATTTCCAGCAAATAGCCGTCCTTTTTGGCCGGAGCGAGTTTCCTCACTTCCCGCGCCATATAAACGACCTCGTTCGCTTGGGCCGGAGAAAAATTAAGGTAAAGATTGAGCCAGCCTTGGGCCACGCGATAACGCGCTTGCCTGGGAAAAACTTCAACGCTGCGGGAAAGCTGGTTTTGGCACAAATCGTAAAATTCCTTGTTCCGCGCCAATTCCGGAAAACGGCTCACCTTGGAAAGATAATCAGTCGCCGCGTGATAGCCGATTTCGGCTGAAGCGAAAGTTTCAAGGGTTAAAGATTTTTTCAGCAAATTATTGCCCCTTAAATAATCGGACGGAAAAGAATTGATCGCCTGATTGGCCCAATACGACGCTTTTACGGCTTTCGCGTTTACTGAATAAAAACAAAAGAAAATAATCACGATGCCCAAAACCAGAGGAAAAACTCCGATTCCCTTGGCTTCTTTTTGAAAAGGTCTTTCCCGAATAAAAGAATTTTTATAAACAAAATCAATGAAAGCCAGCGCGAAAAAGAGCATCAGATAAGACACGAAAGAATCAAAAATAAATAGATTTTGAACGATGTACGAAACAAAAAGCGCGGCAAAAACGGCAAAAAGAAAAAAATCTTTTCGCCGAATCTTGATCAAATAATAAAACGCCGCCGCCAAAACCGACAAATAAGACAAAATTCCTAGCCAGCCTATGGAAACGCCGTAATCAAAAATAAAATTATGGGCGCGATCATACCAAGCTTCGTAGGGGTTAAGACGGGGATCAAAATATTTATTGATGGCCGCCTCGAAATTTTCCGGCCCCCAGCCCAATATCGGTTTTTCTTGCCACGCCTGCCAGGATTTTTGCCAAACAATCACGCGGTTCCGAATCGTGGAATCGTTCAGGGAAATATCGGTTAAGCGGCTCAATATGGCGTTATCTTGAACAAAAGAAGATTTGCGGAACGCGAATACGGATCCCGCCAGAACAAAAATCGCCGCCAAACAGATTAAAGATATTTTTTTGATTTTTTTCCCGCTTTCGCCCTTGGACGGCAAGATAAAAATCGCCAATGCGAAAAACATTATTGCTCCGGCCGCCAAACCCAGCAAGGCGCCGCGAGTGCCGGTCAGGATTATCGCCGCCAACCCCAATAAAATCGCGGCGCCAAAAAGCCAAGAAGATTTCTTGTCTTTTTCTTCCAGGCTTTTTTGAAAAAAATAAGCCGCGAAAAAAACATTAAACAGAAGATAGGAAGCCAAAAAAGCGGGATTGCCTACAGTGGATGACACTCTTTCGGCTTGAGGCATAAGAGCGCCCAGAGACACGAATTTTTGAGCGACGGCCAAAAGAGAAACCAGAACGCTTGCCGCCGCCGAAACCTTAAAAAGATTCTTGAAACTTTCAACCGAATTGAAAACGGATTGGATTAAAAAGAAAAACAGGACGAAATGCGCCATCCCGAAAACTCCGATCATCCGCTCCATATTGCCCCAAAAACTAGAATTGAAATCAATGCCGAAAATTCCCGACAAAATCCAAATCGCGAAAAAAATCAACACGGACAAATTCAAAAATCCCCCTGCTTCGCCAAAGCTTCGCAGGGCGCGCCCCAACCCCCCTTTATAAAAGGAGGTTAAAGAGAGAGACGCTGATTTCAAAGGGAAAAAAGAAGGTTTTTTCCAGGCCGAATAAAGCCACAAAACCGCGGCGATTTCCACCAAAATCCTAAATAAAAATCCTTTGGGGGCCGTGAACGGAAAAAGCAAAGAATCGGCCGCAAATAACGGCGCAACCAAACAAGCGCCCAAAACGATTTTGAGCAATGGCAAAATTCGATTGTCCGCCTTGGAATAGTTCGGCACGAATTTAAAAAATTAAACCATTTTCGCTAAAAGCCGAAAGATTTTAAGAATAAGCCGCGCTGAAATTCTTTGTTATTTGCTGAAGTCTTATTTGCTGAAGTCTGACTTCAGCAAATCTGCCTCGTCTACTTAGGCAATTCTAACTCGGCCAGATCTTCTTTGGCTGTTTCATTGCCGGGATTCAATTTAATAAGCTTCTTATAATATTCGATCGCCTTTTGGGTTTGATTTGAATTGCGATAATATGAGGCGAGGGCGGCAACCAAACTCGGATTATCCGGCGCGGCTTTCAGTCCGTCCAAAAGAGTCGGTTCATAAAGATTTTCTTTGCCCGGCAAGCGATACCGGTAAAGATCGGCAAGGCCCACAATCAGATTTTCGTCTTTTGAGTTTATTGATAAAGCTTTCTTATACATCAATTCCGCTTCCTCGGGCTTGCCCATAAAATTTCCGTAAAGATCGCCAAGATTGCCCAAAATAACGGTATTTTGGGGCTGAAGATTTGAGGCGTAAACCCAGATTTCGGCCGCGCCTTCGTAATCGCCCACAACTTTTTTAGTCAGGCCCAATTCCAGCCACGCGTTAAAATCGGTTATATCTTTTTCCAAGTCTTCTTGAGCCAAATAAAAATCTTCTTTATAGCGAGCCAGAGCGTAATCGGGTAAATCCGAATTTTTGATTTCCAAAACCAAAAAATCGCGCCACTCTTCCTTCTGACCCGCTTTGATTTTCTTCCAAGCGTAAAAACCGGCTCCCGCCAGAATTATCGCGGCAATCGCGATAAAAATAAAAGAATCTTTTTTGCTCATTGTTTTATTATTTTCGCTTAAAGTTTCATTCCTCTCCCTCGTTCGTAAAAATAACACAAATTCATCAAAAACAAAAGACCCCCGCACGCGGGGGTCTTTTTTCTTCTTCTCATTTTCTCTCCGTTTAACAAACGGACGCAAACAAGAAAAGAGAATCGGAATTCAGCTTATTTGCTGAAGTTGTTCGCCGAAAGGTTGGATGATGGCAATCCTGCGACCAGGTAGCCATTATACCAATCCGTGGCAGCGGATCCATCAGCATCCGTGGAGTGATCAGCATCGCTCCAATCAGACCAGATGAAGTCATCATCGAGGCTCGGATCATTATCAACGTTGGCAGCTGTTTCACCATAGGTGGTAGCGCCTTTATACGTTGTTTCCGCGTCGCCT
>LCEC01000051.1 GCA_000997475.1 Parcubacteria group bacterium GW2011_GWB1_42_6
ATATAATCCGTTGGGATAAACTCGTTGAAGCCGGTTCATGGAACCAGGCCAAACAAAACGGGCTTGTCCGAACGGAAGGCAAAGATTATATCTTTCAAGACGGCGACACGGCAATATTTAAATTTAACTGACAGCGTCCAAATTTCCCGTTTTTCATAACGAATAATTTCGGGAGATAGAGCCGCGGATTATGATACGAATAGATGCGAACTTCAAAAATCCAGACATTCAATGTCTGGGATCTCGACATTGAATGTCTGGATTCATAAGATTTATATTTTCGTATCATAATGCAAAGCTTTCGCTGCAACCAAATGTACGAACTCACGTTTATTTTGAGTCCGATTCTGGATGAAGCCGGCTTGACTTCCGCCATGAAAGAAGTCAAAGACAAGATTGTTGAATTGGAAGGAGAAATAAAAAAAGAAAAAATGAGCGAGAAAAAGAAACTCGCCTATCCCGTCAAAAAACAGATTTTCGGTTTTTATTCAACGATTGAGTTTTCGGCAGAACCAGAAAAAATCGGCGATCTGCGGAATTTCATCAAAGGCAACCCAAGCATTTTGCGCTCGATTATAATCACTTTTGAAGAGAAAAAAAGAGAAGAAGCTCCAAGACAGAAGAAAATCAAAGAAGAATTGCCTTCCGCTTTCAAATCCGCCGAATTCAAACCGGAAAAGGAAAAAATCAAGATTGAAGAATTGAATAAAAAGCTCGAAGAAATTTTGGAGGAATAACCAGAACCCTGCGGAATTACAGATTTATACGGATTCTACGGATAAATTCAATTTGAATCCGCAATATCCGTACTAATTCGTAATTCCGTAAGATGACACTATGAATTTCAATCGCGCAATCATCCTGGGAAATTTAACCAGGGATCCGGAAATGAAAACTTTGCCTTCCGGCCAATCGGTTACCAATTTTTCAATCGCCACCAATCGCATCTATAACGACAAAACCGGCGCCAAACAGCAAACAACCGAATTTCACAACGTAGTCGCTTTTGGAAAATTAGCCGATATCGCCGGACGGTATCTTTCAAGAGGCAAAATGGTTCTTGTGGAAGGAAGACTTCAAACCCGATCATGGCAAGCCCAGGATGGTTCCAAAAGATACCGCACGGAAATAGTCGCCGAGAATATGCAGCTTGGCCCCAAAGGAGGCGGAAGCAATGATTCATTTGGCGGCGGAGCTCCCCAAAGCGGCCAACAAAACACTCCCGAAATAGAAGAAATCCCCGTGATTGAAGCCGAGCCGGACTTCGGGCAAGAATCCGCCCAAGGCACGGAAGGAGGAGTGAATGTTAAAGATATACCATTTTAAATAAAACCCTACGGAATTACGAATAAATACGGATACTACGGATTTGATTGAATTCTATCCGTATTATCCGTAAAAATCTGTAATTCCGTAGGATGACACTATGGAAAAATCCTGCTATTTTTGCCAAGAAAATATCCAGCAAATAGATTTTAAAGACACGGCCACTCTGCGAAATTTCCTTTCCGGGCAAGGCAAAATTTTGCCTCCGCGCCGAACCGGAGTTTGCCGCAAACATCAGCGCGCCTTGGCGCAAGCCATCAAACGCGCCCGCGCCATGGCTTTGCTTTCGTTTGTTTCAAGATAATTTTTCAGACATTAAAAAACCTCTTCCGCCAGATACGGGAGAGGTTTTTTGTTTATTTCGCGATCCGGCAACTTTCCATGCTTTCTATTCGGCAATCGGCTTATCCGCCTGGCTTTCTTCTTTTGCCGAAGCTTCCTTTATTTTTTGAGAAATTTCTTCAACCAATTTTGGATTTTCTTTCAAATATCGGCGAGAAGCTTCCGATCCCTGGCCAAGTTTCATTTCGCCGTAATTCATCCAAGAGCCGGATTTTTCAATAATGCCGTATTTAACGGCCACATTGATAATATCGGCCTCAAACGAAATGCCTTCGTTGTAAAGGATATCGAATTCCGCCGTTCTGAAAGGGGGAGCCACTTTATTTTTGACGATTTTAACTTTCACGCGATTGCCGATAATTTGTTCTCCTTGTTTGATTTGAGCCGTGCGCCTGATTTCGATTCTGACAGAGCTGTAAAATTTGAGAGCTTTTCCGCCCGGGGTTTCTTCGGGATTGCCAAACACTATTCCGATTTTCAAGCGAATTTGATTGATGAAAATAATGGTGGTTGTGGTTTTAAAAACAATGGCCGTGAGCTTGCGCAAAGCTTGCGACATAAGCCGGGCCTGCAAACCCATATGAACATCTCCCATTTCGCCTTCGATCTCGGCGCGGGGAGTGAGAGCCGCCACTGAATCCACTACAATCACGTCAACGGCGCCTGAACGCACCAAACTTTCCACTATATCCAAAGCTTGTTCGCCGTTATCGGGCTGCGAAATCAGCAAATCATCGATTTTAACTCCGATTTTTTTGGCATACTCCGGATCAAGCGCGTGCTCCGCGTCCACAAAAGCGCAAAGGCCGCCTTTTTTTTGGGATTGAGCGATAGTATGCAAAGCTAAAGTGGTTTTGCCGGAACTTTCCGGACCATAAACTTCGACAATTCTTCCTTTTGGCATACCGCCGACTCCCAAAGCCAGGTCCAAAGAAATCGAGCCTGTCGGAATAGCGTCAACATTAACTCTTCTGGCTTCCCCCAATTTCATTATTGATCCGTCGCCGAACTTTTCCTTTATCTCGTCAACGGCGATTTCCAAAGCTTTCTGTTTTTCGGTCTTCGCCCCTCCTTGAGACGCGACATTTTGTTTGGCCATAAGTTTTTAATTTAAATTCGAATTATCTTCTTGATTTTTTGTTTCTTCTTTGGATTGTTCTCGCGAGCTTGTCGCGTTGCCCTGAATTGAGGAATTCAGAATACTCGCCGGCGCTATCGGCAATGCTTCGTCTTCTTTTTCTTCAAACAAAACTTTTCTTTCCACCAAAGATTCTTTTCCAAAACGATTTATTGATTTTATTTGAATGGCGTTGATGCCGGAAACCAAGTTTAAAGATTCTTTAAATTCTCCGTTCTTGTCAATATAAACCTCTTGGCCGTTAATTGTCAATCGCGACTCTATATCGGTTGCTCCCGATATTTCCAAGGATCGATTTTCGGAACGAAAATCGTTTTGAGGCGAGAAAACTTGAAGCTCGGGAGGCGAAACGATAAAATGAAGCTCGTAATAAAAATAGCCCGCCACTCCCAAAAAAGCCAAAACGGCAAAAACGATCGCGAAAATTCCGGGAGTGATTATCAGGCGTGGAAAACGAATAACCGGCAAAGACTTTTTTTCTTGTTTCTTAAGATGATTGGCGACATTGATTTCTCTTTCATATTCCAAAATAATCTCTTTTTCGTCTATATTTAAAAGTTTGGCGTAACGCCTCAAAAAACCTTTAATATAAACTTCGGGAGGCAAAAGATCGATTTCGCCGGCTTCCAAATAATCAATGTATTTTTCCGGCGCGTTCAGGCTCTTGGCGATTTTGGATTTTGACAAGCCAAAAACTTCTCTTGTTTTTCTGATTTTATCCCAAAAAAGCGGCACTTCGACTTTTCGAGCGATAAACACCATTTTATAGAAATTTTCAATTTCCAATTCTCAATTTTAAATCAATATTAAATTTATTAATATTTAATATTAAAAATTCATTGAAAATTGGATTATTAAAAATTGAAAATTATCTTCAGTATTCTCCCATTACGTCTCTTTCGCTGGCTTTAATTGGATTGCCGGGAATATCGAGCATAACCCACACGCAATCGGCGTTGCAAAAGCGAAGCCGAAGCTTTTCTCGTTTGGATTACGACTTGCTTAGCATCCTCATAAAGATCATCGTCAACACCGGCATTATCCCCGCCGTCATTCATCATCCCCATGCGGCCGGCGGAGTGCGATTGAACCACTTCATCGGCATAATGAACGTCTTTTGTCTGTTTGGTAATAAAATCCACCACTTTTTTCACTTCTTTTTCCGAAACAAAAGCGCCTTGAATTCTGCGGGCCTTGCTGGAATCACCGGAGAGAAAAAGCATATCGCCGTTGCCCAAAAGTTTTTCCGCGCCGCCCGCGTCCAAAATTGTGCGCGAATCGGTTTGCGAAGCCACTTGGAAAGCAACGCGAGTGGTAATATTGGCTTTTATAAGACCGGTGATTACTTCCACCGAAGGACGCTGGGTCGCCAAAACCAAATGAATGCCTACGGCTCTGGCCATCTGCGCCAGACGGACAATCGCCGCTTCCATATCGCGGCCATGCGAAGCCATCAGATCCGCCAATTCGTCGATAATAATCACGATATAAGGCAAAGGCTCGTCAACTTTTCCTTCGGCGAATTTTTTATTGTATGAAAGAATATCGCGAACCTGCTCGTTGGAAAGAGTTTCGAATCTTCTTTCCATTTCGCCCACCGCCCAACGCAAAGCATTGATAGCTTTTTGCGATTCCACGATCACAGGAGTCAATAAATGCGGCAAACCGTTATAGATGGGAAATTCCACCCTTTTGGGATCGATCAAAATGATTTTCAAGAAATTGGGCGCGTGCCGGCAAAGCATGCTTAAAATCAGAGAGTTCAAGCAAACCGATTTGCCCGTTCCCGTGGCCCCGGCAATCAGCATGTGCGGCATTTTTTCCAAAGCGGCAAAAGCCGGCACGCCGGCCACATCGCGGCCAAGCGCCAAAGTGAGCATTCGATTTTCCTGGCTGAATTCGGGCTGATCCGCCAAATTGCGCAGACGAACTTTAGTGACTGATTTATTGGGAATTTCAATGCCCACCAAGGATCGCCCGGGAATCGGCGCTTCTATGCGGATTGGATGAGCCGCCAAAGAAAGAGATAAATCGCTGCTCAAAGCCGTGATTTTGGAAAGTTTGACTCCCTGGGCCGGACGCAGAGTATACTGGGTAACGGTTGGCCCGATATTCACTTCGGCCATTTCAACATCAATATTAAAATGCTGCAGCGTCCGCTTAATGATATTGGCATTGGCTTTGATGTCGCCGCTGGTGGGCTCTCCCGAATCCGCTTCCAGCATCTCAAGCGGAGGCACCTGATAATCTTCCAAAACCATTTTGCTTTGCAAAAGCATCAAATCGTCTTTCTTGACCGGCTTTTCTTCGGTTTTTTGCGCTTTCGCGACTTGCTTTTCATTAAGGCCTTTTACTTCAAAATCGGGCGAAGACATAAATTTTTTGACCAACGACCCGAAAGGAGAAGAATCGTTTTGCGCGAATTCTTTTTTGCCATTTTGAGCGTCCTTGATAAATTCCGATTTTTTCTCTTTTTCTTCCTTGCCCAAAATTTTCAAAAACAGGATCTTTAAGGAAATATTAAAAATTATCAAAAGAGAAATCAAAACCAGCGCGAACAAAATAATATAACTGGCAAAATTTCCCAAAAGTTTGGTAAACGGATAGGCAACACCCAATCCCAAGTATCCCCCGCCTTTGCCGCTTCCAAAAATCATCTCCAAAATTCCCAAAAAGCTCAAAATAAAAAGAATCATGCCAAAAAAAGGCGTGCCGTAGATATCCTTATGCAAAGATTTTATTATTGAAACACCCGCCAAAATCAGCCCCAGCGGCACCAAAAAATATCCCCAGCCAAAAAGCGAATCCAATCCTTTATGAATATAGTTGCCCAAAGTTGAAGCCAAACCGAAATAACTCAAAATAACGATTATCGCCAGAAGAAAAAGAATAACCGCCACTATTCCTTTTTTTGTGTCATCCTCCAAATCAAGTTTTAAATTTTTATTTTTCGGTTCGTTTTTGAATTTTTTTGGCATATAAAAAAACTTAAGCGCTGCTTAAACCCATTATACTCCAAAGACATATTGAGGGGCAAATACGATAGTCCCCTCACCAATTATGAATTTAGAGCCAATTACGAATGGGATGCCACAGGAGATTCTTAGCAGGCCTCCTCTCCTTTTTAAGGAGAGGATTGAGGTGAGGTAATTTATTCGTAATTGGCGAGGAGCAACAAAAAAAACCGGACCGAGCTTGTTAACCCGATCCGGTTGTGTTTTGTTTGGCGGATTTATTCCGCCGGCCAAACTGCTGGCCGTGGAGAAGATAGATATTTATAAACATCCGTCCCTCCCCATTTAAAGCCGCACCGAAGAACATAAAAAGAAAAAGTATTGACCAAAAGAAATAGTAAAGAATATTGAGCTGATATCAGCAATATATTCTCACCGGCGGTATAGAGAGCAAAAAGAATAAGAGAGCCGACAAAAAATCCCAAAAAGCCACTCCTGAAAAAAGAAGAGCTGCTGTTCACTGTGCCCATTAATGAGCCGGCTAAACAAAAGACAGACAAAATGATTAAAAAATACTGTGATGAAATATTCAGCAAAACCACCAAAAAAGGAGCGGCCGAAAATAAAATATAAGAAATTAAAAGTCGGTTGATTCTGATTTCTTTAGCTTTTTTCCCGGAATCACCCCGCAAAGCGTCAATATTGAGGCCAAAGACGAGAAAAATCGGAACAAATAAAAGAGAATCCAAATAGCTTGTTTCTTCTTTTTCGATCGGCGGAAGATTTTCTTTCTTCAGTCTGTCCGCCATATACAGATATCTCACGCTGATTCGAGACATAATTACTTTCTTCTTTATCGGAAAAGAGAATAAACCGGCAAGTATTTCTTCCCTTTCCGTTATCTTTACATATTCCGGAATTTTTCCGGATAAAAGATTAAAAGCATCTTTGTCCGAAACTCCGTCAAGAAGACCCAGGCTATCCTCCAAAACAACAAAGGATGTCGAAAGAATAAATTTATGATTTACTCTGTTCCATATTGTGTCTCCGACCACCGGAACACTCCGAACATTCTCCGCCCAAGCCGAAAAACCGACCTTGATTTTTGTTTCGGCTGAAGCCCAAACCACTGTAAAAATCATAACTGCCAAGCACGCGAGCAGAACCAGAACCTTTTTCATGGCACCTCTCCTTTTTGGATTGTTTTTAGTTTTTAGCTCTATTTCGCCTTAAATTCAATATATTTCATTGTTAACCCTCCGTCCCTTTTGAATTTGTATGAAGTGTTAAAATTAATTTATGAAAAATCAAAAAAAACTTTTCTCACTTTTCCAAAAGCGAACGGGACGAAAT
>LCEC01000052.1 GCA_000997475.1 Parcubacteria group bacterium GW2011_GWB1_42_6
TTTGCGGAGCCAATTCAAAAGTATGCGCGAAGGAATATAATCGAGAAAAGTAAAGCTCCTTTTCATTAGAGCTAAAAGCGTTCTGGCCGTTTGGCAGTCAGCTTCTTGCTCAATCCAAGTTAATAATATATTCATCCTGCCGCCTCCTTGCTCGTGAAAGAACATTCCGCTTTTTCTTAATCATCACTCAACAACAGCCAAAAAGTCAAATTTTCGGCCGAGGAAAATCTAAAAGTTCCTTTTTGAGCTTTTTATATTCGGGCGCCGTCAAACCCACCAAATCCCAAAATTTTTTTGAATGATTCATTTCTTTGAGATGGCAAAGCTCATGGACAATCACATAATCGGCCAATTCCGAACGGATCAGAGCAAGTTTATAGTTGAAATTCAGATTCCCTTTTTGGGAACAACTTCCCCATCTTGTCTTTTGTTTCTTTANAGCCGTAGAACCGGTTAAAAAATTTCAATCTTGAACAAACCAATTCCAAAGCCGTTTTTTTGTATTTTTTATAATCCGCGTTTTCGCGCCTCCGATCAATCTTTGGCCGAAAAGGCTTGAATTTTTCAAGCTGTTTCAAAACCCAACTTTCTTTTTCCGCCAAAAAAGACCTAGCCGATTTTTCATTTTCCCAAAAAGGCACGGTCAAAACAACGCTGCCGTCGCAATGAACGGTTATTTTTTTGCGCCTGGCGCGCTTGTGTTTGCGGATAATCAAATCCATAAACTCATAATATATTAAAAACCTCTCGTTTGGGAGGAGGTTTTGCAATCAATGGCGGATGCGCGTTTTTACTTATTCCATATAAAAATGTGCATCAAAGCGACGGTGGAAAAAGCGAGAAACGCAATTATTCCCGGCAGCATAGCGCCCTCTCCTCTTTTCACTCCTATCTGTTGTAGATCGAAGTTTTTTGCCCGCTAAATAGGGCTAAAAAAATTTCAATATTCCTTTCTTCGGTTATTTGTTCCCTCTCTCTTTGGTCTCGTTTCTTCATATAATCCCCAAGAATCCATGCGGGAACAAAGATAAGAGTCACCATCCCGAACAAAACCAAAAGGACATAAAAACAATTCAATAAATCTTGGCCGGACATTTTTTGCCTCCTTATTTGATTGTTTTAAGAACCAGAAAGTCCTTTGTCATAACCCCTTTTTTTGCCGGATCGTAAATCGCCGAAGCGGGATGAAACAAAGGGATGATGGTTATTTTCCCATGTTCCGCTTCAGCTTCGAATATTCTACCATGAATCCTACTGATTGTGTCAAGCCGAGAATCCAAGCCGAATTTTCGCATAATATATTCCATCGAGAATCGGCCGAGAGTCGCAATGACTTTTGGCTGGATTATCGCGATCTGCCGATCTAAAAACGGGCCGTATATTTCGATTTCTTCCGGCAAAGGATCGCGGTTCATGGGCGGGCGGTCTTTGACGATATTGGTGATATAAACATCTTGGCGTTTTATGCCCGCCGATTTCAGAAGCTCGTCCAAAATTTTTCCCGCCGCGCCGCAAAAAGGCCGCCCGGTTGCCGCTTCGTTGCGGCCGGGCGCCTCTCCCACAAACATAATTTTGGCATCGTGGCTGCCTTCGCCGATCACCGGAAAAACGCCGTTTTTGATTCTTTCCTTGCATAACGGCGATTCTTTCAAAGTGATAACTTCGTCTTTTATTTTCGCAAGTTGTTCGTCGCGAGAAGACATAAAATTAATTTTCAATAATCCAATTATCAATCAATATCTAATGCCGATCTGGGCGTTTGTTTGAAAATTATCTTGAATTGCGAAACACCCGATTTGTCATTCCCGCCCCAAGCGGGAATCCAGAAAATTAAGATAAAATCTGGATTCCGGCTCTGCCTGCTGGCAGGCCGTTTCCCCATCTCGAATTTATCACTTCCTTCAACAAATTTTCTCACACGATCTTCGTCATTGGGCCGAATGTGGATAAAAACCGTCTTTTTGACATTGGCCGCGCCGCTCAATTTTTGGGTTTGTTCTATCGTGAAATGATTGGGAGTCGGTTTTTCCGATCCCGGCTCGATTAAAAGCAAATCGGCATTGCGGCTGATTTCCACCATCTCCCTTAAATCAGTATTGCTGCCAATATCACCGGGATAAATCAAAACCTTTCCGGCCGATTCAATTCTTATTCCCACCGATTCAAAATACGGAACATGGCGGACAACGAAAGTCCTTATTATCATATCTTCAAAACCGAATTCGCCCGTATTTTCGTTGAATTCCAGAAGGTATGCTTCGGCCGGCTCCGGCCAGAAAATTTTTCGCCAATTTTTATATCTTTCCTCCGTTCCGCGCGGCCCCCAAAAAGGAATTTTTCGGTGTTCTTTCTTTTCTTCATAAAGATCGGCGACGAATCTGGAGTGGATCAGAGAAAAAGCATCGGCAAAATGATCGGTGTGAAAATGGGAAATGAAAATTCCCGAAATTTCCCTGGGATCAATTTGCATCTCAACAAGCCTCGCGATTGTTCCGAAGCCGCAATCCAGCAAAAATTTGGCGCTTTCGGTTTTCAGCAAAAAAGCGGCCGGCTTTCTGTCTTTTTTGGGATACAAAGTCCCGGAACCAAGAATCGTGAGTTTCATACCTCTATATTACCACCCATTTATTAATTTCATCAAACTCAAAAAACCGCGAAAAAACTTTTTCGGACATTTATCAAGAAATATAAGTTAGGAGAGGATCAGGTTTGAAATAAAAACCGCCAAAGAAACAATGGTGGTTGCGAACACTCCGGCCAAAATCAATCCAAACAGCACAATGCACATATCCTCGCCCAAAACATGCTCGGTGAAATATTTCCAGTAGTTCATTCTACGCAATTATTATAACAAGAATAAAAATCCGCGCAAGAATAAAAAAGCCCCGCTTATTAAGCGGGACTTTCCGCGAGCAAATTTTGGCTTTGAATAAAATATGGCGAGAGAGACTTTTCCGTACGCAAAAGATAATCTATGCCATAAACCCGGCTGTCCTCCCTGACTCTTTTCAATAAATTCTCCGCTTCTTTTGCTTGATAGTCATAAAAGCGGCAGTAAGAACGATAAGATCGCACTTTTGGAATGTGATACCTGCGATGAAATAAATTCTTCGAATCACAGAAAATTTCCAGAATCAGACCATTATTGCTTTTCTGTTTTTTCAAAGAATCATCGCTATTTCCATCTTTAAATTTCTTATGAAGACCCTTTTCGCACGCATAATGCCTCAGCATGCAATTTGACCAATGATCTTCAATATACCTCTTGTCGCCATTCAATCGCGCGCTTTCTTCTCTTAATCTTCTTATATGGTGCCCGACAAGTTTTTTTGACGGAAATTTGATTTCGAATTCTTCCCCGCAAATTTCACAATAAGGCCCCAGAATTGCGATTCTAACGCTTTTTGCCAGGTCCCAAAGAGAATCGGCCGTGATCCATAATTGGAGCCCCGAAACAAAAACGACATATTTATCGTTTGCGATAACCACCTCCCATCACATTTTTAAAGAACGATTTTAAAACCGCCTCGTTCCGGATCTCGGAACAAGGCGGAAAAAACTAATATATTTCGTAGGTTATGGAAACGCCCGCGTTGACTTCGTTTTGGCCGGCTTGAATGTCCGGAGCCGCTTCGCTTCCGCCCATGCCTATTTTGGCGGAAGATTCATAATACAAGGGATACGGGGTCGCGCCGTAATTTTCGCTAAAGCTCACGATTTTTCCCAAATTAACTCCCAAAGAAGCCGCCAATTCTTGCGCTTTGGCTTTGGCTTTGGCTATCGCTTCTTTTCTGGCTTCGTTTTTAACTTTATCTTGATCGTCAATCGTGAAATTGAGCGAGCTCACTTCATTGGCGCCGCTTGAAGTCGCTTTTTCAAGAATTTGGGGCGCCTTGTCCAATTCTCTTATTTTGACTTGCAGGCTCTGACGCACTTCGTAACCGATTATCGTGCTTCTTCCCAAATTATATTGATAACGCGGATTGACTTGATAGTTAGTGGTTTTCAAATCCTCTTCTTTCACGCCCAAATCCTTTATCGCTTTGGTAACGGCGTTCATTTTATCAATATTGTCTTTTTGCGCCAAAGCGACGGTTGATGCCTGGCTTAAAACCGAAACGGTCACCTCGCCGATATCGGGCTTGGCAAAAGTCTTGCCTTCGCCCGAAACCACGATCGTATTTTTGTATTGCCTGTCCTGGCCGATATATCGGCCTTCGCGGATCGCGTTTCTGGTGTCAAAAATTTTTGCCGCGGTCATTGCTACAAGAAAAATCGCCAAAATTATCAAAACCCCCAAAGCCGCTCCGGCGATTTTATTGCTTGAACAAATCGGACACGTATTTTTTAAATCCATAAATAAGATACAAACAAATGCGAACTTTATGCCAACCTATTAACCGCGAACGGGAATCCAGACATTCAATGTCGAGATCCCGGACATTGAATGTCTGGATTCGTTAATTTATTGTTAGCATAAGATTCGTATGTTCGCATCATGATTATTATTTTTTATAAGCTTGCATCGTTTCTTTAATCATTTCAATCGCCTTTTCTTTGGATTCCCAACCCAGAACCTGAACGGTTTTATCTTCAAGTTTTTTATATTGATCGAAGAAATGCTCAATTTCTTTCAAAACATGCGGCTCAATATCTTTGATATCATCGATATTTTTATAATGGGGATTTTTGTGCGGCACGGCCAAAATTTTGTGATCCTCTTCGCCGCCGTCAATCATTTTAAAAAGCCCGATCGGCCGAATCTCCATCATACAGCCGCAAAAAACCGGACTGTCCGTCAAAATCATCGCGTCCAGATGGTCGCCGTCTTTGGCGCGGGTTTCGGGAATGAATCCGTAATCGGTGGCGTAAAAAAACGGGGAATGCAAAACCCTGTCCAATTTCATCACTTCCAATTCCTCGTCAAATTCATATTTATTGTGAGATCCTTTTGGAATCTCAATCACGGCGTTTAAAATTTCCGGCGCCTTTTTGCCAATGGGTATGTTGTGGTAGCTCATATTTAAATTTGTTCCTCCCTTTAAAAAGGGAGGCTAGGAGGGATTTTTTATTATTCCTCGCCAATTACGAATAAATGCGAGCCAATTACGAATAAAGTCAGAATTTGATTGATTCGTAATTAGAGTGATCCCATTCGTAATTAGTGAGGAGAAAGAAATCTCCCCTAACCCCTCTTTATTCAAAGAGGGGAAATATAATTTATTTCTTTTTTATTTTAACTCAACTTGCCTAAAAATTCAAATTCCGCCTTTTGGGGACTGAATCCGCCAATATCTATGGAATAGTCACTATGATTCAGCACTAAATTCCTAAAAAAGAATAATTGAAAGTTGCACTATTTAAATAATTTACAAACTCATCGGTCGCTTGGT
>LCEC01000053.1 GCA_000997475.1 Parcubacteria group bacterium GW2011_GWB1_42_6
AGTTTTGGTTCGCCTCGCTTCGCTCGGCGACTAATTCGTATTCAATTTTGGGGGTAAAAACGAATTCACGATTTCGCATTTTGGGGGAAGAAAATTTTTTAATCCTTAATCTAAAAACAATATGAAATATATACTTTACGCAAGAAAATCTACCGAGGAAGATGACCGACAGGTTTTAAGTATTGAAGCGCAACTCGTAGAGTTGCAAGAGGATGCCGCCAAAGAAAAACTTGAAATTGTCGCCTCGCTTTGCGAGGCCAAAACCGCAAAAGAACCCGGGCGAATGAAATTCGCAGAAATGTTGTCATTGATTGAGAGAGGAAAAGCTGATGGAATAATCTCATGGCATCCCGACAGATTGGCAAGAAATAGCGTTGATGGTGGAAAGATTATTCATTTCGTGGATCGCGGCTTGATTAAGTCCCTCAAATTCCCCACCTTTTGGTTTGAGGCGACACCACAAGGACTCTTTATGCTGAATATTGCGTTCGGTCAATCAAAATATTTTGTAGATAATTTGCGAGAGAATGTGAAGCGCGGCTTGCGACAAAAAATCAGAAATGGCGTTTGGCCCGGCTGGGCGCCAGTGGGTTATCTAAACAACGCCAAGACGCGTGGTATTGATGTTGATAATGAGAAAGCACTTAAGGTAAGGAAATTGTTTGAAATGTACGCCACTGGAGCATATACGCTTCACTCTCTCGCAAATTGGTGCAAGGAAAAGGGTTTGCGGGGTAATCTTGGTAAAGAGATAGCGTTGAGTAATGTGCAAAGTATTCTACAAAATATTTTCTATATTGGACTCATGAAATATGGTGGGGAAATTCACGAGGGACAGCACGAGCCGTTAATCTCAAAGAAACTTTTTGATTCCTGTCAAGAAGTGATGGCGAAGCGCGGGAGAGCTCACGAATTACACAAAAACGATTTTGCTTTTCTTGGCCTCTTAAAATGTGCCTCGTGTGGAGCAAGTATTACTGCCGAAAAACAGAAAGGTCATAATTATTATCGTTGCACCAAGAAAAAAGGTCTATGCCAAGAGAAGCATTATCTTCGCGAGGAAGTGCTAACCGAGCAAATCACTTCTTATCTTCAAAAAGTTTCTTTGTCGAGCCAAGACACCGAGAAAGTTTTGGCGGCGTTGGACAGCGAACAAGATAAAGCTCTGCAAGACGCACAAGGCAAGGTTGGTCTTTTGAAAGAGCAGTTAGCACAGGTTGAGGCAAAACTTCAAAAGCTATTAGACATCTATTTAGCTGACGCTTTGTCCACAGAAGAATACGCCGCCAAAAAACAAAGTTTGCTGTCTCAAAAAATGTCATTGAGTGAGAAAATTACCGATTTTGAAACAAAAGGGTTGTCTTGGCTCGAACCGGCTTGTGAGTTCGTAAAATCCTTAAATCAAGCCGCTAATCTAGTTCAGACAGATAATCTTTCCGAATTGCCAACATTTCTGAAAAACATCGGCTCGAACCATATTTTGCGAAATCGTAAATTCGTTTTTACCCCCAAAATTGAATACGAATTAGTCGCCGAGCGAGGCGAAGCGAGGCGAAGCGAGGCGAACCAAAACTCTTTGACTTTTCCTTTCTGGTGCACCGGGAGGGAATCGAACCCACGACCGTCTCCTTAAAAGGGAGCTGCTCTACCGACTGAGCTACCGGTGCTTGATTAACTTTTTTATTATCGCCGAAAATACAAAGAAAGATAAAATAATTTATACCTCTCTCGTCTTTCTAAAACCCCGCTTCTGCGGGGCGAAAGAGAAAGCTGCCGGCACGATAAATTAAGCCTATTTTTCCTTTATTTCATATTACACCATTTTTCAAAAAAGATCAAATCCAACTGCGAGCTAAAAAATGAAATGACTGGTGGTGCCAAAAAGTATACTATAGCATACTTTTTGGCACCCTTTATCAATCACAGAAAATTACAGATTGAAAAATTTTTTTATTTCTTCTTCTTTTTTACCCAAACATTCGGTTTTTATAACCAATAAAGAATCCTCTATTTGAAGAAAATCACACAAGCCTTGCATCTCTTTTTCGCATTCATACGGGAAAACAAAAACACTTTTTTGAAGATGAAAGAAACAGCAGTATTTTAATTTCCTTCTTAAAATTTCTCTTATAAATTTAGTTTTCTCCGGAACATCGAATATTATCAAGCGCCAATTGTGATCCCATTTTTTAGCATTATTTACCGATAAATTCTTAAATTTAATGCCGATTAGTTTAGCTAAACCCTTTTCGGTTAATCGATATTCTTTTTTAGGTCCGCCCCCGGATTCAAACAAACCGGAATCAGAATATCTTTTTAAATATCGGCTAAAAGATTTTTCTTTAAATTCATAAGAATCTATCTGCCGCAATTTAGATGATAAACTTTCCCGGGAAAAAGACAGACTAACCAAATTGATTATCTCGGCTATAGACAGAAAAATATTTTCCGCCAGACCTGTTTTCATAGTTACGTTGGGTGCCATAAATGATGCTATAGCATCATTTATGGCACCCAAAAATTCATTCAATCAACATTATAGCGCCCCTTCGGCGAGCGCAGAAACATTAAAGCCAGAATCGGCAATAGAAACCAAATGAATTTGGCTGTTTCGCCGACAAAAATCGTCCGGACGAAAGGATTCAGATCAATCAAAACCTTGGCTGATAAAAAACTAATCGCCACTTCAATCCCCAATCCTATCTGAAAAATGCTTGCGATCAAAATTTGCCACCAACCGGCCCTGTCTCGACTGCCAAGTTTTAATGAATGGCGTAAGCCCGAATATGGAATCAAAAAATAGAATCCCAAAATTAAAGCCAAAAAAACAAAAATTTGGACCATGCTCTCGGGAGGATTTTTTACTCCCAAAAATTTCAGTTCTTTCCAAGGAATCGCCTGGGTTAAAATATAGGAAAAATAAATTCCCAAAGTCAGAGCGATAATCCGGCTCCGTCCCATCCACATTCCATAAAAAAAAGCCAAAATAACAAAAATCAAAACAGTCCCCCAATTCCAAGGACTGGAAAAATTAATGCTGTTCAGTATGGATGAAAACATACCCTCCTTTTTGCGCCCGAATGGGCGAAATTATTATTCTATTTCTTTTTTGAGATTTTCCAAAAGATATTTGGCTTTTTTGGAAAGACGCTTCGGCGTTTTTACTTTCACTTTTATCATCATATCACCAAAACCTCGGCGGTGTAAACGCGGCATCCCTTTTTCTTCGAGCCTGATCATGGTTCCCGATTCAATTCCTTCGGGAATTTTTAGTTTTAACCACCCATCCATCGTTGGAATTTCCACTTTGTCGCCCAAAGCCGCCTGGGAAAAAGAAATCGGCAGTTCAGATAAAAGATTGTCTCCTTCACGGATAAATCTGGAATCGGGATTGACATGAATATTGATATAAAAATCCCCCGTTTGTTCCCCCGCCGCGCCCGCTTCGCCTTGGCCGACCAGACTGATGGTTTGGCCGTCGCGGATTCCGGGCGGAATTTTTATTTTCAGCTTTTTGTGTTCTTTTACTCTGCCTTCGCCCCGGCAAGCCTCGCATTCTTTTTCCGCTTTTTTCTCTTTCGACCCCCCGATAAGCCTCTTCCAAAGAAATTTCCATATCCGCGCCGATATCCTGGCCCCGGCCGAAAGATCCATTTGATCCCGCGGTGAAAATATTTTCAAAAATATCTTCAAAACCAAAATCGCGGTTTTGGCTTTTCCGCCTTCCGCCGAAAAAATCAAAAGCGTCGGCGAAAGAAGAAAAATCCCTGAATCCTTCAAAGCCTTGGAAACCACCGCCGGCTTTCGCTTGTTCAAAATTGACCCCGAATTTGTCGTATTGGCTTCTTTTATCCGGATTTGACAGAACCTGATAAGCTTCGTTTATTTCTTTAAATTTTTCCGGATCGCCTCCTTTATCGGGATGAAATTCCTGGGCGAGTTTGCGATAGGCCCGTTTGATTTCATCGGGCGAAGCGCTTTTGGCCAACCCCAAAATTTTATAATAATCTTTGCTCATATTAGAATCCTACGGATTTACAGATCCATACGGATGATACGGATAAATTAAATCGGTAATATTCGTATTTATTCATAATTCCGCAGGGCGTCCTATATTTCCACTGTTTCTTTTTGAGCGGAAATATTTCTTATTGATAAAATTCCCGACTTTTCAAGCAGTTTGAATATTCCAAAAGACAAAATAATCGCCAGCCACATCAACAAAACCTGCAAAATTTTAAGCGCGAAAAAGAAGCTGACAGTCAGCCCCAAAGAAAAGAATTTTTTATAAGGCCGGCCCAAATTATTAATCATCTGATTGGCTGATTGATAAATTTTATCGCCGATTTCCCTGTTTATTTTTTCTCTTTCCGATTCCATCAACTTTATTTGAACTGAATCGTTGTTAAAAGAAAAAAAGTAAGAAGGGCTGGCGCTGGGCCAAATAGCCGATAATTTGCCGGAAAAATTAAAATCGGCGCTTTTTAAAATCGGGTTTATTATTCTATCGAAAGAATTCCGAGGAATTACGATCTGTTCAATATCGGTCTGGGCCGGAGGGGAATAATAAAATCCCAGCGAAGCTAAAAGCGCGATTGCCATAAAAATATAGCGCAATCCCGAACGCAGAACGGAACTGAAAGATAATTTGATCCTGGAGTTTTTTTCTTTGTCCAAATAAATTATTGAAAGAGACATAAAGCCCGCTGAAAGAAGAATCACCAGCCACGCCCCCCAATCAAGCAAAAAAACAGACTGATTGACAAAAACCAAAAGAAAAGAAACAAAAATGATTGCCGGAACCGCCGCCAGCCATCTTTTATCGGCCTCGGAAATAAAAAATATTCCCGCCGCAACCGACAAAATCAAAAAAGAAACAAACGGCGCCAGAATTCTCGCCAGCCAATCGCCGTCGCTCCATAATGAATTTTTTAAAATCCACCAGCTCAAAAAAGAAAATACGGCGATAGCTGAAATAACCGCTATTCTGAAATTTTTTTTCTTAGACATTGAAGTGAAATAAAATTGCGCTTCCTTAATTATATAACAAAGAACATTCTATAAACAAACAAAGGCGATCTGCCCCGCGCATTGCGCGGGGCAGATCGCCTAAAAAATCGCTCTTACTTTTTATCCTTTTCGCCGCCTTCTTCAAATTGGCCTTTGATCGCGCCATCATTGTCTTTGTTTATTTCTTTCTCTTCCTTGACTTCTTTTTCATTGGCCTGCTGCTGCCGGTAGAGCTCGCTGCCGACTTTCTGGATTTCTCCGGAAAGCTCGTCCAGGGCTTTTTTGATTATATCCGCGTCATCGCCGTCTTTGACTTTTTTGAGTTCTCGCACTTTATCTTCCACGGACTTTTTCACATCCGCCGAGACTTTATCTCCGGCATCGCGAAGAGTTTTTTCGACGCTGTAAATCAGAGTGTCGGCTTGGTTGCGCAAATCAATCATTTCTTTTTGTTTACGGTCCTCAACCGCGTGCGATTCGGCTTCGTGCTTCATTTTTTCTATATCCTCTTTGGAAAGCGCCGAAGTGTCCTTAATGGTGATATGTTGGGATTTATTGGTCGCCTTGTCTTTGGCCATCACAGTTAAAATTCCATTGGCGTCGATATCAAAGCTCACCTCAACTTGCGGAACGCCTCTGGGCGCCGGCGGGAGGCCGTCAAGCACGAATCTGCCCAAGGTTCGATTATCGCGAGCCATGGGGCGCTCGCCCTGCAAAACATGGATTTCCACCGCCGGCTGGCTGTCGGAAGCGGTTGAAAAAATTTGCGATTTGGAAGTTGGAATAGTGGTGTTTCTTTCAATCAAGGGAGTGGAAACGCCGCCCAAAGTTTCGATGCCCAGAGTCAAAGGCGTAACATCAAGCAATAAAACATCTTTCATTTCGCCGCCCAAAACCGCGCCTTGAATCGCCGCCCCCCAAGCCACGCATTCCATCGGGTCGACTCCGCGTTCAATTTTTTTCCCCACGTAATCTTCAACGAATTTTTGAATAATGGGCATCCTTGTCGGACCGCCAACCATAATGATTCTGGTGATATTTTGCGAGCCAAGCTTGGCGTCAGTCAAGGCCTGCTCAAGCGGACCTCGGCATTTATTGACAATCGGCCGAATTAAATCTTCAAATTTGGCGCGAGTGATTTTTGTCTGCAAGTGTTTGGGACCGTTTTCATCAGCCGTAATGAACGGCAAATTGATTTCCGTTTCCAAAGTTGAAGAAAGCTCGATTTTAGCTTTTTCCGCCGCTTCTTTCACGCGAATTAAAGCCATGCTGTCTTTTTTAAGATCAATGCCGGTTTCGTTTTTAAATTGTTCCATCACATAATCGGCCAAAAT
>LCEC01000054.1 GCA_000997475.1 Parcubacteria group bacterium GW2011_GWB1_42_6
GTTTGCAACTCTTGTTGTTGTTTATTTGTTAGTTTGGCACATCTTTGCATGTTTTAATTATATCATATTTTAGTGCCGTTTCTAAATGTGATGTCTATAAACTCCTTTCGCCCTTAAAACCGTCAAAACGGTTGATAGAATAATTTTGATATCTTCCATAACTATCCTCCAGCCGGAGTTATCGCGGCAAAAATCTATATAAGCCATATCCGATTCTTCCTGGTTGGGCGGAGGAATTTTGTCTTTCTGCGCCTGAAAATATCCGGTCAGTCCGGCTTTTATCAATTTTTTGGAATATAATCCTTTGCTTATCAACCTCTCGGAATTTGCCGGCGCGACCGGCCTGGGCCCCACCAAGCTCATATCCCCTTTTAAGATATTGAAAAGCTGGGGCAATTCGTCAAAATAAAAAGGTTTGATGATCCGGCCCGCGTAAGTCAAATTGATTTTATTTCCTTCCAGTTTTTTTGTGTCTATGAGTTTTTCCGTCTCAAGAATTTTATCCAGAGCTTTTTGTTTGAATAATCTGAATTTAAGAATTTCAAAAGGTTCGCCGGCTGAAATTCTTTTCTCCCGATAAATAATTTTCCCCCGCGAAGAAGGGATGAAAATATTTTCCAAAACCATCATTAAAAAAATCGCAACAAAAACCGGCGAAAAAAGCGCGATAAGCGAAAGACTTGCCGCTTTGTCAAAAATTATTTTTTCCAGCGGTAATCGCATTTTTTATAAAATATAGTTAAATTTTATCGGATAAAGAAAGAGAGCCTGTTTTTTAAGCTCTCTTTAAAAATCCAAACTTTCAACCTCCTTTAACTCAACTCTCAAAACTTCATTTCCCCTCTCGTCAAAATAAATTTTTCCATTCAATTTGGCGCCTCTGATGACTTGGGGCATCCAGAAACGATCCGCCGGCCACATGGTCAGATTGCCTTTTTCATCGACGTAAGGAAGGCAACCGCAATGAAACCAGGCATGCGATCTCATTTCTTTTGTATCCTTCGGTTCGCCCTGCCATTCTTTGGCAATAAAAATCCAGCATTCGACTTTTGGCTTGCCGGCGAAAACAAAAATAAGATGACAAGCGGGAATCAGATCTTCCTCGCGCGTAATAAGCGCGCTTTCTTCCTCTGTCTCCCTCACTGATGTTCGTCTGATAGTTTCTCCGGATTCAATGTGGCCGCCGTAGCCGTTCCAGCGGCCAATACCCAAACCCCCGTCGAACCCCGTATTTTTTATCCCCAAAAGAACTTCTTCGCCTCTGACTACGAGACAAATCGTTTGCTGAAACATATGATTGCCTCCTTTATTTTGCAATAAGCTATAAGCTATTGGCTATTTCCGGCCATTTTGAAACCAAAAGCAATTCTTTTTGGCCCAGATTGCCCCAAATTTCTTCGGTTATAAAAGGCATAAATGGGTGCAAGAGCTTTAGGCTGTTCAATAGAACGAAAGAAAGAACTTTTTTCACGCTTTCATCATCTTTGGTTTTTGAGTATTCGATGTATTTATCCGCGAAATCGTGCCACAAAAATTCATAAATCGCGTGCGCCGCTTCGCCAAAATTATATTTTTCGAGATTCGATTCGACTTCTTTTTGGACGGTCTTATATTTTTCAAAGATATTTTTGCTTTCTTCGTCCAATTGGGCGCCATTTAAATCCGCATCCAAATTCTCTCCCGTTTGCAGGCTGACAAACCGGCTGATATTCCAAAGTTTATTGGCGAACTTTTTGCCCATCATAATCACATCTTCGTTAAAACGGATATCTTGCCCGCCAAAGGCTTGATAAATCAACCCAAAGCGCGTGGCGTCGGCGCCGTATTTATCAATCAAAATCAAAGGATCAATCCCCGTTCCCAAGGATTTGCTCATCCTTTTGCCGTCTTTGGTGAGAATCGTGGCATGGGTTAAAACTTTGCCAAAAGGCGCTTTGCCCGTAAAATGCAAGCCGGAAAAAATCATTCTCGTCACCCACAGATGCAAAATATCCCGAGCCGAAGTGATTGATGAAGTGGGATAAAATTCCTTGAAATCTTCCGTTTCCTTGGGCCAGCCCAAAGAAGCAAACGGCCAAAGAGCCGAAGAAAACCAGGTGTCAAAAGTGTCTTCGCTGTTTTCAATAGGAATTTTGTGTCCCCACCAGATCTGGCGCGAAACGCACCAATCGCGCACATTTTCAAGCCAGTTGACGGCGATTTTTTTCCAACGCTCCGGATAATATTCAATCTCCCCTTTTTCAATCGCGGCCAAAGCTTTTTCGGCCAACGGCTTCATTTTCAAGAACCACTGTTTGGAAAGCATCGGCTCAACGGTTGATCCGCAACGGTAGCATTTGGCGACATTATGGACAAATTCTTCTTCTTTTTCAAAAAGATTTTTTTCTTTGAAAATTTGAACGACTTTTTCGCGCGCTTCGATAATTTTTAAGCCGTCAAATTCCGCGCCGATGTTTATGATTTTGCCAATTTCATTAATAACCTTGAAATAGGGCAGATTGTGGCGGGCCTGCCAAATTCTTTGTCAACAAAAACATCTTCAACGATGGGAATTTCCCGATCGACTATCGGCAATAAAATAGTTTTGCCGATCATATTTTTATACCGTTCGTCTTTGGGATTCACCGCCACGGCCGCGTCGCCCAACATTGTTTCGGGACGAGTTGTGGCAACGATTATAAATTCATCGCTGCCTTTGATCGGATATTTCAAATGCCAAAGCTTGCCTTTTTCTTCAACGTATTCCAGCTCTAAGTCGGAAAGCGCCGTTTGGTCTTTAATGCACCAATTAATCACTCGCTCGCCTTGGTAAATTAATCCTTCGCTCTGGTATTTTTCAAAAGCCGCCTTGACCGCTTTTTGATAATCTTCGTCCATCGTAAAACGGGTCCGGCTCCAATCGAGCGAGCAACCCAAGCTTTTCAATTGGTCCAAAATTATATTGCCGTATTTTTCGCGCCATTCCCAAATTTTTTCCAAAAATTTTTCTTTGCCCAAATCATGCCGCGAAAGCCCTTGCTTTTTTAAATCTTTTTCCACCACGTTTTGCGTGGCGATGCCGGCATGATCCGTTCCGGGAATCCATAGCGCCCTGAATCCCTTCATGCGGTGGTAGCGGATCAAAATATCCGAAATCGTGTTTTCCAGCGCGTGGCCCATATGTAAAGAACCCGTGATATTGGGCGGGGCGATGGCGATCACAAAAGACTTGCCGTTTTGATCGGGCAAATTATCGGGATTAAAATAGCCTGAATCAAGCCACTTTTGGTAGATCTTGGATTCAACTTCTTTCGGGTTGTAGGCGGCGGATTCCTTCATGATGATTATAATTCCAATCTACAAATTTTATTCAAATGCTGCGAATTTCGCATCCATTCCCTCCTTTGCAAAAGAGCTTGCCCCGCCACTGCGGGGAGGGTTAGGCCTTCGAATTTCTCCCATTCAGGGTCTGAGCCCCTTCCCATTCGGGTCTGAGACCCTTCAGGGTCGAATGACAGGGTCGAACGACAGGCTCTGAGTTTGTCGAAGAGGAGGATTTTATGAATAAGAATTCAAATCAATATTGAAATAAATTCTTATTCATAAAATCCCTCCCAACCTCCCTTTAGAAGGGAGGAGCGGATGCGGGTTTCGTGCTTCCGCATGTTTTTCGTAATTTCGTAAGAATATCACTTCTTCCATTATCCCCAAAAAAGCATATCTGGTCAAATAAAAAAGACGGCGATTTTTATCTGCCGTCTTTTATGGAAACTTTCGGTTATCTTTGCCGAAAGGACCAGCGAAAATGATTCGCATTAAGATCTTTGGCAAAGGACTTTACAAAGGACATTTCGGCATCTTTTAGTCCCAGACGCCTGGTTTGCGAGTTGGGATCCAGATAATTTACCTTGATAAAAACCTTATCCGGATCAAACAAACGCTTAATTTTTACGACCTGATATTCAAAACCCTCCATAATAACAAAGTTCAGAGTAACCAATCCTCCATGCCATCTTTCCACCACCTCCGCCACTTCTTCCAGATTCATCATGCGAACGCCAGAGCTTAAATCATGCCTTTCTTGGTCGGATGTGGTATGGCATGAAAATTGGAGCCTTATTTTTACACCGCAGTCAGAAAACAGCTGCAATGATTTGAAGAACGAATTTGAGCAATTGGGGCCTGATGTTGAAACAACAAAAGAAAAATCGGGAAAAGAATTTTTCAATCCCTCAATCGCCTTCAATGTTTCTACAGGGTTTACCAAAGGATCGCCCATTTGTTTAAAGGAAACCTTTGTTTCAAAAACTCCGGGATGAGATCCTTTCCTTTTTAACAAGACTTCTGCTTGTTCAATAATTTCAAAGGAAGTCAACGAGCGAAAATGCTCGAAATTCCGAGTAAAACAATACAGGCAACCTATTTTGCATCCGGAACAAAGAGACAACCCGATTTTCCTCCTGACCAGGCCATCGATTCCATCGGTAATAATCTTATCCGCGGAAAGAACGGGCAAGTTATCTTTACTCCGAAAAACGAAACCATTTCCTTGTCTGATTTCATGGATGGATTGAAGAGTGAGCTCTCCCATGCTCTCCTCCAATCACCTGAAGAATATCAACTGCCAGAAAGAGCATATCACGATTGAAGCATATATCATCTCCGATCATGAAATGTTCGTAACCCATTTCGAGCATACAAGTAATATCTGTGATGTCGGAACAGGCGGGCAAGGAACTCTTTCTCAACGAGGTCAAAATTCGCGAGGCTAGAACAGCCGACGGATCTTTTTTTGCTATCAATCTCAATGGACGGAGAATTTTATCCGGCCGACCCATTTCAACATACAGATCACCCCGAGCAGCCATTAATCGAACTCGGTCATTGAAAGAGTCAAATGAATTCATGACCCATTTCACGCCTTTCTTTGATTCGATTTTCGCAATCGCGCTCGCTTTGGGATCGAGATCGAACAGTTCACGAATATCGTCGTCCTTCTCGACATAAGAAAGCATGAAATTATGAATCCCGGCTTTCTTTGCCGCCTCGATATATTGCAAATCGAGTTCCGTGAAGTAGCCCTTGATTTCCAGGCTTGGATGAAGAATATTGATCGATTCTCCTCCGCCAACAACTCTTTGGGGACCATCAAGCATAATCAGCTTATTTCCGTCACAAATCTCGACTATCCAAGCCGAATCGTAACCATCCTGCATCCAGCATTTGATCGGTCCTCCGGATAAATCCAGTTCGACTTTGTGAGAAATTTCAATTTCCGCCCATGGAGGAGTCCTCAACTCTCCGTATGAACGAGGTTCGGAAGGATCCAGAATATGTTTGATTCCGCCAAACTCATAAATCTTTGGCTCGGAAGGAGCTTTGTAAAAAGCCCCGTGAACCGTGCGAAGTTGGCGACACTTCAAATCAATCCAAATATCTTTCGAACCGGCCAGAGACTTTAATCTCTTAAGCAAGTCCTCCAATGGCTCCTTTGTTGGCATCACCGTATTGAGCCTAACCCCGGAAATTGCGGGATGGCTCAAAAGTTCATCCAAAAAAGGAGCGTAAGGAGGAATGGTTGTGATAATTTTCAAGTTGTCCTCCTTACGCTTTAATTACACCAGCTTGGTGCTTTTCATAGACTTCGTCGACTTTGCCGACGAGCCTATTCCCGATGTTCCTGATCTCATGCTATGACCATCGCCTTCGGATTCAGCCGCTTTGGACTTCATTTTAGCCGAGCGCATTGAATCCATCACGCGACTGACCCGATCCGGCCGATCGCTGTGACGATCTGATGATCTCTTTTCGAAATCCTCGAATTTGCCGGCTTCGGCGGCGATAATGCCGATTATCAGCTCAACAATATCTCTGGGATCTTCCATCGGAACGATCGCCTGGCTGCCATAGNATTTCTTCACGTGCTCTTTGCGAAGCTCTTCTCTGGTAGTGCTATCAAGCACCCAGATGAAAATCGGCTTGGTGGCATTGGGCATCTCGCAATGATTCGCGAAATAATATGCCGCCAAATCATAACTCTCCGGCTCATCTCCTCCGTCGCCTTCCGGGAAAAGCGCTTTTATGTGCTCGTCCAGAGCTTCACCACGGTCGAAATCCCGAACCTGGAAAGGATAAGAATCGGAAGTAGTATCCCCGATCAGCGAAAAGCAAATCGCGTGTTCGGGCATATATCTTTCCACTTCCTTTCCCAGGAGCGGAAGTTTTTCCGAAATAATCTTGACTTCCGTCTCGAAAGATCCCGTGTGGTCAACACAAACAACAACAGGATGGGTACTTTCCGTTTTGACAGCCACTTCTGGCCTTCCCGAGGGATGCGGTGTTTTTCCTCTGGCCGAAGAAAAATCGTGATCCGCCCGTTTACTCCGACTTCCACTAGAACGGCTACTTGATGAATCACGCTCGCTTCTGCTTGAACTATCAGAAGAAGAGCTTCTTCCGCTCCGAGAACCCGAGGAAGAACCGGCATAAGCTTCTCTTGCGGACCGATAATCGTGGCCGCCGCTTTCTTCCGGTCCTTTTGAATCATCTTCCCAGCTGTAACCCACGACAAACCCCCTTGCGAAATTGTGAAATTACGAAATCTTGAGTTCTTTACTGCTTGTCCTGCGACCAAAAACTTTTTCTCTGATATCCGAAAGAGGTTTTATAAGCTCGGATGCCGTTTTGGGTCTTTTCATTGGATCGTGCAGTACCAACCGATCAAAGAATTCCTTGATCAAGGGATGGACATGCGAAGGAAATATTTTGCCAACAATATTTCCCCCCAGAGCAAAGATCATGGTTGTCCCGAGTCCATAAAGATCGGTTTCCGGAATCGGCGGCATCCCTGCAAGTTGCTCGGGAGCGGCGAAAGCCGGAGTGCAACCCGGCGAAGGAGTCCTACTTCTCGGCCTAACCGTAGCTAAACCATAATCAACCAGAACCGCATTATGATCTTCAGGCTTAACGATGATATTTTGCGGCTTCACATCCCCGTGAATTATTCCATGGAAATGCAAGTAATGAAGAGCATTCAACAATCTCTGTGTCATCCAGCAGACATGCTCGGGATCAATTCCTTCGGGAAAATCTTCTTCAATTATCTTATAAAGATCCTTCCCCTTAATGAAAGACATCACTAAAACAAAACTTCCGTCATCGCATTTGATATAATCCCGAAGCGTAGGAAGAGAATAATGATGAATATGCCATAAAACCCTGGCCTCTTTCAGAAGCGCTTCTTCTTCCTCCTTCGTAATTTCAAGATTTTGCTTGAGACAAGCTGGCTCACCAAGAAAAACATGACGAGCCAAATAAGTTCTGGCGCATCCGCCTTCCCCGATTTGCTTGATGACTTCATAATTGCCGATAGTAACTTTGGACATTTCCACCTCCTACTCGCCCCTGAAAAGCCGCTCATAAAGAAAAGGCGGCAATCCATTTTTTTTCATGGCTTCTTTAGTTTTTTCAATATTATAGAAAACTTGCCGCAGATAGAAGAAAACAGCTCCATCTTCTGCGTAATCAAGAATTCCATAGGAAGCTCTGCAATCGCCATCTCTTGGCTGCCCAACGCTCCCCACATTGATAAGAAACTTCTGTTCGGGATCCAAAACTAATTTTTCGGGCAACTCATTATAAAGCCCTTCTTTATTTCCAAAAACATAAGAAACATGAGTATGTCCGATGACACATATTCTTGTCGGAGTTTTTTTAAGTTCCTCCGTCGCTTTTTGAGGACTGTCGACATAATCCCATCCGGCGGGATTCGAAAATGAAGCATGGGCAAGTGAGAGATCGAAATCTTTGATTGTTGCTTGAAGCGGCAACTTTTTGAAAAAATCAACATCCGACAAAGAAAGTTTCTCGATCGAATATTTAATTCCCTCCAATGCCAAATCATTAAGTCTTCTTTCGATGCCAACTTGACAACAAGCACAATCATCATGATTACCCAAAATAATCCGCGAAGAGATTTTCTTGATGATCTTCAGGCATTTTTCCGGAAAAGGGCCGTAACCAACTACATCTCCGAGGCAATAGACAATTTTTACCCTTTGCCTACGCATATCCCAGCAGACCGCCCTTAGAGCCTCAAAATTACTATGGATATCGGAAACTATTCCTATCCTCAATCTGTTCACCCCCTTATTTTTCGTGAATTTACGCGGTTTTTCTATTTTTAATGAACTATCTCCTGCTAAATACCTACCCGAGCAATAGGCCTGGGGTAAGTATTATATAATACCAACGTAAGCCATTAAAGTCAATATCTTTACAAGAAAATAAAAAACCGGCAGATTATTCGTCTGCCGGATTATCTTTAAAAACAAATTCATAATTCAAAGGCCGGCTCGCAAACCGCCATATCAAGCACCCCCCTTCCTCGCCAGATAATGCAAATATGAAAGCCCGGCCAAAAGAGTCATCTGCTGAATATCCATATCGATACCCGGATTCGCATCTGAATTTGTATGATTTGTTAAAATTAATTCATGAAAAATCAAAAAAAAGTTTTCTCACCTTTCAAAAAGTGAAAGAGATGAAATT
>LCEC01000055.1 GCA_000997475.1 Parcubacteria group bacterium GW2011_GWB1_42_6
TCCAAAAAAACGGGGATCTGGGGGATCCGTTTCCTTTCAACGAGATCGTTCAGATAATAAATTATCTGCTGCGCCCGTTCCAGAGCAAAGCTGGGAATCATCAAAACCCCGCGCCGCGCCACCGCGTCCTCGACGGCGTTTTCTATCATATCTTTGCTTTCCAAAAGAGATTCGTGATTGCGATCCCCATAGGTTGATTCAACAATAATATAATCCGCCTCTTTAATTTGATCCGGTTCGGGCAGAAGAGGCATGGCGGCGTTGCCCAAATCTCCGGAAAAAACGATTTTTTTGCCTTCGGCTTCAATCTCCGCTATCGCCGATCCCAAAACATGGCCCGCGTCATAAAATTTAAAAGAAATTCCCCAAGCCAATTTTTTAACTTCGTGGTATTCGACCGCTTCAAAGTGCCGCATTACCTGATCCATTTCATTGAATCCAAAAAGCGGCAAAATTCCGGCTTTGCGAGCCTTTTCTTCCAGAATCTTCACGCTGTCTTCCAAAATCAATTTCGTAAAATCGCGGGTGGGTAAAGTGGAAAATATTTTTCCCTCAAAACCTTCTTTGATGAGTTTTGGCAAACGGCCGATATGATCGAGATGCGCGTGAGTCAAAATCACCCAATCGATTTCTTTGGGATTGAACAAAAACGGCTCGCGGTTTTTTTCTTCCACGCCTTCGCCTTGATATGCTCCGCAATCAACCAATATTTTTTTACCCTTTGTTTCCAAAAGATAGCAAGCGCCGGTCACCGTTCCGGCCCCGCCGCAGAATTTTAGAGTCATTTTATAATGCCAATCTGCAAATTTTATTCAAATGTTACGAATTCATTCGCATGCTATTTGTGGCATTTGGATATCATTCGTTGATTGGGATTATATTTTATTTTGCATTTTTTATATCTAAACACACTTGGCGTTCTATACGCCGTTTTACCTTTTCCGGCTCTGGCGCTGGAATATTTCTTCATAGCGCTGAATTAAGCTATAATTATAATAGCATTTTTCAATAAATGAGAGAAATTGCCTTAATATTGACATTAATTTTATAAAGTGATATAATTATAGATACCAAGATTGTTCTTTTGTTTCTCGCCTTTTTATCAAAGGAGTGGGAAATGGCCAAGATCTGGAAAGGGAGAAGGTGCCGCACCTGCGGAGCAGCCATTCCCGAGAAAGAAGGAGTGGATGTCCCCTGCGGAAACTGCGGGAAGATGCCATTCGATCTTCCCGAAAATATTTTTGTTCAGGCTCCTCCGGAACAAAAACAGACAAATCAGTTCTTTATCTGATTTGTCGAAATATATAATAAAACCCCCGACGATTTTTGCCGGGGGTTCTTTTTTTGCCTCAAAGCCAAGAAGTGCGATTCGAACGCGAGCCCTTTCTTAAAAAGACTGGGTGCTTGCGGGAAAAGGCAGTTTTTTTAATTAGGCCAGATCGGGGTATGAGCCCGACCGAGGATACCAACCCTCCGAACTCTCTTTAGCTTTTCGGCTTTTTGACGGTTGGTTTTTTCTTCCATTCTGGAAGGGAATAACACAACCTGATGAAAGTTCTAATTTCAGAATAACCCAAATCTCAAAATAACTCAACATTAAATTATTTTCTTTAATTCCTCTCTCACCACATCCCGATCATCCCATTTTATCGCGCCGTTATTCAAAACCATCGTCTGTTCCGTCCCTTTGCCAAGAATCAAAACCGCGTCCCCTTCTTGCGCTAAAGATAAAGCCTTGGCAATCGCTTGGCGCCTGTCCAAAATTATTCGCGTTTTGTTTTTATCGCAGCCCGCCAAAATATCATCGGCGATTTTTAATCCGTCTTCGTCATAAGGATCTTCGTTGGCAATAATGGCAATATCCGAATTTTGCGAAGCGATTTTGCCAAGTTCGGGACGCTTCCATTTATCCCTGCCGCCGCCGGCCGAACCAAAAACAGAAATTATCCTACCTTTCTTCCTCCCCTCCTCAGTTGAGGAGGGGCTAGGGGAGGAAGTGTTTATTAAATTCCTAAACAACCCAAAAACTTTTTGAAAACTATCGGGCGTATGCGCCAAATCAACAACCACCGTGAAATTCTGCCCTTCTTTGATTAATTCCAGTCGGCCCGAAATCGATTCTATTTTCTCAAGCGCTTTTTTAGCCGTTTCCAAATTTATTCCTTGCGAAATCGCAATCCCAATCGCCGCCGCCGAGTTATACACGTTGAATTCTCCAAGTAAATTGGTTTTAAAATTCACACTATTGATTTCGAACTCGCTGCCCAAAGCGGATAATCGAATGTTTGTCATTGCGAGCGAATCCGTTTCGGATGAGCGAAGCAATCCCGAATTATTACCGCCGCTGCACTCTTTTTGAATAAGCGTTTGGGACATATCACGGGATTGCTTCGTCGCAAGCTCCTCACAATGACAATTATTTTCAGACTTAAAATATCCGATTTTCCTCTCCACCGGATATTTCAAAAAATTTTCAACATTTTCATCATCCAGATTGTAAACCCCAAATCCCCCTTTTTTGCGGCTCACAACTTCAAACAATTTTTCTTTGGCCGCGCGATAATTTTCAAAATTGCCGTGCGCTTCAATATGTTCCGGCGCCAAGTTGGTGAAAACCGCGCCCGAAAAATCGATGAATTTGTGGCGAAATTGATTGATGCCCTCGCTCGTCACTTCGATCAAAGCGTATTTGCAGCCGTTTTTAACCATTCGCGCCAGCATCTTTTGGATAAAAAACCGCCCGGGCATTGTCATGTGATACGGATTCATTTCTTCTTTTTTCCCGTCGTTTATTGTGAGCGAAGAAACCCAGCCAACTCCTCCCCCTCTTAAGTTAAGAGGGGGTTGGGGGGAGTTATTACCTAATTTTGTCGATAAATGCTCTTCCAGAATTTTTCCCGCCAGCATCACCACCGTGGATTTTCCTTTGGTGCCCGTCACCCCGATCACTTTAATTTTTCGAGAAGGAAAACCGTAAATCAACGCGCCCAAAAAAGAAAGTTTCCAGTGATAGATGCTCCAAATAAAACAGGGAATGAGTTTTTTGAGAATCTTTTTCATACCAGTATTGTCATCCCCGCGAAAGCTCGCCTCGCTGAAGCTCCGGATTCCCGCCTCCGCGGGAATGACATCTAAAAAAATATATTACCTTTTTATTCTCTGCGCTAATTTATATATTCCATACCAGCCTTTTCTAATCGCCAAATCCCAAGCACCCATAAAATTCTTTTCTTCCCCTCCAAAACCTTTTTTGAATCGAGTGAATCCTTCCCAAGAAACTCGGCGTTTTTTATCAGTTGTGTTCTCATTTGTTATTCCCCAGAAATCATATTTCGCCATCCCCTGTTTTTTTGCTTCTTTAATCTGCTCCCATTGCAGCAAATGCGGCGCCATTAATGATTTGAATTCCAAATCCGCCGCGCCGTGAAGATAGGTCGCCTGATTGCCAAAAAAAACAACGATATTGGCAGCAATGGTTTTGCCTTCATACTCGGCGGCAAATAAAACAAATTCCGGATTGCTCCCCCTCTTAGATAAGAGGGGGTTAGGGGGAGTTATACAAATAGTTTTATCATTATTTGTTCGCATTTCCGTAGGTCGGCATAAAGTCTGCAGTTCCGCATAATAATACTCCTTGGCATGGCTTTTTATTCCTTGCCTCGCCGACATTTTGGCCATCAAAGAATAGAAGTCTTCAAAATATTTTTCAAAATCCGCGTCGCCCGATTTTATCATTTTCACCGCGACATTTTTTTTCTCGGCCAGATGGATGTTGTATCGCCACTTGCCATGCATTTGATTTAAAATTTCATCTTCCGTTTTTGAGATATCCAAAATCAAAGTTTGAGCCGGATTGATATCACGATCCAATTTTTTAAACCCTTCTTTTTTGAGCAAATTTTTTATCTCTTCGTTTTCTTCCCAAAACGGCTCAATTCTCAAAAATATCGCGCCGTTTTCTTTCGCTGCCATTTTTATTTCTTCCGTGATGTTTCGAATTTCGAGTTTCGAATTTCGAGTTTCCGCTATTGGCCCCACGGGGCAATACCAATATTTCTTGCCCAACGGCAAATTCATTTCGATGATCTGCATCGCCACGCCGAAGTCCCCCTTGAATTGGGGCGAAGGCGGGCCGCCGAATCCTAATCTAAAAATCTTTCTCCCAAGTTTTTTTTGAAACTCCCCCCACTCCCAAGATTGCAAAAAAGATCCCTGATTTTCGAGGATAAATTTATTCCAATTTTCTTTAGAATTCATTTCAGGCATAGGTTATTTTATTTTTGACAAATCTCCATTCAAAATTACGGGCTTAATCGCCTCAATTTCGGTTTTGTAAAAAGGAATTTCCGGAATCGGGTTGAGTAAAAATACTTTCTGATTCAAAACGTGAGCAAAACCAATTTCCATCAAAGTATTGCCGCCAATGTAGTTTTTAATTCCATTTTTATCAAAATTCAAGACCAAAACAGCATCAGCCCCTTGCATCGCCCTCCAAAATTCCCGAATCGCGTCCATATTATTCTTTTGATAAAGCTTGATTATCTCCTTTTCTTCATCAGTCTTACCAACAAAATAAGGGGCAAACTTACTCATAAATGCTTGGTGGCCCATTCCCTCTAATCGTTCACAGATTTCCATCATGCGTTCAGTGAATTGCATACTTCCAGCCACACCGATTTTCATATCTCAATCATAACAAAAACAATCTTCGCCAAGTCTCTTTTGATATGCTATAGCCATGAAACAGCTTGTTCTTGCCTCTGGTTCTACTGCGAGAAAGGAAATACTGGAAAGAACAGGTATCCCTTTCATTGTTGACGTCAGTAATTACGAAGAAAATATGGCTATTAATTTAGAGCCCGCTGAGCTTGCTAAGTATTTATCTAAAGGCAAAGCACTCGATGTTGCAAGTCGACACAAGAACGCAGTTGTATTAGCAGCAGATAGTTTTGCGGTGTTCAATGGTGAGCTTCTGGGTAAGCCGCGTACAACCGAAAAAGCCAGGGAAATGTTAACCACTTTAAGCGGGCAATGCCACTCTTTTATCACTGGCTTTACTATAATTGATCCCGATACAGGGAAAGAGCATTCAGATACAGATGAAACCAAAGTTTATTTCAGGAAACTTACAACTGAAGATATCGATGGTTATCTTGCTAAAGAAAATGCCCTAAACAATGCAGGAGCTTATATAATCCAGAATTTAGGGGCTGTTCTTGTAGAGCGGATAGACGGAGATTATAGTAATGTTATGGGTCTGCCACTACCTAAAGTTGCTAAAGCACTCAAAGAGTTTGGCGTTGATTTCCTGAAATGATTAACATCCTAGCTTCGGAAACTACACTGCACCAAACATCTTATGCTTGCAGACTAATACCTCGCCACATTATTCTTAACTCATGAGTGAAGCTGGTTCTGTGTTTCCGGCAGGGGAAGTTTATGCTGTAGAAGATACCTATGTTTACCATCGTAACGGAGTATTTAGCTGGCGTGATTTACCTGAAGACTTGATAAGACGAATGTTCGCACTCGGCCAAGACGGGGTAGACTTCTTTGATACATCCAGACGAGTATATATGGCTGCACGGTCTAGGCTTGAGGAGGAATCCATTAGCCCTGATAGCAGCCCTCTATGCCGTGAACCATCCGATGCTGCCTGTCGAGCTTGCATCGGTACCTCTACGGGCTTTCCGGAGTGCAGTATGAGCATAAACATTAGTTGCGGAAATGCAATGGTGAGGAATATTCCTGCGAATAGTGGCAGAAAAGCACCAATAGCACTACAAAGACTTTGGGGTAAGGGAGAATACAAAGGTGTCCGTATATTTGACGTTGGGTGCTATCACCAAATGGGTGCCATGGTTACTAGGACAATAGAGCTGATGGCAGACGAGGTTACTCAATTAGAGGCTAGTGATAGCCAGTAGTATCCTAGCTTCGGCAACTATGTTGCACCACAGACGAGAGCATTCAAGACGTTAGAACTTTTTGTTATGATTCAATTTAAGTATTGCCTTTCAATGATTATAGGCATACCATGAAATTAGCAACGGGGTTACAGTCTATGATTAGAAAACTACTAGCCGCCTTAACGTTTGTGATGGTTGCTATGCTGGGGTTCGGCCAGGCACCAGTGCAGGCGCAGAATACTGCGGAACA